>CAOKIU010000016.1 GCA_948468595.1 uncultured Christensenella sp.
TAGGCGGAGATGTGGAAAATATTGAAATTCTATTGGATAAAGAAGGGCGGACAATTAAATTGATTGATTTGATGCCCGAATATCCACGACATAAATAAATTCCCGTGCGAAGAATTGTCGGGTAAATGCAAATCCGTGATCATATGTGAAGATATACAAAGAAAAAACCATGCGCGTGCATACGCGCATGGTTTTAAAAAGCGCCTCGGGGGATTCTCTTCCTACCTAAGTTAAGCAATGGCGGCGCTCAAAGCTCGAATTGATGCAATTGAAAGCCCAGACCGTCGCATGAGACCTGATGGTAATTCACGCCGCCGCGCTCGCCGCTGACCGCATACTTGAGCCCCTCGCCATGCAGGTGGCCATAGACGCAGTGCCTCACCGCGTAGCTCTCCATTAGCTCCGTAAAGCCGCTGCCCTCCTTTTTGTCCCCGAAGGGAGGAAAGTGGAGCAAAACGACGATGGGTCTGCCGCCCCCCTTCTGTGCGGCGGCCTTGAGCGAGAGCTCCAGGCGCATCACCTCGCGCCGGTAGATCTTGTAATCCCGCTCGTTCGCGGCGGAGGGCGCCACCGTCCATCCTCTGGTGCCGGCAAAGACGGCATCCCCCAGGACGCAGGCGTCGTTTTGCAGGGCAAAGGCCTCGGGCGGCAGCAGGCCGCGCACGCGGGTGAGCGAGGACCACCAATAGTCGTGATTGCCGCGCAGCAGAATCTTTCTGCCCGGCAGGCCGCACACAGCCTCAAGGTCCGGCGCGGCCTCCTCCAGCGTCATGGCCCAGGAAAGGTCGCCCGGCAGCAGCACCACGTCCTCCTGCCCCACGCGCGCGCGCCAATCCTGCGCGATCTTTTCAAAATGCCCCGCCCAGTGCGCGCCGAACACGTCCATCGGCTTGGATTGGCCGCCCGGCAGATGGAGGTCTCCGATTGCAAAAATGCGCATGGGCTTACGGCTCCTTTACGTCAATCTTTGAGGTCGTCCTCGTCCTCTTCCTCCACATCGTCGTCCATGCCCAGCTCCTTGTGGATCTCGCTGTACTCGGTGGAGGGGATCTCCTCATCCACCACGTCCAGCTCGATCTCCTCCAATTCGCTGGTCGCCTCCAGGGAAACCACATCCGTCTCCTCCGGCACGACGGGGTCATCCTCTTCCACGCTCGCCACAACGCCCTCCTGGCGGGTCAGTTCTTTTAAACAGGTGGCGCAGAGCTCTTCACCGGGCACGGCAGGATGCTCGCCGCACGCGGAGCACAGCTCCAGCTCCGGCTGCTCGTCCTCGCCCCGCATCTCGCGCTTACAAACCGCACAATAACGCTCGGTATCGGGCATATAGTTGAGTTCACAGCGCGGGCACTTGATAAAACCCATAAGGCTACCTCCAGATCGTTTTCATTCGTTTTGAGCATTTGTATGCGTCATCGTCTACACAGGTGCATAAATCGGCCGAATTTCTCGGCATTTTGGCACGTTATGGACCTTTGAGCGCTCCTGCATACTTTTTTCGGAGATCATTATAGTACGAACCGGTAGCAGATGCAAGATCAAGCGCCGTACTTTTAAGAAATATCCCATTCTTAACATTTCTTGCGCGCAAACCGCTCGCTTCAAGGTTATACAGCAATAAACATAACGCGGCGTCTTTTCACCAATAATCCGCTGTATATCCCGTTATTTTCATTTTTAATTTTACATAAACTTTATTGACGAATGGCATATTGCGTGATATATTGTAGTCATGACAGGTTACCTTCTTTAGATTCATATCTTTTAACAGTCTCATTTTAATCCTATTTTGCTGAACCATCAGCTCACTTCTCATATCCTATCTCAAGGTGCCTGCGCTGAATGCCGCGGTCAATTGCTATGATTGACCGCCTTTTCTTTATCTATGCGAAAAAGAGGCGCTTATGTATCAAACAATGCTATGGGGGCAGACGCTGTGCATCGAAGCGGAAGCCGGTTTGTTCTCTCCCTCTCATGCGGACGCGGGTACGCTGCTCATGGCGTCCCAGGTAATGCTGGAGCCCGGTCAGAAGCTGCTGGATCTGGGCTGCGGCGCAGGATTGGTGGGCATTGCCGCGGCCAAGGTCCTGGGCCCGGAGAATGTCTACATGACCGATGTGGACGCATCGGCCGTGCGCTGCGCACGGGAAAACGCCGCGCGCAACGGGGTCGCGGGCGTGCACATCGTCCTGGGCGACGCGCTGGAAGCGGTCCCCGTGGCGGACTTTGACTGGATTTTGTCCAACCCGCCGTATCACGCGGATTTTTCCGTGGCCAAGCGATTCATCGAAAAGGGATTCAATCGCTTGAAGGTGGGCGGGCGCATGGTGATGGTGGTCAAGCGAGATAAGTGGTATCGCAACAAGCTCACCGCCATCTTCGGCGGCGTGCGCACTTTTGAGGCGGACGGATACATCGTCTTTACCGCCTGCAAGCGCAGTCTCTCCTACGCTCCCAAGCGGCAAAAGCCGCCCAAGACGCCTCCAAAGTCCGCAAAATAGTGCGCTCCGCTTCCTTTTAATTTTATTGCATACAAAAGACAGGGGTCAGGCTCTTTTCTCGCCTGGTCCCTGTCTTTTGTATGCCGAAGGCTTACTTGCGCTCGGGAGAATACGCCTGGCCGAAGGTCTCCACCGTCACTTCCGCCATTACGGGGTAGTCGCGCGGCCGGTCCATATAGTTGGTCTCCAGCGCGGCGATGTGGTCCACCGCCTCGATGCCCTCGATGACCTTGCCAAAGGCCGCATAGCCGCCGTCCAGGTGCGGCGCATCCGCATGCATGATGAAGAACTGGGACCCAGCGGAGTTGGGCGCCTGGGTGCGCGCCATGGACAGGACGCCGCGCGTGTGCTTGAGGGGATTGTCCACGCCGTTTTGACGGAACTCGCCCTTGATGGTGAAGCCCGGGCCGCCCATGCCCGTGCCGTCCGGGTCTCCGCCCTGAATCATGAATCCGGGGATGACGCGGTGAAAGCCCAGGCCGTTGTAGAAACCGTCCTGGCAGAGCTTGACAAAGGAAGCCACCGTGTTGGGCGCCACCTCGGGGTACAATTCAATCTTCATCACGTCGCCGTTCTTCATTTTGATCGTCACAATGGGGTTCATGTACGCTACCTCCAAGTTCAACTTCTTGGTAACCATTATAGCAGAATTCGCCGCCGTGGGAAAGCCGTCTTTCCATCTTTTCCCACGGCCCTCGGTTGGGGAAGAGGCTCTTGTCCAGCCTCTCCCCCGCAGATGCGCATTGCCCGGGGTGGATCTCCCACAAGGCGCCCGTCGGGCGGTTCCCCGCTCAACAGGCGCAAAGGAAGACCCCTTCGCAAAGAAAAAGCCCCGCAGGCACAGCGCCTGCGGGGCCTTTAAAACCCGTGAAATAGGGCAGGATCAATGGTACTTGGGCAGCCAGTTTCCATGCGCCTCAATCAGATCGTCGCACAGAGCCACAATGTCGTCAATGGAGAGCTCCGCGGCGGTATGCGGATCGAGCATGGCCGCGTGGTAGATGTGCTCCTTTTTGCCGGTCAAAGCGGCCTCCACGGTCAGGAGCTGGACGTTGATATTGGTGCGGTTCATGGCCGCGCACTGCGGCGGCAGAGCGCCGACATAGGTGGGCGCCACGCCCGACTTATCCACCAGGCAGGGCACCTCCACCGCGGCCTCGGCGGGCAGGTTGGGGATCAGGCCGTGGTTGAGCACGTTGCCGCCGAACTTGTAGGGCACGTTGGTCTCCATCGCCTCCATGATGTGGGAGGCGTATTCCTTGGACCGCACGTGCGTCAAATCGTGCTTTTCCACCAGCTCCTGGCGCATCTTGCCCCAGCGGTCGATCTGCTCGATGCACCGGCGCGGATATTCGTCCAGCGGAATGTTGAACCGCTCGATCAGCTCCGGGTATTTGTCCTTAATAAAGTAGGGCATGTATTCGGCGTTGTGTTCCGAGGACTCGGTCACGTAATAGCCAAACCGCTTCATGATCTCATAGCGCACCATGTCCTTGTGCTTTTCGGTCCGAGCCGCGGCGCGCGCCTTGATCTCCGGATACAGGTCCTTGCCATCCCTTGTGATCTCCAACAGCCAGGCTTGGTGGTTGATGCCCGCGATTTTCCATTGCACTTGATCGTCATAGGGCATATCCAGGCCGGTCAGCAGGTCCTTTGCGCAGGATTGCACGCTGTGGCACAGTCCCACGGTCTTTAC
The DNA here is from genome assembly GCA_948468595.1 of uncultured Christensenella sp. Taxonomy (GTDB): domain Bacteria; phylum Bacillota; class Clostridia; order Christensenellales; family UBA1750; genus Spyradocola. Next base: position 4,198 of record CAOKIU010000016.1, read on the forward strand.
TCCCGTCCCGCGCAGCATGGCGGCGGTGAGCATGGCCATGGGATTGGTGTAGTTGAGGAACCACGCATCCGGGCAGACCTCCTCCATGTCCCTGGCAAAGTCCAGCATCACGGGGATGGTGCGCAGGGCGCGGAAGATGCCGCCAATGCCCAGGGTATCGGCAATGGTCTGGCGCAGGCCGTATTTCTTGGGCACCTCAAAATCAATGATGGTGCAGGGGTCGTAGAGCCCCACCTGGATGGCGTTGACCACGTAGGAGGCGCCGCGCAGGGCGTCCTTGCGCCTCTCCACGCCGAGATATGCCTCGATTTTGGCCTTGCCGCCGTTGTTGCGGTTGATGTTCTCCAGCATCATGCGGGAGTCCTCCAGCCGCTGGGCGTCAATATCGTACAGGGCGATGGTGCTCTCGCTCAGTGCCGGCGTCATCATGGAATCGCCCAGCACGTTCTTGGCAAAAACGGTGCTCCCCGCACCCATAAAGGTGATCTTCGGCATGGTCTTCCCCTCCTTGGCGGTATTACATTCTACTCCCCCCATCATAGCAGAAGCAAGAGGCAAAGAATATGTAAAAATGAAGGGAGAAAATGTAAATTTGATGTATTTGCCTCCCCGCTTATACGCCTCCCTTCTTGATCAACCGCAGCACGCCCACGGTCATATCGTCCTGATGCTCGCCCACCGCGCGCGCCCGGCCGATGATGCGCCGCGCCGCGCCCTCGGGATTGCGCGCGTCGATGTCCAGAATCTCCTTGTTGAGCCAAACCTCATTGCCGCCCACCGCGTCGATCACGCCGTCGGACAGCATCACCAGCACGTCTCCATCCTGCATTTGCAGCTGCGTCACCGACGGCCGCACCTTTTCCATGATGCCCATGGGCAGCGCGTCGCCGGTGATGGAGATGACGCGCCGGCCCCTGCGGATGTAGGAGGAGACCGCGCCGATCTTCATGGCGCGCAGCGTCCCCTTGGTAAGGTCGATCAGCGACAGGTCCATCGTGGAAAAGCACTCCTCCTTTTCGCGGTGCAGCAGCAGGTCGTTCACCCCGCATAGCGCCGCCTCCGGCTCAAAGCGCGCCAGCAAAAAGTCCTCCATCAGGTCCACCGCCGCCCGGCTCTCCTCCTGCGCCAGCTTTCCATGCCCCATCCCGTCGGCCAGGGCCATCATGTATTGCCCCTCGGGCAGCTGCACGGTGGTCAGCGTGTCGCCGCAGTCGCTCCCGCCGTCCGGCGCCAGGGAGCAAAAGCCCACGCTCGCTTCGTAGACATAGGCCTCCTCCAGCGTCAGGCTGCACGGCCCTTCTTTGGGGCAGATGCCCGTCTGGCGCACCCGCAGCGGCAGCCCCGTTGCCAGGGACGCCACCTGCACCATGCGCTTGTCGCACAGCCCGTCGCGCCGCTTGCACTGAAGCTGCACGCACACGCGGCACTTGTCCCCCACCCTCTGCGCCTGCACGCCCTCGACGCGGATGTGGGCGCGGTCCAACTCCTGGGCGATCTCGCGGGAGAGCTGAGGCTGATCGCTCACGGGCTGGGACAGGTCGCCCGCCACGGCGTGAAGCGCGGAGCTTACGGCCGCGTACTGCCCGCCCGAGCCATACCCCGACAGCGTCTGCGCCATGCGGCCGTAAAGCGTGGCGTATTCCCGCAGCTTTCCGCATACCTCGCCGCGCACGCCGCCCTGCGTGAGCACCGCGCGGGAGCGCACCTGTTCCTCCCGGCTGACAAATACGCGCAGCCGCGACCATACCCCGTTGCGCACGCAGATAAAGCCGGTTAGGGCCAGCGCCGCCTCCGCCGCCCGCTGCCAGGTCAGAAATTGGGCGTCCAGCGCGCCCGCCAATACCGCGGCCACCGGCACCGCCGCAGCGGCCCCCCACTTGCCCAGCTTGGAAAAGATGCCCGGCAGCAGACCCATGAGCACCATGCCGCCCATCAAATAGGGCTGTACGGGCAGGGTAACGCCCATGAACAGGCCCGTCATCGCGCCCACCGCCGCGCCGATTCCCGCCCCGCAAAGGTAGCCCGCGGAAACGCACAAAAACAGGAGCAGGGCAATCACCGGCGACATCTCAAGGACCGTCAGCGAACGAAAGCCCGTCAGCACCCCCGCCGCCATCAGGGCCAGGCTGATGATCTCCTCGGCCGAGAGCAATTCCCGGTCGTAAAGCCGGATGCGCAGGGCGGAGGCGTACATGCGCGCCAGCACCATGGCCACCGCCGCGCCCGTCAGCGCCATGAGATGATCGTAGAGCGTTTGGGCAAAGAGCACGGGGCAAAGATACGTCGCCAGCCCCGCTGCCGCCACGCACGTCAAATCGTTGGGCGCAAGGTCTGTGGCCTTGAGCGCGGCGTAGAGGATGAACAGCAGCGCGCAGGCCAGCAGCATCGGCGGCGACCCGCCAATCAGCGCGCCCAGGGCGCACCCCACGGCCGCCCAGGCCACCGACCGGCCGCGCATCATCGCGCCCGCCAGCAGGGCCGAGGCAAAGGGCATGGACCCGCCGACGAGCCGGCCCTGCCCCGCGAACAGACAGATGAGCAGCACCGGCAGCCCTTCCCGGATGCTCACCCCCGCGCGGCTGTCCAAAAAATTCTGTACATTTTCTTCCACCTTTAGGCTCTCCCAGAGCGATTCCCTGCCCCCCAGGTTCATGCTCCAGACCCGTGCCGGCCGGTTTTTCGCAGGCTCCGCCACGATGCAGCACCTCTTTTCCATATGCGTTCACTTTTATAGACTGTAACCGTTTCCCCGCGCGTTCTTTGTCGCTCCGGCGCAGAAATTTGCCCTGTTTCCCGCCATTTCCCGTCGATGCAAAAATCAGCTTTTTCTGTTTTTTCGCTTCCTCCCGCCTGGAAATCCGTTTTAAAAAACCGTTGTTTTTTCCGGCGCTCGTCCCCTTTTTAACAATTCCCATTTTTCTCTTGACAACCGGAGAGATTTATGGTTAAATACCTATTGTTTTTCGTTTAGTGTTTCTAAACTTCCCGTCCAATATTATGGTCTTTTTCGAGAAGCTATTCACCCATTGTAAACATGCCGCTCACCATTTGTGCGGCTTGACGTTGCTAAACCCGCCGTTTAGCGGGCAGACCTTAAGGAGGCGCTTTCTTTCGTGGATCTTGGCGAAAAAATCAAGCGGTTGCGGCTGCGGCACGGCCTTACGCAGGAAGAGCTCGCGCTGCGGTGCGACCTGTCCAAGGGCTTTATCTCCCAATTGGAGCGCAACCTCACCTCTCCCTCCATTGCGACGCTGATGGACGTGCTCGAGTGTTTGGGCACCGACCTGCGCACCTTCTTCTCCGACCAGGAGGAGGAAAAGATCGTCTTCGGCGCCCAGGACGTCTTCGATACCCGCGACGAGGAAAAGGGTCTTTCCATCTCCTGGCTCATTCCCAACGCGCAGAAAAACGAGATGGAACCAATCCTGATGGAGATTGACGCGGGCGGCGCAACCGTGATGGACGACCCCCACGCCGGCGAGGAGTTCGGCTACGTGCTGGGCGGTCAAATCACCATTCGCCTGGGGGAAAAGACGCATAAGTGCCGCAAGGGCGAGAGCTTCTACTTCCATCCCGACGCCCCGCACCGGCTGGAGAACCACGGCAAGATCGTGGCCAAGGTGCTGTGGGTTTCCTCCCCGCCCACTTTTTAATTCGGAGGTGACAGATCGCATGTCCGTTGTGGAAAACGCGCGCCTGATCGAGCTTAAAGACCTCTCCAAGTCCTACGACGGGGAGACGGAGGCGCTCAAGCACTTAAATCTCTATATCCGCAAAAAGGAATTCCTCACCTTGCTGGGCCCCTCCGGCTGCGGCAAGACCACCACCCTGCGCCTCATCGCCGGGTTTGAAACGCCCTCCTCCGGTTCCATTGTCTTTGACGGCGTGGACGTGACCCATCAGCCCCCGCACAAGCGCCGCGTCAACACCGTCTTCCAGAAGTACGCCCTCTTTACCCATCTGAACGTCTTTGAAAACATCGCCTTTAGCCTGCGCCTTCAAAAGCGGCCGCGGGCGGAGGTGGAAAAAAAGGTGGAGGACATGCTGCGCCTGGTGGGCCTTCAGGGGTTTGGCAAGCGCGGGGTGGACACCCTCTCCGGCGGTCAGCAGCAGCGCGTGGCCATCGCCCGGGCGCTGGTGGGCGAGCCGGAGGTTCTCCTTCTGGACGAGCCGCTGGGCGCGCTGGACCTAAAGAAGCGCAAGGAGATGCAGCTGGAGCTCAAGAGCATGCAGCAGCGCCTGGGCATCACCTTTGTCTACGTCACCCACGACCAGGAAGAGGCGCTTTCCATGTCCGATACCATCGTGGTGATGAAGGACGGCCTGGTGCAGCAGGTCGGCGCGCCGCAGGACATCTATAACGAGCCCAAGAACGCCTTTGTGGCGGACTTTATCGGGGAGAGCAACATCCTTGCCGGCACCATGGCGCGCGACGAATGGGTGGAGTTTGACGGCCGCGGGTTTGCCTGTGTGGACCGGGGCTTTGGGGAAAACGCGCCGGTGGACGTGGTGGTGCGGCCCGAGGATGTGCGCATCGTGGAGCCGGGCAAGGGCCAGCTCCTGGGCGTGGTTGAGTCGGTGATCTTCAAGGGCGTGCACTACGAAATGATGATCCGCACCCCCTCCTTTTCCTGGATGGTACACTCCACTGCCTGCCGCGCGGCGGGGGACCAGGTGGGCCTTGCCATCGCGCCGGGCGACATCCACGTCATGCGCCGCTCCGCGCCCGCCAAAGGGGAGGGAGCGCCGTGAACCGCAAGTACCTGGCCGCGCCCTTCTCCCTGTGGATGGCGCTCTTTACCATCGTCCCCATTCTCCTGGTGGCGGTCTACGCCTTTACCGACGCCGGCGGGACGTTCACGCTGGAGAACTTCTCAAAAGTGCTGGATCCCCTTTACCTGGGCGTGCTTCTGCGCTCGGTGGGCATGGCGCTGCTGTGCACGCTGATCTGCCTTGTGATCGGGTATCCGGCGGCCTACTTCCTGGCCAAGAAGGAGATCGACCCCCGGGGCGCGTTGGTGCTGCTGTTCATCCTTCCCATGTGGATGAATTTTCTGCTGCGCACCTATGCGTGGCTGGCGCTGCTGGAGAGCAACGGCCTGATCACCTCCACGCTCAACCGCCTGCTAACGCTCCTGGGCGCTGAGGGCGAGGTGCGCCTGCTCTATTCCTACGGCGCGGTGCTCATGGGCATGGTCTATAACTACCTGCCCTTCATGGTGCTGCCGCTGTACACGGTGCTTTCCAAGATCGACCCGCGCGTTGTCGAGGCCGCGCAGGACTTGGGCGCGGGCCGGGCGCAGGTCCTCTCCCGCGTGGTGCTGCCCCTGTCCCTGCCGGGCGTCGCCTCCGGGGTGACGATGGTGTTCATGCCGGCGGTGACCACCTTTGTCATCTCCCGCCTGCTGGGCGGCGCGCAGTTCAAGCTCTTTGGCGATCTGATCGAGCAGCAATTCCTCTTTACCGGGGATTGGAACCTCGGCTCGGCCATGTCGCTGATCATGATGGCGCTGCTTCTGCTCTCCATGGGGCTGATGAAGGGCTTTGGCGACAAAGAGGAAAGGGGGCAAGACGCATGAAAGCCGAGAGACGGAAAGGGGGCGCGGGGCGCTTTTTCCAGCGGATGTATCTGGCGCTGGTGCTGCTCTTCCTCTACGCTCCCATCCTTACGCTGATCGTCTTTTCCTTCAACGCCTCCAAGTCCCGCGCGCGCTGGGACGGCTTTACCCTGCGCTGGTACGCCGAGCTCTTCCGCGATCCGGACATCCTCAACGCCCTTTATGTGACGCTGGGCGTGGCGGTGCTGGCGGCGGCGCTGGCCACGGTGATCGGCACGCTGGGCGCCATCGGCATCCATCGCATGCGCCGCCGGTCCAAAGCCCTGTGGCTCCTGGTCAACAACGTCAATATGCTCACCCCCGACATCGTCATCGGCGTAAGCCTGATGCTCCTCTTCCTCTTCTTTAAGCTGCCGCTGGGGTTCTTCACCATGCTGCTGGCGCACGTCACCTTCAACATCCCCTACGTGGTGCTCTCAGTGCTGCCCAAGCTCAGGCAGATGAACGAGAGCGCCTACGAGGCGGCGCTGGACCTGGGCGCCTCGCCCGGACAGGCGCTGTGCAAAGTGGTGGTGCCTGAGATCCTGCCCGGCATTCTTTCGGGCGCGCTGCTGGCCTTTACCCTTTCGCTGGACGACTTTGTGATCTCCTTTTTCACCACCTCGCAGGTGCAAAACCTCTCCACCCTCATCTACTCCATGGCCAAGCGCGGCATCAACCCCACCATCAACGCGCTCTCCACGCTGCTCTTTGCCGCGGTGCTGCTCCTTCTGCTTCTGCTCAACAAGCGGGTGGACCTGGCCGAGCAGCGCTGACTCTCACTTTGGAAAGGAAACAATCGATGAAAAGACTGCCTGTACTGCTTGCTTCCCTTCTCGCCCTTGCGCTCCTGCTCGCCGGCTGCGCGCCGGCCAAGGAGAGCATCACCGTCTACAACTGGGAGGACTACATCTGTCCCGAGGCGCTGGACCTGTTCACCGAGGAGACGGGCATCCAGGTCAACTACGTGCGCTTTACCACCAACGAGGAGATGTACATCAAGCTCGCCCGCGGCGGCGCGAGCTATGACGTGGCCTTCCCTTCCGATTACATGATCGAACGCATGATCACAAACGACATGCTCCTTCCGCTCGACCATGAAAAGCTCCCGAATTTTTCCAACACCTCCGCCTGGCTTCAGGACCCCGATTACGATCCCGGCAGCAAGTACTCCGCGCCCTACATGTGGGGAACGGTGGGCATCCTGTACAACACCAAGATGACCGGCGGTCCCATCGATTCCTGGGAGGCGATGTGGGACGAAAAATACCAGCGCAACGTGCTGATGATGGACTCGGTCCGCGATTCCCTCGGCGTGACGCTCTGCTCCCTGGGCTACGATCTCAATACCCGCGCGCTTACGGAGCTTGAGCAGGCGCGCGATAAGCTGATCCGCCAGCGGGAAAGCGGCGTGCTGCTGGCCTACGGCGTGGATGAAATCAAGGACAAGATGGCCAACAACGAGGCCGCCCTGGGCCTGGTCTGGTCGGGCGACGCCATAACCAGTATTGACATTAATCCCGATTTGGCGTATTGTGTACCCAAGGAAGGATCAAACATCTGGGCAGATGGCATGGTCATCCCGAAGACGAGCAAAAATCCCGACGGCGCGATCCGGTTCATCGACTTTATGATGCGTCCGGAAATCGCGGCGATGAACAGCGAATATATCGGCTATTCCACTCCTAACGACGCGGCGCTAGCGCTTCTTGACGATGATCTGGTCAGCGACCCCACCTTCAATCCGTCCCCTGAGGTCATTGCGCGGTGCTCGTTCTTCCACGACGTTGCGGACGTTGCCGATCTTTACGACCGCATCTGGGTGGAAGTGACCGCCAACTAAATCACATACAAAAAATGCCCAGACTCGAAAGATTCCGGGCGTTTTTTTCTGTTAATTTATGGGAGGGAAGCATGCAAAAGAGTCGGGAGGACTGTCCCTGCAAGCGCGCGCGCTGCCCACGCCATGGCAATTGCGAGGCGTGCCGCGCGCACCACGCGGGGAGCAAATACAGCGCGGCATGCGACCGCGCCGTCGCAAGGGCGCCCAAAAAAGCGGGGTCCGGCGGCGCGGCCCCAACCCAACCCAGATAAAAACCGCAAGAGATTCTCAGAATGGGAGCGTGACCAATGGCGGGCATCTTCAAATTGACTTCCGGCGGCCTGATTGTGAACTACCGCTGCCAGGCGCGGTGCGGGCACTGCCTCTACCACTGTTCCCCGGACCGGGAGCCGGATTACCTCTCCCCCGAGGGGGCGCGTGAAATCTTTACCCGCGCAAAAGAACTGGGCGCGCCCTCCATGCACGTCAGCGGCGGCGAGCCCTTTATGGATATGGACGCGCTGTGCCAGGTGCTTGCCGTGGCGCAGGCGCAGGGCATGCCCATCGATTATGTCGAGACCAGCGCCTCCTGGGTGGAGGACGAGGCGTGCGCGCGCCTTGCGGTGGAGCGGGTCCGCGCGCTGGGCGTGCGCACGCTGAGCGTCTCCATCTCCCCGTACCAAAACGAGTTCATCCCCATGGACAAGGTGTTCTTCCTCACCCAGGCTTGCCGGGATCAGGCCGTGACCCCCGCGCTGTGGATCGACGAGTTCTTTCCCGACCTTACCGCCTTTCCCACCGATCGCCCGCACGCTCGCGCGGAATACGAGGGCTATTTCGGCAAGAACTATTGGGCGCAGTTGCGGCCCCGATACGCCCTGAACATGGTGGGCCGTGCGCTGTGCACGCACAAAGGGGATATGCCCACCTTCCCCACCACCCGCATCCCGCACATGTGCCGGTCCTGCCAGGAGCTGGGCGGCCGGTCGCACTACCACATCGATCTATACGGCGGCTACATCCCGCCGGGGTGTCCGGGGCTGGCGCTGCCCCTGGAGGCGCTGGGAAAGGAGCTGGACCCGGAGGAATTCCCCATCTACACGCGCTTGGCCCAGGACCCCAAGAGCCTGCTGGATTTTTGCAAGGCACAGGGCTTTACGCCCAAGAGCAGCTACTACAACCGCTGCCATCTTTGCCAGGATATGCGCCTGTTCCTCTATCACAGGCATCCCGGCAAATACCGGGAGTTGGCGCCCGCCTCGTTCTACGAGGCCATCGACACGGAAACTTAAATTGAAATGCGGAACAAATGCGTGTATAGTAATTAAAAACATGCTTGGGAGGAGAAACCATGGAACTGGAAACCCTTGCCCTGCGCGGCGGCTATAAGCCGGGCGACGGCGAAACGCATACCATGCCCATCTATCAATCCACCACCTATGAATACACCTCCGCCGATCACATGGCCCACCTGTTCGATCAGCCCACCGAGGGACACATCTACTCCCGCATCTCCAACCCCACGGTCGGATTTGTGGAGGAGAAGATCGCCGCGATGGAGGGCGGCGTGGCGGCGATGCTGACCACCTCCGGCCAGGCGGCCTCGCTGCTGTCGGTGCTGAACCTGTGCAAATCGGGGGATCACATCCTGTGCACCGCGGGCGTCTACGGCGGCACGGTCAACCTCTTTGGCGTCACGCTCAAGCGCTTTGGCATCGACTGCACTTTCGTCTCTCCCGACGCCACGGTTGACGAGCTGAACGCCGCGCTGCGCCCCAACACGCGCCTCATCTTCTCCGAGACGCTGACCAATCCCACGCTCGTGGTCTGCGATATTGAAAAGTTTGCCTCCTTCGCCCACAAAAACGGCATCCCCCTCATCGTGGACAACACCTTTGCCACGCCCATGCTCTGCCGCCCCTTTGCCTTCGGCGCGGATGTTGTGATCCACTCCACCACCAAGTACATGGACGGTCACGCGGTGGTTGTGGGCGGCGTCATTGTCGACGGCGGGTCCTTTGACTGGTGCAACGGCAAGTTCCCGGAGTTCACCGAGCCCGACCCCACCTACCACGGCACGGTCTACGCCAATTACGGCGCGGCGGCCTACATCATCAAGTGCCGGATGCAGCTGATGCGCGATTTCGGCGTGCTGCCCAGCGCGCAGGACGCCTTCCTGCTGGATCTCGGACTGCAAACCCTGCCCGTGCGCATGGAGCGGCACTGCCAGAACGCCCTGAAGGTGGCTCAGTTCCTCTCCAAGAGCGACAAGGTGGAGTTCGTCAACTACCCCGGCCTGCCCTCCGACAGCCAGCATGAAAAGGCGAAGAAATACCTGCCCAAGGGCTGCTCGGGCGTCATCGCCTTCTCCATCAAGGGCCCGCGCGAGAACGCTGCGCGCTTTATGGACGCCCTGAACATCGCCTCCACCGTCACGCACGTTGCGGACATCCGCACCCTTGCCTTGCAGCCCGCCAACACCACCCACCGCCAGCTCACCGACGATCAGCTCCGGGCGGGCGGCATCACCCCCGGCCTCATCCGCTTCTCCGTGGGCCTGGAGAACATCGACGACATCCTCGCCGATGTCCAGCAGGCGCTGGAAAAGGTGTGATGGATCGGGCCGTTGCGATCGCATCACTCCGCAAAAAAGAAGAGGCGCGGCCTCTTCTTTTTTTGCGGGGCGCAGGCATATGCTGATCACCACACGGCGAACCGCCGGGAAAGGAGCGATTCCCTTGAAAATAACCGTCATTCACGGACAGAACCATCAGGGCTCCACCTGCCACATCGCCCGCATGCTCTCCAATAAGCTGGGCGGCGAGGTTGCAGAATTCTTTCTTCCCCGGGATTTCGGCGCTTTCTGCACGGGCTGCGCACGTTGCTTCACCGTCAGCGAAACCCTCTGCCCGCACTTTGAACAACTCAAACCCCTGACCAAGGCCATGGACGAGGCGGACGTCATCGTGCTGGCCAGCCCCGTCTACGTCTACCATGTCACAGGGCCGATGAAGGCCTTCCTGGATCACTATGGCTACCGCTGGATGGTGCATCGCCCCGAGGCGGGCATGTTCCGCAAGCAGGTGGTGTGTCTATCCACCGCCGCAGGCGCGGGCACCCGCAGCACCAACCGGGACCTAGCCGACAACGCCTTTTTCTGGGGCGCGGCCAGGATCTATCGCCTGGGCGCGGCGGTCAGGGCGGTCAACTGGGACGGCGTATCCCCAAAGCTCAAGGCGCGCTTGGAAGCACAGACGACGGCGCTTGCGGCGCGCATCCGCAAAAACGCGGGCCGCGTGTCGCCCTCCCTGCGCACCCGGGCCTTCTTTCACTTCATGCGCCTGATGCAAAAGCACGGATGGAACGAGGCGGATTGCGCCTATTGGCGGCAGAAGGGCTGGGACAAGCGCGCCCGCCCCTGGAAGGCCTGATCGCGCCTGCCCCAAACGGGCGGTGTGATGCGCGGCGATCGGCCGCCGTTCCCGTCCCTTTCAAGGGCGCTCATCCCGTTTCAACGAAAACAAAAGAGCCTTGTGCGCGCACAAGGCTCTTTTGTTTTCGCTCCGCGCAAGAGGCGGGGCGCGATGATCATTTGTTTTTATCCTCCCGCGTGATGCGCGTCCAGAACAGACCGGTCGCCATGTCGCAGATGCGCCGCTTATCCACCTCGCTGACCACAACGCCGCCCACGGTGATGGTGTGGCCGCCCATGAACTCGGATAGCTCGTAGGAATCCTTTTCCTTATATTCCTTGGCCGTCAGCCTTTCGTCCGTGCGGCAAAGCAGGTAGTCCACCGACACACCGAAATACTCCGAAAGCTGCAACAGCAGCTCCAGCGTCGGCTCGCGCAGGTTGCGCTCATAGGAACCGATTGCGCTGGAGGAGAGGTTGTATAGATCGCCCAACTCCCTTTGCTGCATGCCGCGCTCCTTGCGCAGTCCCCGCAAACGATCCCCAAAGGTATCCCCCGCCATACGCACACCTCAACCGTCTTTTTTCCGCCCGCCACGGCATTTCTTTAGCTTATCCATTATAACATAATTCTTCGCTTAAAGGAAGCTAAAATCTTCTCTCTGCTAGTAGATGTCTTCCGCCATGTCGCGGCTGGTCGCGCGCCAGCCCTCGCCCTCCCAAACGCGAGAGACTTCCTGGGCCGCCTCGTGTTCCAGCGCTAGGCGCATTCGCGCAGGCCGACGGGGGTCCGGCGCGCCGGACCCCTCCTGACAAGCCTCTTGAAGCGAAAGGGTTTGACCCGCAAAGGGCGCGTCCACCACAAAGAGATAGGCGTCGTCCTCCCCGATGCTCCCAGCGCCGGCAAACCTGGCGCCCGCGGGCAGGAGCGCCTGCGGCAGGCTCAGGGGCGGAAGCGGCAGCATGGGCGCGCAGAGCCTTCCCGTTTCCGCGGGCGCGACGCCCACGCGCCCCCCATGGATGTAGAGCGGAACCACGAAGCACCGCGCCATGCCGCCTCCCCCTTTCTCACGCACTCTTTAGGCCAAATCGCGCGTGACGCACTTGAGCTGCTCGATGATGTTGATGTGCTGCGGGCAGGCGGCCTCGCACGCGCCGCAGGCCACGCAGTTGGTGGGGCTGTTGCCCGCGCCGGCCAGCTTGGCGTACCCCGCGTCGCCCTTCTTCAGGCCGCTGTAGAGGGATGCGTTGTTCCACGCCGAGAACGCGCCGGGAATGTCCACGCCCTGGGGGCAGGGCATGCAGTAGGCGCAGCCCGTGCAGCCCACCTTGATGCGGCTGTTGTAGGCGTCGCGCACGCGGTCGATCAGGTCCAATTCCTCCTGGGACATGCAGCCCGGCTCCACGCTGTCAAAGATGCGCAGGTTGTCCCGCACCTGGTCGGGCGTGGTCACGCCCGAGAGCACCGTGGCCACCTGGGGATGGTTGCACAGCCAGCGGAAGGCCCACTCCACCGGCGAGCGCTTGACGGGGAAGGCATCGTAGAGCGCCTGCACGTTGTCGGGCGCCACGGCGAGGCGGCCGCCCAGCAAGCCCTCCATGATGACCACGGGGATGCCCTTTTTCCCCGCGAGCTCAAGGCCCTTGGTGCCCGCCTGGTTTTCCACGTCCATGTAGTTATACTGGATCTGCACCATATCCCAGTCGTAGTCGTTCAAAATGGTCTCAAACGCCTCGTAATCGTCGTGGAAGGAGAAGCAGGCATAGCGGATCTTGCCCTCTTTTTTCAGGCGGTCCAGGAAGCGGCAGACCCCCAGCGCCTTGATCTTAGGCCAGCGCTCTTTATTGAGCGAGTGGACCAGGTAAAAGTCGATGTGGTCGGTCTGAAGGCGCTCCAGCTCCTCGTCAAAGAAGCGCTGCATGTCCTCTTCCTTTTCCACCATCCAGGTCGGCAGCTTGGTGGCGATGGTGACCTTTTCGCGGTAACCATCCTGCAGCGCACGGCCCACCACGCTTTCGGACTGCTGTCCCAAGTATACATAGGCGGTATCCAGATAGGTCACCCCGCCGTCAATGGCCGTGCGGATGATCTTAACGGCGTTCTCCTCATCCACGACGTCCTTGCCGTCCACCTTCTTCATGGGGAAGCGCATGCAGCCCAGGCCGAAAGCCGAGCCCTGAATCCCCAGTTTTCCAAAGGAGCGCATCTTCATAAAACCAATTCCTCCCTGCGGTGTTCCGCTGTATATTTACCTAATTATCATATCATATTTACGCCCCTTTGCAAATGGCCGGGCGAGATTTTCTTTGCGCAAGCTGGGTGAACCTGCTATACTGGCCCAAAAGGAGTGGATTGCATGTTGACGCTTCAGAGGGCCCGGCCCAGAGATCTTCCCGCCTGCGCGCGCCTGGCTGAGCGCGCTTTTGAAGCGGAACGCGCCCGCTCTGGCGCGCTGCCCCCGTCCGCGCGGGCGGGCGTTGCCCCCCTGCTTGAGGACCTGCTCGCCCGCGGGGCGTTTTACGCCGCGTGGGAGGGGGAGGCGCTGGCGGGATATCTCGCCTTTCTCCCGCCCTTTGCCGGCGCGTTTGGCCGCTGCCAGGGCGTCTTTTCCCCGCTGGGCGCTTCCGTCTTTGCGGGAAGCGCGCCGGATAGGACCTTTGACGCCCTTTGGGCGCGCGCTGCCCAGGACCTGACCGCCAGGGGCGTGACCTCCTTTGCCGTGGCGCGCTTTGCGCACGAGGAGGCGGCCCAGCGCGCCTTGGTGCTAAACGGCTTTGGCGCGCGCTGCTGCGACCTGATGCGCTGCGCGCAAGCGCCCCTGCACGCGCCCGCGCAGGACCTGGACCTGCGCCTGGCCGCGCCCGCCGAGCTTGCCGGCATCGCCGCGTTGGAGGCCGCGCTGGACGCGCACTTGGGGCGCTGCCCTGTCTTTCTGTTCAAGCCGCCCGCGCCGCCGCAGCGCTTTGCGCGGGACGTGGAGCGCGACGGCCTTGCGGTGTTTGCCGCCTTTGACGGCGCGCGGCCCGTGGCCTACCTCTCCGTGGGCGGGGGCGGGGAGACCTTCGTAGACGGCGCGCCCTTGACCCGGCACATCCACGGGGCCTATTGCCTGCCCGCGCTGCGCGGCACGGGCCTGATGGATGCGCTGCTCGCCCACGCGCTGGATTGCGTCCGCGCCGAGGGCACGCTCTGGCTCGGCGTGGACTGCGAAACCCTCAACCCTCCCGCATACCGCTATTGGCGCAAGCACTTTACTCCCTACTGCCTCAGCTACGTGCGCCGCGTGGACGAGCGCGCCATCGCGCCCGCCCAATAGGTTCTTACCGCCTTGCCTGCTGGGGAAAATTGTTGTATACTCATACAAAAAGGGGGATTGATCTTTCATGCGAATGCAGAACAAGTGCGCCGTGATCACCGGCGCGGCGTCGGGCATCGGCGCGCGCGCGGCAGTGCGGCTGGCGGCTGAGGGCGCCAAGTGCTTCCTGATGGATGTAAACGCCGAGGGCCTTGACGCCACCAAGAAACAAATCGAGCAGGCGGGCGGAAGCGCCGTTGCCTGTGCATGCGATGTCTCCGACGAGGAAGCCGTCCGGGCCGCGATTGAGCAGGCCGCGGCGGTCTTTTCGCGCATTGATATTTTGGTCAACGTCGCCGGCGTGCAGGTGACCAAGCTCCTGACCGATACTACCAAGGGCGACTACGACCGCATGATGGACATCAACGTGGGCGGCACGTTCCTGACCATGCGTTATGTGCTGCCGCTGATGAAGGCGCAGGGAAGCGGCGCCATCGTCAATTGCGCCTCGGAGCTGGCGTTTGTGGGCTATCACGAGCTGGCGGTCTATACCGCCACCAAGGGCGCGATGGTCAGCCTGACGCGCTCGGTCGCGCTGGAAGCCATCCCCTTTGGCGTGCGCGTCAACTGCGTCTGCCCCGGCGCCACGGATACGCCCATCTTCTGGGAGGGCGAGACCGACCCGGATAAGCGGCGCAAGCTGCTGGACCAGGTGGCCGTAGAAAAGCCCATCGGCCGGCTGATCACCACCGACGAGGTGGCCAACGGCATCCTGTTCCTGGCCAGCGACGAGGCCAGCGGCGTTGTGGGCGCCAGCCTCATCATCGACGGCGGCTTTACCGCGCAGTAAGCCGCCCGCCCTTCCCAAATCATCGAAAATCAGGAGAGAAAAACTATGTATCAGGATGAAGAACTGCTCTATGAGGTCCGCGGACCCAAGAACATCACCGAGCTTACCGCGGCGGAGCTGAAGGAAAAGCTCAAGACTTGCGATACCATCGTATTTTCCTTCGGCGCGCTGGAAAACCACGGCAAGCACCTGCCGCTGGGCTGCGACACCTTCCAGGGCAACGTGCTGGTGCGCCGCGTGGCGCAGTACCTGGAGAAAAAGGGCATGGAGGCCGTGCCCGGCTTCGCCTTCCCTCTGGGCGTGCAGACCAATCAGTTTGAGCGGACGGAAAACTTTGGCAACGGCTATCTGACTCAAAAGACGCTCATCGCCATGACCGAGGAGGTCTGCCTCTCCCTTGCAAAGAGCGGGTTTAAGCGGTTCATCTTCTGCGTCAGCCACGCGGAAAACCTGGCCGTGATGAACGTGGCGGCCAAGGACCTCTACGAGGAGCACGGCCTGACGGCGATGGTTTTAAACTGGATTCCGCCCATGAACGACGAATGGCCCAAGTTCCTCAAAAACCCCGAGCATCAGGGACACGGCGGCGAGGACGAGACCAGCTGCACGATGGTGGCGGTCCCCAAGCTGGTCAACCTCAACGACCTGCCCTCCTGGTATCCGCCGGAGAGCGATAAGAGCTACAAGCTGGACGGCCTGTACTACTACGGCGGCGCCATGGCTCTCTACGCGCCCACGGGCACGGCCCAGTGCCCCGGCTATGTGGGCGACCCTGCGGACGCCACCATTGAGGCGGGCGAAACCTGCTTTGACCTGTACGCCGACTGGATCTCCGATGTGGTGATCAAGTACCTGGGCGGAGCCTCTGTAAAGGGCTAAGCGCAGGTCGCGCCGCGAGGGCGGGCCGCCCGGGCTCGCCTTCGCGGCGCTTTTTTGATAAAACGGTGATAAATGGAGGGATCGTCATGCTTCCTACGCGCAATCCCGTCAGGGCACGCCAGGTGTCCCTGGGCGGGGTGATGGTTTCACAGGTGTGTTTTGGCACCGAGCACATCAACCGGTCCGTGCCCGAGTTTGGGGGCGACATTTTGGCCGACGCCGCCCGCCTGCACGGCATCAATTTCTGGGATACGGACAATGCCTACGGCAGTCACACCCAGGTGGCCGCCGGCCTTGCGCAGTTCCCCAGGGAGGAGATCGTCATCACCTCCAAGACCTACGGCCGCTCGCGCGCGGAGGCGGAGTACGATTTGACGCGCACCCTGCGCGAACTGGACACGCCCTACATCGACATCTTCCTTCTGCACGAAGTGGCGGCCGGCTCTCTTGACGAGAAGATGCCCGCCTTCCAATACATCCTGGAGATGCAGAAGAAGGGCTTCATCCGCGCGGTGGGCCTTTCGACGCACTGCGCGCCCATCATCTCGGCCGCCGCCGACATTCCTCAGGTGCAGATCGTCTGCGCGCCCTTCAACCGCGAGGGGTCCCGCATCGAGGAGGGCACGCTGGAGGACATGGAGCGCGCGCTGCGCAAGGCGCACGCGCGGGGCAAGGGCGTCTACGTCATCAAGGTGCTGGGCAAGGGCGAGCTGACGTACGATATTCCCGGCGCGCTGCGCTGGGCCTTTGAGCGCCGGGACTTCATCGACGTCTATAACCTGGGCGTGGCCAATCTTTCCGAGGCGCGGGAAAACTTGAGCGTGCTGAACGCTCTGTACGACGGGGAGGCGCGGCAATGAAAACCATCGTCAAGGGCGGTCTGGTCATCACCTTCATCCACGAGGGGTATCATTCCATCAAAATGAAATACGCCGACCTCCTCATTGAGGACGGCCGGTTCCTGGACATCAAGGAGGAAATCACGGATGCAAGCGCCCGGGTGGTGGACGCGCACGGCCTTTGGGTGCTGCCCGGCCTTGTGGACGTGGCTTCCTCGGCGGCGGGGGCCGTGCTGCTCAACGGCCTCCTGCCCGACTATTCGCGCGCCCGCTGGCAGGGCAGCATGATCCATGGCCGCGCGCTGCCGGTGCTGGAGATCGCTTCGGACCTATTGAGCGAGGAGGAGAAGCGGGCGGTCATGCGCTATGCTCTGCTCCTGATGCTGGACGGCGGCGCCACCACGCTTGCCGATCTCACCCCGCCCGCCTTTGCCGGGGCCCTGCGCCATGAGGCGGAAAGCCTGGGCATCCGGGCCCTGATCTACCCCGAGCGCACGGCCCAGGGCACGCCCGCCGCCGAGCACAGCGGCCTGCTGCGCGTACCCCCGCGAAAGGGCGGTGAATTCGCCCCCGGCGACGCCTTGTTCTCGGTGGAGACGACCTCGCCGGAGATGTATGCGCAGGCGCGCCGCGCACAGGGGCCGCTGTTGGTGCGCGCGGCCTACTGCGAGTACGAGCGACAGGTCAGCCGCATGGCCTTTGGCGCGTCTCCCCTGGAAAAGCTGGACAAGGAGGGCCTGCTCACCGGCCGCACGATCGTGGCCGGCGGCTACCAGACCGACTTTTTCGACCGCGAGCGCCTGCGCACGGCGGGGGCGTCGGTCGCCATGTCGGCCGTCACCGCCATGCAGGACGGCGTCCCCTTCCCCATCGTCACCCTGCTTAAACAGGATGTCAACACCTGCCTTTCCACCGGCTATTTCGGCCTGAGCATGCTGGACGAAATGCGCCAGGCGGCCTTTGGCGGCAAGCTGGAGAGCAGCGCCACGCAGTTCCAGGCCTCCGACGCCTTCTACGCGGCCACCATCGCCGGCGCGCAGGCCCTGGGCGAGCAAATCGGCCGCATCGAGCCGGGCTACAACGCGGATCTGCTCTTTGTGGACCCCACGGCCCTGGGGCCGCACAACTACCCCCTGATCCAGCTCGTCTACCGCGGCGGAAGCCGCGACATCGTCTCCCGCATGGTGGGCGGGCGGATGCTCCCCTTGGAGCGGGCGTCCCTTGCCTCAAGCGCCGCCGCCGCGCAGCGGGCCGCCCAAAGGGTCTGGGCCGAGGCGCGCAAGACCATCCTGTAGCGCGCCATGTATACGCTGTGAATATATGCACTTTCAAGCGCTTAACATGTAAAATTATGCGTTATCGCTTGCATACGCGCGCACAAGCGGCTATAATGTCACCGTACAACTTCGCAACGTTTGACGTTTTAAGGAGATGCTGTTCAACATGAAAAAGTTCTCAAAGATTCTTGCGCTGGTTTGCGCGCTGATGATGGTGGCGGGCCTTGCGGCCGGCTGCCAGTCCACGCCGGCTGCCGAGCCCACCGCAACGCCGGAGGCCACTGCGACCCCTGAGGCCACCGTGGCGCCCGAAACGTCCCCGGAAGCCTCTAACGAACCCGCTCCGGAAGAGAGCGCCGCCGCTACCCCCACCTTGGACGCGATCCGTCAGCGCGGCACGCTGATCCTGGGCACCGAGTCCACCTATCCTCCCTTTGAGTTCATCGTCGTGGAAAACGGCGAGTCCAAGGGCGTGGGCTTCGACGTCTCCCTGGCCGAGATCATCGCCGAGAAGCTGGGCGTTGAGCTGGTCACTTCCGAGATGGCCTTCGATTCCCTGATTCCCGCGCTGCAGGCGGGCACCATCGATATCGCCGCTTCCGTCACCCCCACGCAGGAGCGCAAGGAAGCCGTCGATTTCTCCGACAACTACTATGACACCACCAACTGCTTTGTGGTGCGCATCGCCGAGAAGGACAACTTCACCGCGCAGGAGAGCTTTGCCGGCAAGACCATCGGCGCGCAGCTGGGCACCGCCCAGAACACCCTGGTCACCGATGTGCTGACCGACTCCAAGAACCTCATCCTGCCCAAGTGCTCCACGCTGATTCAGGAGCTCAAGACCGGCAACATCGACGCCATCTGCCTGGAAAAGCCCGTTGCCGACACCTATGTCGCGGCGCATGCGGCCGACCTTGCGGTGTGCCCCTTTGAGATGCCGGTGGAAGAGGGCGGCGTGGCCATCCCCGTTGCCAAGGGCAAGGAGGACCTGATCGCCTTCATCAACGACGTCATTGCCGAGCTCAAGGCCAACGGCGAGATGCAGCGCATCTACGACGAGGCCGTGACGCTGGCCATCGACCAGATCGGCGAGGAGTAAGCGCTCCTCTCTTCCCTAACCGTCGCACGGTAAACGCGGATCGGTGCTGAACCTGATCCGCGTTTTTTCCGACAGGATGAAAAAGAGAAAGGTTGCGTTGCATGGAACTGAATTTCAGCTTTATGACCAAGTATTGGCCGCTATTTGTGCGGGGCGCGGGCACCACGCTGGTCCTGTCGGTGTTCACCGTGCTCATCGGCCTCATTGTGGGCGTTGTGCTGGCGCTGATGCGGCTGGGCAAATTCAAGCCCCTCTCCTTTCTTTCCGCGGCCTACACCGAGTTTATTCGCGGCACGCCGCTGATGGTGCAGATCTTCTTCATCTTCTACGCCTTGCCGCAGATGGGCTTTAAGATTCCCAACATCACGGGCCTGGGCTTTGATTTCCCGCGCTTTGCCTCGGGTATTCTGGCCATGGGTCTCAATTCCGCCGCCTACGTGGGCGAGATCGTGCGCGCGGGCATTCAGGCCGTGGACAAGGGCCAGACCGAGGCCGCGCGCTCCCTGGGCATGACCGCCTGGCAGACGATGCGCCGCGTCGTCCTGCCCCAGGCGTTTAAGAACATCCTGCCCGCGCTCGGCAACGAATTTGTCACCGTCATCAAGGAATCCTCCATCGTCATGGTCATCGGCATCACGGAGCTGATGTTCAACACCTCCCAGGTGTATTCCAGCTCCTACCGCTATTTTGAGTCGCTGATCGTCTGCGCGTTGGTCTATTTTGTGATGACGTTCACCACCTCGCGGCTGCTGGCCGTGATGGAAAGGAGGATGAAGCGCGATGCCTGAGCAAAATGACGTCATTCTCAAGGTGCAAGGCCTTCAGATGCGCTTTGGCAAGCTGGAGGTGCTCAAGGGCGTGGATACCGTCATTCGCCGCGGCGAGGTGATCGTGGTCATCGGCGCGTCCGGCGCGGGCAAATCCACTTTTCTAAGGTGCCTCAACCGCTTGGAGACGCCCACGGGCGGCGACATCCTCTTTGAGGGGGAATCGGTCGTGCACGCGGGCCGCAATCTCAACCATCTCCGCCAGCGCATGGGCATGGTGTTCCAGCAATTCAACCTCTTCAACAACCTCAGCGTTTTGGACAACATCACCCTGGCGCCCATCATCGTCAAAAAAATGGAGAAGGCCGCGGCCCAGCAGGAGGCCATGCAGCTCCTTGCCCGCGTGGGCCTTCAGGACAAGGCGCAGGCCTTCCCCGCGCAGCTCTCCGGCGGTCAGCGGCAGCGCATCGCCATCGTCCGCGCCCTGGCCATGCATCCGGACGTCATGCTCTTTGACGAGCCCACCTCCGCCCTGGACCCGGAGATGGTGGGCGAGGTCTTGGACGTGATGCAGCAGCTCGCCGCCGACGGCATGACCATGGTGGTGGTCTCCCACGAAATGGGCTTTGCCCGCAAGGTGGCCAACCGCATTCTCTTCATGGAGAATGGCGTCATTCTGGAGGACGGTTCTCCGGAGGATATCTTCGATCACCCGGCCTCCGACCGCCTGAAGGAATTCCTGGGCAAGGTACTACACTAAAACATCTTCCATTATCGGGGAGGGGCGCGCGCCTCTCCCCCTCTTTCTTTTAGGAGGTATGGTTTCATGGCCAAGGTTGGATTGGTGTTAGAGGGCGGCGGGATGCGCGGCTCCTACACGCTGGGCGTGCTGGATGCCTTTCTGGAAAACGCCCTCTTTTTTCCCTATGTCATCGGGGTTTCCGCGGGCGCGTGCAACGCGGCCTCCTACGTCTCGCGCCAACACGGCCGCGGCCAGCGCATTGCCCTGACCTACGCCCCGGACAAGCGGTATATGAGCGCGCGCAACCTCTTCACCCGCGGGCGCTCGGTGTTTGGCATGGATTTCATCTTCGAGCGCATCCCCTCGGAATTGGAGCCCTTTGACTACGATACCTTCTATGCTACGGGCACGCGCACCGTCATCGGCGTCACCGACGTCGCCACCGGCGCGCCGCTCTACGTGGAAAACCCGCCCCGCGAAACGCTCAACACCTACTTCCGCGCTTCCAGCTCCATTCCGCTGTTCTCCCCCATCGTCCGCGTGGACGGCCTTCTCCTGCTCGATGGGGGCGTCGCCGATCCCATCCCCTTTGCCCAGGCCCTGACCCAGGTGGACAAGGTCGTGGTGGTGCTCACGCGCTGCCGCGACTATCAAAAGCGGCCCGCGCCTGCGCCTTGGGCCTATCGCCGCGCCCTGCGCGCGCACCCGCAAATGGCGGAAACCTGCGCCCGGCGCCACGAGGTGTATAACGCCCAGCGCGCCCAGCTGGATCGCCTCGTTCAGGAGGGCCGCGCGTTTGCCTTCTATCCTGAGAAAATGGATGTGGACGTGTTTGAGAAGCGCCCCGAGCGCCTCCAAGCGCTCTATCTGGACGGCCGCAGCCAGGTTCTTGCGCGCCTTGAGGCGCTGACCGCCTTCCTCTCCGACGCCGAGGACCTTCTGCCCGGCTGATCCCGACGGTCCAGCCCCTGCGCGCCGCTCATCCAAAACTTCCACGAAAACCTCCCGCCCCCTTGCAATCCACCCTTTGCTTGACTATAATGGACCCAATCCAAATCAAGAGCGCAACTGCAAGCGTCCGGACAAAGAGCCGGCGCATACAGGAGGATAAGACGATGAAAAAACTCAAGATTCAGGGCCGATACCTCGCCTGGGAAGACGGCGAGCCGTTCTTCTACCTGGGCGACACCGCCTGGGAGCTGTTCCATCGGCTCAGCCGCGAGGAAATGGCGCACTACTTTTCCCAGCGCGCCCGCCAGGGCTTTACCGCCGTGCAGGCCGTGGCCTTAGCCGAGTTTGAGGGCGTGACCGTGCCCAATTACTACGGCCGCCTGCCGCTGTGCTTCACCAACGACCGCCCCGATCCCACGAAGCCGGACACCGCCAGTGGTTACTCCTATTGGGACCATGTGGATTACGCCGTGGAAACCGCGGCGGAGAACGGCCTGTTCGTGGCGCTGCTGCCCACCTGGGGCGATAAAATCAACCTCTGCTGGGGCAAGGGCCCGGTAATTTTTGACGAGGAGAACGCCTATCTCTACGGCAAATGGATTGCGGACCGCTACAAGGACCGCTGGAACATCATCTGGATGCTGGGCGGCGACCGCCCGTTGGAGGCTTCCCACCGCGCCGTGATCGACAGCATGGCCCGCGGCATCCGTCAGGTGGATCAAAACCACCTGATCACCTTCCATCCCCCGGGCGCGAAGGATTCCACGGATTTCCTTCTGGACGCGGACTACATCGATTTTCATACCTCGCAAACGGGCCACAGCACCGATCAGTGCTACGCCACGGACGAAATCATGGGCAAAATGGCCGCCGCATCTCCCAAGCCCTATCTGGATTCCGAGCCCCGCTACGAGGACCATCCCGCGTGCTTCAACGACCGCATCGGCTACTTCTGGAACGACCAGGACGTGCGCCAAAACGCCTACTGGAACGCGCTTGCCGGCGCGTGCGGGCACACCTATGGCAACCACAGCATTTGGAGCATGACGCGCCAGCCCACCAGCTATTTCCCCTACACCTGGTCGGAAGCGCTCACCCATCCGGGCGCGGAGCAGATTGGGTATGTCAAGAAGCTGCGCCTCAGCCGCGATTACTTTTCGCTGCGCCCGGCCCCTCAGCTCCTTGAGGAGACCTTTGCCGGCATGGGGCACATGGCCGCGGCGCTGGGAGAGGACTACGCCTATTTTTACGCGCCGCTGGGCGTGCCCTTCACGGTGAAGCTGGACCTCTTCCCCGGCTGCAAGCAAGTGCGCGCGCTCTGGTTCGACCCGCGCACGGGCGAGGAATGGGTTTTTGCCATCCTGCACAACGCGGGCAGCACGCTGCTCGCGCCGCCCACCCAGGGCAAGGGCTGCGATTGGGTACTGATCTTGGAGGCCGTAAGGTAGCGCGGCCAAGACGCGCAAAGCGCCCCGCATACTGCGCAGTATGCGGGGCGCTTTGCGCGTTTAATCTCATTGCCCGATGCTTGCGGCCGCTGCCCTAACGATTCTCCCACTCTTTCTTTAAAATCGCATATTGGTAGGTATTTTCGTACCGCGGCGTGCCGTCGGGGTTATTGATGAAGGAAATAAACTCCAGGAAGAGCCCTTCCCTTCTCATATGCAGCTTCTCGCAGAGCCTTTGAGAGGCGAGATTGTCCTCTTCCGTATAGGCGTAGAGGCGCCTGGCTCCCTTTTGCGCAAAGAGGTAGCCGCAAAAGGCGTGCGCCGCTTCGTAGGCATATCCCCTTCCCTGGTAAGCCGCGTTGAGCATCCAGCAAGGGCTGAAGGTATCGGCCGCGCCCCCTTCCGGATGCGCAAAGATCTCGCCGATGACCTTGTTGGTCTCTTTAAGGCAAACGGCAAAGTAGTATTCTCCGTCCTGACTGCGCTCCCTTGCCGCCGCCCGAGCCTCTTCAAGGGATGACAACGCCATCTCCGCAAAGCAGTTTACGGCCGGCTTGGCAAGGTATTCAAGCATATCCTCCGCGTCGTCCTCTAAAAACGGCCTGAGGATCAGGCGCTCGGTCTCCAGCATCATCGTTCTCCTTTGTCAGCGCTTTCCACCTGGTTACACGTTGACCTGCGCGTCCACTTGCACGCCGCCCTCGCGCTCCAGGATGGGCTTGACGCAGGCATCGAGGAACTCGTCCACCTGCTCGGGGCAGCGGCCGATGTACAGGGCGGGGTCCAGCACCGCCTCGAGCTGCTCCATGGTGAGTCCAAAGGCAGGGTCGCTCGACAGGCGGGTCATCAGGTCGCAGTCCGCGCCTTCCTCCTTCATGCGGCGGGAGGCCTCCATGGAATGCTGGCGAATGCGCTCGTGCAGCGCCTGGCGGTCGCCGCCGCGCTTGACGGCCTCCATCAGGATGTTTTCCGTGGCCAGGAAGGGCAGGAATTCGCGCAGCCGGCGCTCGATGATCTTGGGATAGACCACCATGCCGCTGGTGACGTTGATGTAGAGGGAGAGCACCGCATCCGCCGCCAGGAACGCCTCGGAGATGGAGAGCCTGCGGTTGGCGGAGTCATCCAGCGTGCGCTCCAGCCACTGGGTGGAGGCGGTCATGGCGGGGTTCTCCATCAGGGACATGACGTAGCGCGACAGCGAGCAGATGCGCTCCGAGCGCATGGGGTTGCGCTTGTAGGCCATGGCCGAGGAGCCCACCTGGTTCTTCTCAAAGGGCTCCTCCATCTCGCGCATGTGCTGCAACAGCCTCAGGTCGTTGCCAAACCGGTAGGCCGACTGGGCAAGCCCGCCCAGCACGCCCAGCACCCGGGAATCCAGCTTGCGCGGATAGGTCTGGCCGCTGACGGGGTACACGCCCTCCATGCCCATCTTGCGGGCGATGCGCTCGTCCAACTGCTTCACCTTTTCGTGGTCGCCGTCAAACAGCTCCAGGAAGGAGGCCTGCGTGCCCGTCGTTCCCCGGGAGCCCAGAAGCCTGAGCTGCCCCTGCATGTAGCACAAATCGCTGTAATCCATCAGCAGGTCCTGCATCCATAGCGTGGCGCGCTTGCCCACGGTCACGGGCTGGGCGGGCTGCAAATGCGTGTAGCCCAGCGTGGGCAGGGCGCGGTACTTGCTGGCAAAGGCCGAAAGGTTCTCCAGCACCTTGACGATCTTAAGCCGGATGATCTCCAAGCCCTGCTTGAGGATGAGCACATCGGCGTTATCGGTGACATAGCAGGAGGTCGCGCCCAAATGGATGATCCCCTTGGCCTTGGGGCACTTGACGCCATAGGCATAGACGTGCGCCATTACGTCGTGACGAATCTCCTTCTCCTTGGCCGCCACACACTCGTAGTCAATATCGTCCACATGCGCGCGCAGCTCGTCCACCTGCTCCTGGGTAATGGGCAGGCCCAGCTCCCGCTCGGTCTCCGCCAACGCCACCCACAGCTTGCGCCAGGTGCCATAGCGGGTGTTGTTGGAAAAAAGCTCAAGCATCGCCTTGGATGCGTATCTCCCCTGCAAGGGGCTCTGATAGGATGCGTTTAAGTTGGACATAGGGACATCCTTTCGCATAATCTTCTTGATCCCATAAAAAGGCGTACATTCCTCTTTCCATTATAATTCGGCAAATCAGGGGTGTCAACGATTGTTTCAGTTAAAAATCCCGGCACGTCCGCGCAAAAACACGAACGTTCGAAAATCAATGAAGTTTTCTGTACGGATATTTAACTTGCGGTCCCTCCATGGATACGGTACAATAGGGGCGCAGGGCGGTTGTCCCTAAAAAACGATTCATCCATACGTTAGGATAAATGAGGAGGGAATCTCATGAACAAGAAGGTTGCCGTGATCATGGGGAGCGATTCGGATTTACCCGTGGTCAAGGGCTGCATCAAGACGCTAAAATCCTTCGGCATCCCGGTGGAGGCGCGCGTGCTCTCCGCACACCGCACGCCGGAAGCGGCGGCCGAGTTTTCCAGGACCGCCAGGGAGAATTCCTTCGGCGTGATCATCGCGGCGGCGGGCAAGGCCGCGCACCTTGCGGGCGTGCTGGCGGCGCACACCACGCTGCCCGTCATCGGCATTCCCATCAAGTCCTCCACGCTGGACGGCTTGGACGCGCTGCTGGCCACCGTTCAGATGCCCAAGGGCATTCCCGTTGCAACGGTCGCCATTGACGGCGCGGAAAACGCCGCGTATTTGGCCATTGAGATGCTTGCCCTTCAAGACGACGGGCTTGCGGAAAAACTCACTGCCTTCAAGGCGAAAATGGCCCAAGAGGTCATGGATAAAAACGAGAAATTGCAGGAAGAGGTGCGTGCGCTGTGAAGGTTCAGAAACTCAATCAGCTCTATGAGGGCAAGGCCAAAAAGGTCTTTGAAACGAGCGATCCCGAATTGCTCATCGTCGACTACAAGGACGACGCCACCGCCTTTAACGGCCTTAAGAAGGGCACCATCGAATCCAAGGGCATTGTCAACAACAAGGTGAGCAACTTCTTGATGAAGATGCTGGAGGAAAAGGGCATCCCCACCCACCTGGTGGAGGAGATTTCCGACCGCGAAACCATCGTCAAGCGCGTGACCATCGTGCCGCTGGAGGTCATCGTGCGCAACATAGCCGCCGGCTCCCTTTCCAAGCGTCTGGGCCTGCCCGAGGGTACCAAGATGAAGCGCACGGTGCTGGAATTCTGCTACAAGGACGACGCGCTGGGCGATCCCATGGTCAACGAGTACCACATCCTCGCCATGGACCTGGCCACCCCCGAGGAGCTCCAGCGCATTTCCGATTATGCGCTCGCCATCAACCGCATTCTCTCCGAATTCCTGGCGCAGGCCAAGATTGAGCTGATCGACTTTAAGATTGAGTTCGGCCGCACCAGCGACGGCGCCATCATTCTGGCGGACGAGATCTCCCCGGATACCTGCCGCTTCTGGGACAGCGAGACGGGCGAGAAGCTGGACAAGGACCGCTTCCGCCGCGACCTTGGCAACGTCGAGGGCGCCTATCGCGAGATCATGCACCGTTTGCTGGGGCTGTAGGAAGATCCATCGAGGAACGAACGCCGGGGCCCTTGTGTCTCCGCGTACATTTGGACTTTTAGGACGGAAGGGGAGCAACATGACAGACTACGAAAAGCTGCACGAGGAATGCGGCGTATTCGGCATTTATTCGGATCGCGACGATGAGAACGTCGCGGGCAGCGCGTATCTCGCGCTCTACGCCTTGCAGCACCGCGGCCAGATGAGCTGCGGCATCGCGGTGGGCGACCACGGCATCATCAAAAGCCACAAGGACAACGGACTGGTCCCCGAGGTATTCACCCGGGATATGCTGGACTCCTTGGGCGACGGCCACATCGCGGTGGGTCATGTGCGCTACGGCACCAGCGACAATGCCGACCGCGCCTCCGCCCAGCCCATGGTCATCCGCCATGTGCGCGGCAACATCGCCATCTGCTTTAACGGCCAGCTCACCAATGCGCGCGAGCTGCGGCGGGAGCTGGAGCTCTCCGGCGCGATCTTCCACACGGCCAACGACTGCGAGGTGATCGCCTATGCCTTCACCCGCGAGCGGCTCAATGCCGCCTCGACCGAGGAGGCGCTGGCGGAGACCATGAAAAAGCTCAAGGGCGCCTATTCCATCGTGATGATGAGCGCCAAGAAGCTCCTGGCCGCGCGCGATCCGCAGGGCTTCCGCCCGCTGTGCGTGGGCAAGCGCGAGGGGCAGTACATCTTCGCCTCCGAGTCCTGCGCGCTCTCCACGCTCAACGCCGAGTTCGTGCGCGACGTGGAACCCGGCGAGATCTTGGTGGCAAGCGCCGACGGTCTGACCTCCCTTCCCGCGCTGTGCGGCCAGAACACCGGGCTTTGCGTGTTTGAATTCGTCTATTTTGCCCGCCCCGATTCCGTCATCGACGGCGCGGGCGTGCACGAGGCGCGCCAGCGCGCCGGCTCCTACCTGGCGCTGGAGCACCCCGTGGCCGCGGACGTGGTTGTGGGCGTGCCGGATTCCGGCTTGGACGCGGCGCTGGGCTTTGCCAAGCAATCGGGCATCCCCTACCAAATGGGCTTTATCAAGAATCGCTATGTGGGCCGCACGTTCATCGAGCCCACGCAGAAGATGCGCGAGGACGCGGTGCGCATCAAGCTCTCCGCCATCCAATCCGTGGTTGCCGGCAAGCGCGTGGTGCTCGTGGACGACTCCATTGTGCGCGGCACCACCTGCGCGCGCATCGTCAACCTGCTGCGCGACGCCGGGGCGACCGAGGTGCACATGCGCGTCTCCTCCCCGCCGTTTATCCATCCCTGCTACTTCGGCACCGACGTCGCCAGCGAGGACAAGCTCATCGCCTGCCGCCTCCACTGCGACGTGGACGCCATCGCCAAGGAAATCGGCGTGGATTCCCTGGGCTATCTGAGCGTGCCGGACATTCAGAAAATCGCGGCGGGCAGCAAGTGCAAGTTCTGCGTTGGCTGCTTTACCGGCCATTATCCCGTCGATCCGCCCGCTAAGCTTCCGGCGGACAAGTTTGAAAGCAAGTACGAGGAAGAGGACTGAAAAGGAGCGCATCGCATGAATACGAACAGCCATTCCGAAAGCTATAAGGCGGCGGGCGTGGATGTGACCGCCGGCTACAAGGCCGTAGAGCTGATGAAAGCGCACGTCAAGCGCACGATGACGCCCCAGGTGCTGGACTCCATCGGCGGGTTCGGCGGCCTGATGGAGCTCGACCTCACGGGCATTCGCCATCCTGTTTTGGTCAGCGGCACCGACGGGGTGGGCACCAAGCTCAAGCTCGCCTTTTTAAAGGACAAGCACGATACCATTGGCATTGACTGCGTGGCCATGTGCGTCAACGACGTGCTGTGCGTGGGCGCCAAGCCCCAGCTCTTCCTGGATTACATCGCCTGCGGCAAGAACGTGCCCGAGCGCATCGCGCAGATTGTCTCCGGCGTTGCGGAGGGCTGTGTGCAGGCGGGGTGCGCGCTGGTGGGCGGCGAGACCGCCGAAATGCCCGGCTTCTACCCCGAGGACGAGTACGACCTGGCGGGGTTCTGCGTGGGGCTGGTGGACAAGGAAAAGATCCTGGACAAGCGATGCGTAAAGCCCGGCGACGTCCTTATCGGCCTGGCTTCCTCCGGCGTCCATTCCAACGGCTTTTCGCTGGTGCGCAAGGTGCTAGGCGTTGGGGAAAGGGACCTGACGGCTTACGACGCGGACCTTGGATGCAGCCTTCTGGACGCGCTGCTCGTGCCCACCAAGATCTACGTCCGCCCCATCCTCTCCCTGCTTGAGCAGGTGGAGGTCAAGTCCATCTCCCACATCACCGGCGGCGGCTTCTATGAAAACGTGCCGCGCGCGCTGCCCCAGGGCGTCTCCGCCCGCATTGAGAAGGCGGCCTATCCCGTGCCCCCCATCTTTCAGAAGATCCAGCAGGCGGGCGGCATTCCGGAGCGCGATATGTACAACACCTTTAACATGGGCATTGGCATGTGCGTCACCGTTGCGGCAGATCAGGCGGATCGAGCGCTTCAGGTGCTCAAGGATGCCGGCGAGACGGCCTGGCGCATCGGCGAGATCGTCTCGGGCGGCGAGGGTGTGGAGCTATGGTAAGAGTTGCGGTATTGGTCTCCGGCGGCGGCACCAATTTACAGGCGCTGTTGGACGCGCAGGATCGGGGCGAATTGGGCGCGGCGCGCATCTCCCTTGTGGTCTCCAATCGCAAGGCGGCCTACGCGCTGGAACGCGCGCGGGCGCACGGCGACATTGAGACGGCGGTGCTCTCCAAGGTCATGCAGCCCGATCCCGCAAAGTATGACGCGCAGCTAAACGAAATCCTCGTCTCCAGCGGGGCGGATCTGATCGTGCTGGCGGGCTTCCTGGGCATTTTGGGGGAAAGGGTGCTGGAAACCTATTCGGGCCGCATCCTCAACATTCACCCCGCGCTCATCCCCTCCTTCTGCGGCAAGGGCTTCTACGGCCTGCATGTGCACGAGGCGGTGCTCAACAGGGGCTGCAAGGTCACAGGCGCCACGGCGCATCTGGTGACCGCGGGCGTGGACGAGGGGCCGATCCTGCTGCAAAAGGCGGTGGACGTGCTGCCCGGCGACACGCCCGAGGCGCTGCAACGCCGCGTAATGGAGCAGGCGGAGTGGATTCTGCTGCCCAAGGCGGTAAAACTCATGGCGGAAAAATTGGAAGGCAGGGAGATAAAATGAAGAATTTAGCGGAAGTTTTGAGCGCCAACACCTATCCCGGCCGCGGCATTGTGTTGGGCAAGAACGAGGCGGGGACGCATGCGGTCATCGCGTATTTTATCATGGGCCGGTCGGTCAACAGCCGCAACCGCGTCTTTGTGCCCGACGGAGACGGCATCCGCACCAAGGCCTTTGACGAGAGCAAGCTGACCGATCCCTCTTTGGTCATCTACGCGCCTGTGCGCGTGCTGGGCGAGAATACCGTTGTCACCAACGGCGACCAGACCGATACCATCTGGGACGCGCTTGCATCCGGCGGGGATTTCGCCTCCGCGCTGCGCACGCGCTGCTTCGAGCCGGACGGCCCCAACTGGACGCCCCGCATCAGCGGCCTGGTGCGCGTGGCCGACGGCAACGCGCTGTACAAGCTCTCCATTTTGAAGGCGGGGGATGCCGAAGGCTCCTTCTGCAACCGCTTTTTCTACGAGTATCCCGATTGCCCGGCGGGCGTGGGCCGGCTGATTCACACCTACCGCTGTGACGGCGCGCCCATCCCCTCCTTTGAGGGCGAACCGCAGGCCGTCGCGCTCAGCGGCAGCATTGACGAGTTCACCGACGCGACGTGGCAGGGCCTGAACGCGGAAAACAAGGTCTCCCTCTTCGTGCGCTACATCGATCTTGCCACCGGCGCCTTTGAGACGCGCATCGTCAACAAAAACAAATAAGAAGGGTGCAAAGATGAACGAACTGCAATTGAAATACGGCTGCAACCCCAATCAGAAGCCCTCGCGCATCTTCATGGAAAACGGCGCCGAGCTGCCGGTTACGGTGCTCAGCGGCCGGCCGGGATACATCAATTTTCTGGACGCCTTCAACGGCTGGCAGCTGGTAACAGAGCTAAAGAGGGCCACGGGCCTGCCTGCGGCCACCTCCTTTAAGCACGTCTCCCCCGCCGGAGCCGCGGTGGGCAAGCCGCTGACCGACGTGGAGCGCAAGATCTACTTTGTCGGCTCCCGCCCCCTCTCCCCGCTCGCCTGCGCCTACGCAAGGGCCCGCGGCGCGGACCGCATGTCCTCCTTTGGGGATTTCATCGCCCTGTCCGACGAATGCGATGAGGATACGGCAAAGCTGATCAGCATGGAGGTATCCGACGGCGTGATCGCGCCGGGCTACTCCGAGGCGGCGCTGAGCATCCTTCAGGCAAAGCGCAAGGGGAGCTACAACATCATTAAGATCGACCCGGCTTACCGCCCCGCGCCCATTGAGCGCAAGCAGGTCTACGGCATCACCTTTGAGCAGGGCCGCAATGAGCTGGATATCAACCGCGAAATGTTCCAAAACATCGTGACGCAGAACAAGGAGCTGCCCGAAAGCGCGGTCATCGATTTGCAGATCGCCATGATTACGCTCAAGTACACGCAGTCCAACTCCGTTTGCTACGTCTACAACGGCCAGGCCATCGGCATCGGGGCCGGGCAGCAGAGCCGCATCCACTGCACGCGCTTGGCGGGCGGCAAGGCGGACAACTGGTTCCTGCGCCAGCATCCCAAGGTGCTGGGCTTGCAATTCAAGAAGGGACTGGGCCGCGCCAACCGCGACAACGCCATCGACGTCTACATCGGCGAGGAGTGGGAGGACGTGCTGGGCGACGACGTTTGGGCCGATACCTTTGAAGTGCGCCCTGAGCCGCTCACGCGCGAGGAAAAGAAGGAATGGATCGCGCGCTTTACGGGCGTGACGCTGGGGTCCGACGCCTTCTTCCCCTTCGGAGACAACATCGAGCGCGCACACAAGAGCGGCGTGAAGTACCTGGCGCAGCCGGGCGGCTCCATCCGCGACGACCAGGTGATCGCCAC
Organism: uncultured Christensenella sp.; assembly: GCA_948468595.1. GTDB lineage: Bacteria > Bacillota > Clostridia > Christensenellales > UBA1750 > Spyradocola. Next base: position 35,780 of record CAOKIU010000016.1, read on the forward strand.
CTGCGATAAATACGACATGGTGATGTGCTTTACCGGCATTCGTTTGTTCCACCACTGATGAGCTCTTGGTCAAACTGCGGGAGCGCACCCGCTCGCGCACAGGGCCCGCGGCCCTGCACACTCGGGGTGCACCCAAAATCGGGATCTGCCTGCGGCCGGCACAGCCGGCCTCCGGCATTTTTATGTCAAGGGGGCGCGACGCCCCCCTGACTACCCCCGGGAAAGCGCCCCCCCCCCCCCGCCCCCGGCCCCGCCCCGCAAAGGGGTGGCTTAAGAAAGCGGCGCATTTGTGGGGGCAAGGCGTATCCTGGGGAGACTCGTCAGTGGCGGCGGCGGCAGAGAGCACGCCATCATCCGCAAAATCAAGGAGAGCCCCGACTGCGGCACGGTATACTGCGCGCCGGGCAACGGCGGCATCGCGTCGGACGCAATTTGCGTGCCCGAGGTCAAGGCAACCGACATTGAGGGCGCGGTCAAGCTCGCGCAGGAGAAAAAAGTGGACTTTGTCATCGTCGCTCCCGACGACCCGCTGGTGGCCGGCATGGTGGACGCGATGGAACGCGCGGGCATCCCCGCCTTTGGCCCCAACAAGGCGGCCGCCATCATCGAGGGCAGCAAGGCGTTTTCCAAGGATCTGATGAAAAAGTACGGCATCCCCACGGCAAAATACGAAATCTTCACCCAAGCGGACCCGGCCATCGCCTATGTCCGGGCGCAGAATGAATACCCCACCGTCATCAAGGCGGATGGATTGGCGCTGGGCAAGGGCGTGATCATCGCCAAGGACGAGGCGGAGGCCATCACCGCCATTACTGACATGCTGGAGGGCAACAAGTTCGGCGCATCCGGCAGCCGCATCGTCATCGAGCAATACTTAAGCGGTCCCGAGGTTTCCGTGCTGGCGCTGACGGACGGCAACATCATGCGGCCGCTCGTCTCGGCCATGGATCACAAGCGCGCCCTGGACGGCGACGAGGGCCTCAATACCGGCGGCATGGGCACCATCGCCCCCAATCCGGCTTTCACCGAGGAAGTCGCGGAAAAGGCGATGCAGCGCATCTTCCTGCCGACGATGCAGGCGATGAACAAGGAGGGCCGCACCTTCCGCGGCTGCCTGTTCTTTGGCCTGATGGTCGTGGCGGGCGAGCCTTACGTCATCGAATACAACTGCCGCTTCGGCGACCCGGAGGCGCAGGTGGTGCTGCCGCTCCTGGAGGGCGATCTGCTCCGGGCCATGGTTGCCACCGCCAAGGGCGAGCTCGCCTCCGTGCCGCTGGGACGCAAGGCGGGCAGCGCTGCGTGCGTGGTGATGGCCAGTGGCGGCTATCCGGTCGCCTACGAGAGCGGCAAGGAGATTTCCGGTCTGGACGCGCAGGGCCAGGCAAAGGGCGCGACGGTTTACCACGCGGGCACCAAGCAATTGGACGGCCGCTTCTACACGGCCGGGGGCCGCGTGCTGGGCGTGACGAACCGGGGAAGCGACCTCAACGACGCGCTGGACCAGGCCTACGCGGCGGTAAAATCCATTTCCTTTGAAAAAGCGCATTACCGTCACGACATCGGAAGAAAGGCAGGCGGCAAGTATGGCCATTAATCGAGTCTACGTGGAAAAACGTCCCGAGCACGCGGTGGAGGCGGGCGCGGTGCTCGCCGATCTGCGCGCGGTGCAGGGCATCGAATCCCTCAAGGGCGTGCGCATCTTCAATCGCTATGACGTCGAGGGCCTGACGGAGGAAGAGTTCGCCACGGCCGTGCGCAACGTGCTCTCCGAGCCGCAGCTCGACCTCACCTATGAGCACTTGCCCCCCCGCACCAAGGGCGAGCGCACGCTGGCGGTGGAATACCTGCCCGGTCAGTTTGACCAGCGCGCGGACTCCGCGGCGCAGTGCATTCAGTTTCAGACCTGCAAGGAGCGTCCCACCGTGCGCACGGCCAAGGTCTATCTCTTTGACGGAGAAATGACCGATGCGCAGATGGCGGCGGTGAAGCGCGCGCTCATCAACCCCGTGGAGGCGCGCGAGGCATCCTTGGACCGCCCGGAAACCCTTCAGGCCGACTATGAGATTCCCACCACCGTCCAGGTGCTCTCCGGCTTTAACGCGCTGGACCGGGCAGGGCTAAAGCAGTTCATTCAGGACTATGGCCTGGCCATGGATGAGGACGACATCGCATTTTGCCAGAATTACTTCAAGAGCGAAGAGGGCCGCGAGCCCACCATCACCGAGATCCGCATGATCGACACCTATTGGTCCGATCACTGCCGCCACACCACCTTCTTGACGCAGATCGACAAGGCGGATATCGAATACGAGGCGGTGCGCGATACCTACGACAAGTATTTGGAGATCCGCTCCACTCTCTATTCCGGCCGCAAGGACAAGCCCATCACGCTGATGGACCTGGCCACCATTGGCGCCAAGGCGCTCAAAAAAGCGGGCTTGCTGCGCGATCTGGACGAATCCGAGGAGATCAACGCCTGCTCGGTGCGCATCCCGGTGGATGTGGACGGCGAAATCCAGGATTGGGTGCTGATGTTCAAGAACGAGACGCACAATCACCCCACCGAGATCGAGCCCTTCGGCGGCGCGGCCACCTGCCTGGGCGGCGCGATCCGCGACCCGCTCTCCGGCCGCAGCTACGTCTACCAGGCCATGCGCGTCACCGGCGCAGGCGATCCGACGGTTCCCTTTGACAAGACCCGCGAGGGAAAGCTCCCCCAGCGCAAGCTGACCACCACGGCCGCGGCCGGCTACTCCTCCTACGGCAACCAGATCGGCCTGGCCACGGGCCATGTGGCAGAGG
>CAOKIU010000017.1 GCA_948468595.1 uncultured Christensenella sp.
AGTGCACGCCCGACAAGTTCGAGTCCGTCTGGGCGGAGTTCACGGGCAAGCTGGCCGACCTGCCTCTGCGCGAGTACGAAGAGCTCGCCACGCAGATGATCAAGGACGGCGCCGACAACTACAAGAACTAATGGTTTGATCTTTCTGAAGCGGCTGTGAGGGGCGCAGCGATGCGCCCCTTACCACTTTAGGGCCGGTGATGCGGGTTAGCAGCGATCAGCTTTTCCGTTCGGATTCTCCTTAACGGCTTCAGTTCGATTTAAACTATGAATAAGGAAAACCTAATCCAATGAAAAGGGGGACTTTCCGTGAGCGTACATAGCAGTACGATTGTGAACAAGCCCAAAAAGGAGATCGGATTCTGGCGTCAGGTGTGGCGTCAGCGCCAACTGGTTGTGCTGTCTCTGCCGGTGTTGGTGGTCATTATCTTTTCCTACGTTCCGCTGTGGGGCTGGCTCTTTGCCTTCTTTGATTACAAGCCCACAACAGGCCTGAACGTCTTTGCCAACAAGTGGATTGGCCTTCAGAGCTTCCATGAGCTGTTCACCGACGCCTATTTCTGGCGCGGCCTGAAGAACTCGCTGGGCATCGGCGTGCTGAAGATCATCTTCTCCTACGTCTTTTCCCTGCTGCTGGCCGTTATGATCAACGAAGTGCGCGTGACTTGGTTCAAGCGCATCGTGCAGACGGTTTCCTATCTGCCGCACTTCGTCTCCTGGGTTGTGGCGGCGAACCTGGTCTTCGTTACCCTCTCCCCGGATAGCGGTATTGTCAACGAGCTGCTGCTCAAGCTGGGCATTGTGGACAACCCCATCTCCTTCATGGGACAGCCCAACCTGTTCTGGCTCATCGTGGCCTTGACGGAGGTATGGAAGAACGCCGGTTACAGCGCCATTGTCTACTTGTCAGCCATGACCGCCATCGACCCCTCGCTCTACGAATCGGCGGATATTGACGGCGCGGGACGCTTCTCCAAGATTTGGAACATCACGCTGCCCTCGATCGCCCCGACCATCAAGACCCTGTTGGTGCTCTCCATCGGCCGCCTCCTGTCGGTCGGCTTTGAGCAGGTCTACGTGTTGAAGTCCGCTTCCACCACGGAAACCGCCAGCACGCTTGAGGTTTACATCTATGACTTTGCCATGAAGTACGGACAGTGGTCCAAGGGTTCGGCCATGTCCATCTTCAACTCCATCGTCTCCATCGTTCTGATTGTCGGCAGTAACCTGCTGGCCAAGCGTTTGGATGGCGAGGGCATCATGTAAGAAGAGAGGAGTTGAATGTCATGACTGCAAAAACCGCTGTGCCGAGCAAGCAGAAGCTGGGCCTGTTCTCCACCAAGACGGAAAACCTCATCTTTGACACTGTCAATGTCATTCTGCTAATCGGCGTGTGCATCATCACGCTGTACCCCTTCCTCAACACCCTGGCGATCTCCCTGAACGATTCTACCGATGCGGTCTATGGCGGCATTTACCTGTGGCCGCGCGTGTTCTCCACCAAGAGCTATGAGACCATCCTGCTCAAGAGCTCCGACGTTCCCCATGCGGCGATGATCTCCGCCCTGCGCGCCGTCATCGGCACGCTGGTCAGCATTCCGCTGTCCATGATGCTCGCCTTTGTCATGAGCCGCAAGGACTTTGTGCTCCGCTCCACGGTGACCAAGCTGGTGCTCTTCACCATGTATGTCAGCGGCGGTCTTATCCCCACCTTCCTGACCTACCGCGCTTACGGCCTGATGAACAATTTCTTGGTCTACGTGCTGCCTACCGCGATTTCCGCCTTCAACGTGCTGGTCATGCGCTCCTTCGTCGACGGCCTGCCCTATGAGTTGATTGAGTCGGCCAAGATCGACGGCGCGAGCGAGTACCGCATCCTGTTTGGCATCATCTTCCCGCTGTCCATGCCGGTTATTGCCACCATCGGCCTGTTCGTTTGCGTGGGACAGTGGAACCAGTGGTTTGATACCATGCTCTACTGCTCCTCCAAGAAGAACCTGCTCACCTTGCAGTACAAGCTCAAGCAGATCCTGGATACCGCAAGCTCCATGACGGGCGACTCGGTCATGGCGGATGCCGCCGCTTCCTCCGCTTCGGAGGGCTCCGGCCGCGTCACCACCCAGACCATCCGTGCCGCGATGACGGTTGTCTCCGTCGTTCCGATTGCCTGCGTCTATCCCTTCTTGCAGAAGTACTTTGTCAAGGGCATGACGCTGGGCGCTGTCAAGGGTTAAAGTTCGTCCTGTACAATTGAGAATGTATAATGTACAATGGAAGCGCGTGCGCGACATTGTGCGTTATACATTTTCTGTATATTCTTTTTATGTGGAGGACTTATGAACAAAGATGGCGAGAAGATCACTCTGCAATCCTCGCAGGATCTCAAAAAGCCCGTGCGGCGGCGCGACCCCAAGAAGGGGCGCCTGCTGCTGATCGCCCTGTGCGGCGCCGTGCTGCTGGCGGCGCTGGGACTTGGCGTGGACCGCATCGCCAAGGCGATTCAAAAGAACATTGAGCTCAATACAGACCACACCATCCGCCTGACGGATACGACGGTGGATCAGGTGCGCAGCATTGAGATCCATGGCAAGACCGCCGTGACCATCACCCGCAGGGGGGATACCTATTCTGTGCGCGAGCTGAACGCGGAGGTCACTTCGCAGTCCGCGTGCGAGGCCGCGTTCTCCAACGCCGCGACGCTGTTGGCCGAAGGGGTTGCGGCGGAAGGCGTCACCGATTTTGCGGATTTCGGCCTGGACGACCCCCTGTCCACGGTGCGCATCACCTTTGCGGATACGACCCTGGATTTGGAGATCGGCAGCCTTGCCCCCGCCTCCCAGCATTACTACGTGCGGGTGGATGGCGGCGATACGGTGTACCTGATGAGAAAGCTCATTGTGGACATGTATTCCGCGGGAATCTCCGCCTACCGCGATATATCCGGCTTTGCCGTCGATGCCTCCGGGCTTGCGCGGTTCACCCTGGAGACGAACGGCGAACTCTTTTCCATGCAGCATTTTGACAAGACCGGTGGGTCGGTCTTCACCCCCTGGCATATCGACCAGCCCGCCGCCGCCAATACCAACGGCGAGAAGGCGGAAGCGATTGTCGCCGGATTGGAGGGCATCTCCCTGTCCTCCTTTGTCAAGACCGCCAGGGACAAGGCGGAATTCGGCTTGGACGCCCCGTGGCGCAGGCTGGAGCTGGCCTACGCGGACGGCGACACCTTCGCCATGGAGCTGGGCGCGCAGGACAGCGCCGGGAATTACTACGCTTGCTTTGACGGCTCCAACGACGTGTACTTGGTTTCCCAGGAATCCGTCTCCTTTCTGGACGGCGTGTCGCTGGAAAAGCTGATCAGCGAGTTTGCAAACATCGTGGCCCTGGGCAGCGTGGACGGCCTGACCGTCGAGATGGACGGCCGGAGCGCGGCGTTTACCATCGACCGCTCGGGGGAAGAGCCGGCGTATTTCCTGGGAGAGAAGCCCGTTGACGCCGCCGCCTTTAAGGAGGCGTTCCAGGCCGTCAACATCATTCCCATCAACGGCTTCGCCGCTGAGGCGGACGCGGAGGGCGCCCAGGCCGCGCTCCGGCTCACCTATGCGTTCAACAACGGGGAGGAGCCCTATACCGTCTCCTACCTGGATCACAGCATCAACAACTACGCGCTGAGCAAGAACGGCAGCGTGTCCGTCACCGTCTCCAAGGAGGACTGCGCCGCCATGATGGCGCTGTGGCGCGCGCTGATAAACCCCTGAGGCGCGTGCGCAACCCCCCGGGCATTTTCCGCCTGGGGGGTTGCGCGCTCATGGCGCGGCGCCCGCCTGGCGCAGGCACAGCGCGATGAAATCGGCGGCCGCGCGGGTGAGGTACTTGTTTTTGTGCCAGACGATGTGGTTTTTGCGCTCCAGCGCCTCGCCCTCCAGGGCGCGCGTACACACCGCGCCGCGCGCGATATCCTGCTGCACGAGCATGCGCGGCAGCAGGGAGATCCCCAGCCCCTTGCGCACCGCCGTGACCAACGCCTGCGTGCTGACGCTCTCCCAGGCGGGATGCACCTGTAGGCCGTGCACGGCGAAGACGCTGTCCAGGAACGCGCGCCCCGCGCTTCCCTTTTCGCGTAGGAGAAGGTCGTACTCCGCCACGTCCTCCAGCCGTACCGTCTCCTTGTCAAGAAGCGGGTGGCCCGGCGGCACGATGAGCACCATCCGGTCAGCGGACAAGGGCTGCGCCAGGAGGGAGGGGTCCGCGTCGCCGCCCTCAATCAGCGCCAGATCCATCTCGTTGTTGAGCAGCGCCTGCTTCAGGCTTTCAGCGTTCGCAATCGTCACCTGCGTTTTGATCCCCGGATGACTGGCGCGAAAGCGCAGTACGAGGTCCGGCAGCAGAAAGTTGCCCGGCGTCACGCTGGCGCCGATGCGCAGCACGCCCAGCGCGTCCCAGTTGCGCAAGCTCTGCTCCATGCGGTCAAACAGGTCCACGATGTGCAGCGCCTGAGCGTAAAGCTCCTTGCCCGCCTCCGTCACCATCAGGCGGCGTCCGATGCGGTCGAACAGGCACACGCCATAGTAGCCCTCGATTTCCTGAATGGCGCGCGTCACCGCGGGTTGGGTCATGTGCAGGCGCTGGGCGGCGCGCGTGACGCTGCCGCAGCGATAGACCTCCAGGAAGATTTTCATGTGCCGAACCGTCATGCGCACGGCCTCCGTTCATAACGATAAAGGTATAATTCTCATAATATAATAGCATTTGCCACATGAAACCACAAGGCGTATGATAAGGAGAGAGGGAGGTTGTGGCTTTGGGAATGGATAAGACCGGGGCGGCGCGGGGGCGCACCCTGTGGCAGTTGTTTTTGAGCACGCTCTACATCAGCGCGTTCACCTTTGGCGGCGGGTTTGTCATCGTCACGTTTATGAAGCGCAAATTTGTGGACGAGCTTCACTGGATCGACGAAAAGGAGATGCTGGACTTGACGGCGCTGGCGCAGTCCGCGCCCGGAGCCATTGCCGTCAATGCCTCGATTCTGGTGGGCTGGCGCGTGGGCGGGCTGGCGGGCATGGCGGTGGCCGTGCTGGGAACCATTCTGCCGCCCATGGCGATTCTGACGGTGATCTCGTTCTTCTACGCGGCCTTTGCCGCCAACCGCTACGTTGCCCTGGCGCTGCGCGGCATGCAAGCGGGCGTGGCGGCAGTGATACTGGACGTGGTGTTCTCCCTGGGGGAAAAGGTGGTCAAGGAGCGCAGCGCGCTCTCCATGGCCTTGATGCTGGCGGCGTTTGCGGCCACGTTCTTCTTTAAGGTCAATGTGATCTACATCATCCTGACAGCGGCGCTGATCGGCGTGGGAAAGATTCTTTACCTGCGCCGCGGCACAAAGGGGGATAGAACATGATCCTGTTGCAGTTGTTCTTTAGCTTTGTGCAGGTGGGCTTGTTCAGCATCGGCGGCGGTTACGCGGCCATGCCGTTGATCCAGGCTCAGGTTGTGGACGCCTACCAGTGGCTCACGATGGGGGAGTTTACCGACCTGATCACCATTGCGGAAATGACGCCCGGCCCCATCGCAATCAACGCCGCCACCTTTGTGGGCATACGGGTGGCGGGGCTGGGCGGCGCGGTGGTCGCCACGCTGGGCTGCATCGCGCCCTCGTTGATCCTGGTTTCGGTGCTGGCAAAGCTGTACTACAAGTTCAAGGGCTCCAGGGGCTTGGAGAGCGTGCTGGGCTGCCTAAGGCCGGCAGTCGTGGCGCTGATTGCGGCGGCCGGGATCAACATCCTGATCAACGTGCTCTTTGGGGAGCGCGGCATCTCGCTCGCCGCTGTGGACTGGGTGGGCGCGTGCCTGTTTGCGGCAGCCTTTTTTGCACTTCGTAAGTTTCGATGCAATCCCATTTTGGTCATGAGCCTGTGCGGTGCGGCCGGCCTGTGCGCAAACCTGCTCATCGGCTAGAACGCGCAAAAGGGAAGAGGCCGGCGGCAGCGGAGCTGCGGAGGGGAAAGCAATGAATCGCAGAGAGTTGGAGCAGTTTATTTTACGGCATTACCACGTTGAGCCTGACCGCCCTTGGGTTCAGTCACCGAATCATGAGGTGTTTCGCCATGGCGGCAATCGAAAATGGTTCGCGCTGATCATGGATGTTTCCGGAGAGAAGCTCGGATTGCGGGGAAGGGATCATCTGGACGTGGTGAACCTAAAATGCGACCCGATGCTGATCGGCTCCTTGATGGGCGAGCCCGGTTTTTTTCCCGCGTATCATATGAACAAGGCCAGCTGGATTACGGCCGCCCTGGATGGCAGCGCGGCGGAGGACGAGATCAAAATGCTGCTGGAGATGAGCTTTGCCGCGACCGCGCCGAAGATGCCGAGGAAGAAACGGGGATAATGGCAAGGGCAGGGCGAACCGTTGCGGTTCGCCCTGCCCGTTTAGCCATACTATGAACTTGTTGTTCAGTTCTTTCCAACATAGATGATGTCGCTGAGGGAGCGCTCCTTGTTGGCCGTGCCGCAGGGAGTGGAGATGACGTTGCCATTGAAGTACATGCAGCTGGTCATGCCGCCGTCCAGGTTGTAGGCGCTTTCGCACCCAAGGTCCAGCATGTACTGCGCCAGCTCCGCAATGGTCATGCCCTCGCTGTAGCCGGAGAGGCGGCCGTCCACCACGACCGCGACGATGCTGCCATCCGGGCGCTGGCCCAGGGCGGTGCGGGGATTCTTCCCCTTGACATCGGTGGCAAAGGTCTCCGGCATTGCGCCGTCGCGGACCAGGATGGGCCCGAAGGACCATGTATCGGTAAGGCCCTGCGCCAGCAGCGCCTCGGCATCCATCTCCTGCTCGTGCATCACGCGCAGCGCGCCATCCGCAAACAGGCAGAGCGCCTCGCGCGCGGGCTTGTCCCGGTAGAGCACGCCTTCGCGCACGATGACGCCATCCTTGCGATAGCCGCAGTAATCGCCGTTGATGGCGAACACCGCGTCCACCGAGGCAGCGATCTCCCGCGTGCGCGCGCGGACGTTCTGGCCAAAGGAGCCCTCGGCAAAGGCGGTGCGCAGCGCGGGCGCATCGCCCTTGCGCGCGATGACGGCGACCGTGGCCACCACGTTTTTGAGCGGCTGCTCGCGCGCGATGTCGATGCGCACCTTCTCATCCTCGTACACCCACTTGCCGGCCTCGCTGTCCTCGGTGAGGATGGTTTTAAAGGGCGTGGGCGAAGGCGAGGGCGTGGGCGTGCTGGTGGGCGAGGCGGTTGGCGTGTCGGCGGGCGTGGGCGACAGCTCGCAAGAGGGCAGGGGCGCGGACTGCGGCGCGCCGCCCGGGGCGTTGGCGGAGCCCTGCGCGGGCTTGGCCTTGACCACGTCGCTCATGACCATGTACTTCAGCCCAAAGGTGCAAAAGGCCGCCACCATTGCCGCGCCAAGGAGCGCGGAAGCGACCTGTTGCCAGGGAAGGTTCCTCTTTTTTCTCTTGCCGGAAGGCGTATAGCGCGTTTGCAGCATGCAGCTTCACTTTCCCAATCTAACAATTCTTTTCCAATGATAGCATAAAATGTCCCATTTTGGAAGCGCATCCCCTGTTGCCAATTTGTTACAATTTGGCCGTCCATAAGGGGCGAGGACTGTTAAAATTTCGGCCGTCCCTTGACTTTATGCGCGGAATGATCTACTCTATGACTACAAGTGATGGGCGCGGCGACCCGAAACAAGTAGTCTTTCCGAGAACGCGAAAAAGAGAGCCGGTGGCAGGTGCGAACCGGCGGCGCGGAGAGCATGAAGGCAGCCGGCGAGCGCTCGGGTCCCTTGAAATAAAGGCGGGCGCCGCATGGCGCCAACTTGGGTGGAACCGCGGAAGAAAAACCTTTCGTCCCAAACAGCGTTTGGGTGCGATGGGTTTATTTTTATGTGATTTTTAAGGAGGAAGACGACATGGCAGCACCTTCGATGGAAAAATTGGTCGCCCTGTGCAAGGGGCGCGGGTTCATCTTCGCGGGGTCGGAGATCTATGGCGGACTGGCCAACACCTGGGACTACGGCCCGCTGGGCGTGGAGTTCAAAAACAACGTCAAGCGCGCCTGGTGGCAGAAGTTTGTGCAGGAGAGCAAGTACAACGTGGGCGTGGACTGCGCGATCCTGATGAACCGCGAGGTGTGGGTGGCCTCTGGACACGTGGGGAGCTTTAACGATCCGCTGATTGACTGCCGGGCGTGCAAGAGCCGCTATCGCGCGGACCAGCTCATCGAGCAGGTTTGCGGCGTGGAGGCGGACGGCTGGAGCGACGAGAAGCTGGAAAGCTATATCAAGGAGCATCAGGTTGCCTGCCCGCAGTGCGGCAAGAGCGACTTTACCTCCATCCGCAAGTTCAACATGATGTTTAAGACCTTCCAGGGCGTGACCGAGGACAGCCAAAATGAGATCTACCTGCGGCCCGAGACCGCGCAGGGCATTTTCGTCAACTTCAAGAACGTCGCCCGCACCACGCGCAAGAAGATCCCCTTTGGCATCGCGCAGGTGGGCAAGTCCTTCCGCAACGAGATCACGCCCGGCAACTTCACCTTCCGTACGCGCGAGTTCGAGCAGATGGAGCTGGAGTTCTTCTGCAAGCCCGGCGAGGACCTGGAGTGGTTCGAATACTGGCGCGGATTCTGCCGCGATTGGCTGCTCTCCCTGGGCATGACGGAGGAGCGCCTGCGCCTGCGCGACCACGCGAAGGAGGAGCTCGCCTTCTACTCCAAGGCGACGACCGACTTTGAGTACCTGTTCCCCTTTGGCTGGGGCGAGCTGTGGGGCGTGGCGGACCGCACCGACTACGACCTCAAGCAGCACCAGGATCACTCCGGCCAGCCGATGGAGTACATCGACCCTGTGACCAACGAGCGCTATATCCCCTACTGCATCGAGCCCTCCCTGGGCGCGGACCGCGCCGCGCTGGCGTTCCTGGCCGACGCCTATGAGGAGGAGACGCTCACCGACGCAAAGGGCAACCCGGACGTGCGCGTGGTGATGCACCTGCACCCGGCGCTGGCGCCCTTTAAGGCGGCGGTGCTGCCCCTGCAAAAGAACAAGCTGGGCGACGCCGCGACCGAGATCTACGACGCCCTGCGCAAGAAGTTCTCTGTGGACTACGACGAGACGGGCTCCATCGGCAAGCGGTACCGCCGCCAGGACGAGATCGGCACCCCGCTGTGCATCACGGTGGACTTTGACACCGCGAACGACGGCTGCGTCACCGTCCGCGACCGCGACACCATGCAGCAGGAGCGCGTCAAGGTCAGCGATTTGGAAACCTACATCGCCGCGCGCCTGGTATTCTAAAATAAACGACAAGGCCCCCCGCAAATTCCGAGAATTTGCGGGGGGCCTTCTTTGCCCTGCGGTTCGGCGTCAGCGAACGAGCTTGAATAGGTTTCCATCCTGCGCAAACCAGGAGAGGTTGTAGGTGAGCAGCACCTCGGCCTGCGGATGCTCGGCCAGAAGAGCGGACAGCGGCAGGTTGTAATAGCGCAGATCCACCATGAGGATGCGGTCGTAATGCCCCGCCAGGAAGGGAACCAGCGCGTGGGCAAAGGAATCCTTGAGCACGATGAGGGAGCGGCCCGTGCCCGCGTCGGTCTCTATGTCCACAATGGCGTGGTTGCCGTCCAGAAACGCGGTATATTGGTCCTTCTTATCCAGCGCGGAAAGGGTGTACAGGCCGTCGGCTTGGCGTTCCCCGTCGTAGGTCACGCGCACGGAGACGGGAATCTCATAAAGCGACATTTCGTCCGGCGCGAGGCCCCAAAGCGGCGCCTTGGAAAACAGGGAGCCGTAAAAGGGATTCGGGCTGTCAAGGCGCGCAAGGTCCTTTAGCGGGTCCAGGCCCGCCGCGCCGCAGAACGCGAGATAGGCTTGGTACGCGCCCTGCTGCGTCCAATGATGGTCGGTGGAAAAGTAAATCAGCTGGTCCTTGGCCGCCGTCAGCGCGTCCAGAGGATCGACGAGCAGCGCGCCTTCGGGAAGCTCGACGCGGGAGAGGATGGCGCGCTCGTCCGGCACGGATGCAAAGGCGGGCAGGTCCTCAGGATAGAGGGTGAAGGCGGAATAGACGGGGAGAAAGTAGAGCCGGCCCTCGCGCGACTGCGCAAAGCGCGTCAGATACGCAAGGTTCTTCTCCAATTGATCCGAAGAGGCGCCCTCGTCGAACCGCTCAAAGAGCCGCCCATTGGAGCCGATATACGCCCCGCCGATCTCACGCCGGCCCAAGGCGTAGTTCAGGCTCGCCTTGGCGCGCACGAAAAAGGTGCGCCCGGGGAACTGGTCGGCCAGCCATTTCTCCATGTCCGACATCCACGCGCCCGAGGCGACCGAGGACAGCGAGGGCTTCGGCAGCTGCGTCAGCACGCGGTTCTCCATTTCGGAAAAGGCACGGTCGGGCAGCAGCAGCGTCACCGCAAGGGCGGAGAGCAAAACGGCGATAAAGCCGATGCTAAAGATCTTCTTCACGCGCACACCTCCATCAAAAGCGGAAATAGAGGAAGGGATTGTAGCCCGCGTCCACCACATAGGTCAGGCACAGGGCAAAGCCCAGCACCAGCAGCGCGCCCAGCAGCACGGCATGCAGGCGGGGCCTCCGCGCGCCAAGGCGCGCAAACCAGGCCGCGGGCAGGGGCGTGGACGCCGCCGCGCAGAGGGTGAGGAGCAGCCCGTAATCCAGGAGCAGGCGCAGTGCGGCGGCGTCCCAAAAGCCCGCGCCGCCGCCCAGCATGGCGCTTAGATACCGCGCGCCCGCGCCCAGGTCGTCAAAGGAGAAAAAGACCCAGCCCACCAGCACGGTTAGAAACGTGTACGCCCAGCCCACCGCGGCGGGAGCCTTTTTCAGCGCCGCCCCGTATACGAATTTTTCCAGGATGAGCATCAGGCCAAAGTAGCCGCCCCACACAAGGAAGTTCCAGCTCGCGCCATGCCACAGGCCCGTGAGCAGCCACACCAAGGCCAGGTTGAGGATGTTGCGCGGGACGCTGACCCGGTTGCCGCCCAAGGGAATATAGAGGTACTCGCGGAACCAGGTGGACAGCGTGATGTGCCAGCGCCGCCAGAAATCGGAAACGGACCTGGCGGTATAGGGATAGCGGAAATTCTCCGGAAAGGTGAAGCCGAACATGCGGCCCAGGCCAATGGCCATATCGGAATAACCGGAGAAGTCAAAGTAGATCTGAAACGCGAAGGCGAGGATGCCCAGCCAGGCGGTCAGCGCCGAGAGGGAAGCGGCGGATTGGGCGGAGATGCCCGACCACATCAGCCCTGCGGAATTGGCCAGGAGCACTTTTTTTCCAAGCCCCAGGATGAACTGCTTGACGCCCGCGTAGAACTGGTCCCAGGTCTCGCGGCGACAGTCCAGCTCCTGGGCGATGGTGACGTAGCGCACGATGGGCCCGGCGATGAGCTGGGGGAACATGGCCACGTAACAGCCGAAGGAGATGATGTTGCGCTGCACCGGGCACTTGCGGCGGTAAACATCGATGGAGTAGGACATGGTTTGAAAGGTATAGAAGGAGATGCCGATGGGCAGCGCGACCTTGGGCACGGGCAGGGAGAGGGAGAGCGCCTGATTGAGCGCGGTGAGCGCAAAACCCGCGTACTTAAAGAAGCCCAGCAGGCCCAGGTTGATCAGCACCGAGGAGATGAGCACGGCGCGGCGCGCGGCCGGGCGGCCGTCCCAGCGCGCCATCAGCAGGCCGTGAACGTAATCCACAACCGTGGAAAAGAGCATCAGCACCACATAGACCGGCTCGCCCCAGGCGTAAAAGACCAGGCTGATCAAGAACAAGACGAGGTTGCGCGCGCGCCTGGGCACGGCAAAGTACAAGACGACGGCCGCCGGCAGAAAAAGCAGCAGAAAGCTCAGGCTGGAAAAGACCACAGGGCGGACCTCCTTTGGCGGGATGGGACGCAAGCGGAGCGGGGCCGCGAACAGCCCCGCCCCGCTTGCTGCATTGCGCCCGAAGGCTATTCGGCCTTGAGCAGCTCGTTAAAGCGATCCACAACCGCTTGCGAATCCTCGGAGACCACCAGCAGCACGTACTTGCCGTTGTCCACGATTTTGCCGTTCATTGCAATTTCGTACTGGTCGGGCAGGTAGGTGGCAAAGACTTCCTGCATCATCTCCAGGCGCTTTTGGAAGGCGGCCTTGACCGCGTCCATGTCCTTGACATCGTTGAGCTTGGCCACGTAGAGGATGTGGGACTTGACGTTCATCAGGGCGTCATTGAGGGAGTACTCGCTCAGCAGGGAGAAGTCCAACCCCGTCATTTCCGCAATGGCATCCTGGCCAAAGTCGCCCATGGAGCTGAATTGATCCTCCAGGGAGAGGAGATCCTCCGCAATGTCGCTGACGGGGACGTTGACCTCGGGCGCCTGGGCGGGCTTGGAAGCGCAGCCGGCCGCGGCAAGCGCCAGCACCAGCGCCAGCGCGATGAGAAGTGCTTTGTTGAGTTGTTTCATGTTAGAACCTCCGTTTTTCTTGTGGTTTTTTAAGGGATGGAACCGGATCACTATGGATCGATGCGCGTCATTTCGGATATGACTTTGTTTCGATAGACCAAATCGTCCCGCGCGGTGAAACCGAGCTTTTCCCAAAAGGCATTGCCATCCTCGTTTTGGGCAAAGACGACGAAGGCCACTTTGTGGATGCCGCAGTGCTTGAGCGCCTGTAGGGCGGCGTCGACCAACCGGCGCGCAATCCCCTGTTTTCGGTACTGGGGATGCACGGCGACATGATAGAGATGCCCCCTGCGGCCATCATGCCCCGCCATAACCACGCCAACGACCTTGTCCCCTTCTACGGCCACAAAACAGGTGTCCGGGTTTCTGCGAATAAACCGGTCGACGCCCTCTTTTGAATCGTCCAAGGGATTCAGCCCCATGCCCGTTATGGACATCCACAGCGCATATGCCTTGGGGTAGTCGCCGGTGACCATGTTCCTGATGTGCATCTGATCCTCCGTAGCTTTGACATGGATTGTTTTTCGTTGGCGGCGCGGTTTTAAAAGGGCGCGCTCCTTTCTCCCTTCATTGGACGGAGCCCTGCCCGCGAAGTTGCGCGCGCCGCAAAGGCTTTACGCATTTCTAACAAAATCCGAGGCATTCATAAAACATTCACTTGAAACTTGACCGGTATCCGCTATAATGGGAACTGTCAACACCGAGAAAGGACGATGGAATGATGAAAAAAACCATATTATGCATACTGCTTTGCCTGCTGCTGCTCCTGCCCGCGACGGCCTTTGCGGCGGGGGACAGGCTGCGGGCGGCCGAGGAAATTTTGCAGAGCGTGCCGCAGCCCGCGGCGGCGCAGTTTACCGTGCTCTTCACCGGCGACATCAACGGCGTGGAAAAGGGCGAGGGCGGCGCGGTGGGCTTTGCCAAGCTGCGCGCGCTCAAGGCGGAAAGGGAAATGGGCGGCGAGACGCTGCTGCTGGACAGCGGCAACGCGCTGGCCGGCGACGGCGGAAAGACGATCAAGCTGATGGAGGCCGCGGGCTACGACGCTGCGGCCATTGGCACGCGGGATGCGGCGCTGGGCATTGAGCGCCTGCAAGAGCTGAGCGCGCGCGCGGACTTCCCCCTGCTGTGCGCCAACTGGCTGCGCGACGACGGCGAGCTGCTCTTTGACCCCTATACCATCGTGGAGATGGATGGGGTGCGCGTGGGCATCATCGGCCTGATCTCGCCGCAGATCGCCAAGGACTACCCGGAGATCACCGAGAATTGCAACGTCTACGACCCCTCGGGCATCGCCAATATCTATCACGAGGAGATGGCGGAGAAGGGCTGCGATTACTTCATCGCCCTGACCAGCCTGGGCTTTGACGGGGAGTATACGCCCCGTCAGCTGGCCAAGGGGTCGCCCTGGATCAACATGATTTTAGACGGCAATACCCAAACGCTGTTGGACATGGGCGAGCTGGTGGAGGGAACCAACGTCATCGCCTTTAACCTGCCCGTAGACTTTGCCGCGGTGGGGGCCTTTGCCATCACCGCGGGGCAGAGCTCCATTACGGCGGCGCCCTCCGTGCTGCGCAGCGAGGATCTTGCCGCGCTAAAGGAGGACAAAGCGGTCGCGGACCTAATCAAGGCCCCCTACGCCGAGCCGTCCTTGGAGGATGAGCCGGGCGGCGCCTCCGCGCCCAGCGGCTTCCACCTTTCCAGCCGCGCGGTTTTTGTCGTCTCCTTCCTGGTCATCGTCGCGCTGACCGTCGTCATCGTGTGCCTGATGATCAAGAAGGTCAACACAATTAAGAAGAACTGAGGGGCGCGCCCTGTCCGCATGGACGGGGCGCTTTTTTTGCGCTTTCACCAGTAAAAGGGCTTAAAGTTGACGGTGTTTTCTTCCTTGGGATTGACGGCGGCAAACGCCCTGTCCTGAAGCACCACGCCGCGTTGCACCACCTGATGCCCGTAGCGCTTGCGCAGGCCGTCCAGCGCGTGTTCCAGTTTCTCGCGGCGCAGGCTGTCCAGCTCCACGCCCATCAGGTCCATCTGCACGGGCTCGCGCTCCGGCACCAGGGAGGAACAGGTCAGGCCCGCGCTGCGCAGGGGCAGCTTGCCGGCGAAATTGCCGTCGAACAGCTCCAGCGCCGCGCGCGCGATTTCATCGGTCAGGTTGGTGGCCCGGGGCAGCGTCCTTTGGCTGGAAAAGGACTCCAAGTTTACTTGCCGGACCGAGATAGACACCCGGCCGCAGCGAAAGCCCTGCTCGCGCAGGCGCGCGCCCACGCCCTCGGCCAGCAGGTAGAGCACGCACTTTACGTCCTCGCGCGTGGCGATGTCGTGCGGCGTGGTGGTGCTGTTGCCGATGGACTTGATGTCCGCGGCCTGGTCGCTGCGCATGACGCGGGAGGTATCCTCTCCCCGGGCAAAGGCGCGCAGCGTCAGGCCGTTTTTGCCCAGCCGGCGCGCCAGCGCGCCCTCGTCCGCGCAGGCCAGGTCGCCGATGGTGAGGATGCCGAAGTCCTTGAGCTTGCGCTTGGTGTGCGGCCCCACGAACAGCAGGTTCTCCACGGGCAGCGGCCACACCCGCTGTCGATAATTCTCCGGGGTGATCAGCGTGGTAAAATCGGGCTTTTTCAGGTCGCTGGCGAGCTTGGAAAAGACCTTGTTGTAGGAGACGCCCACCGAGACCGTGATGCCCAGCTCCTCGCGCACGCGGCAGCGGAGCTCGTCGGCCACGCGCGCGGCGTCGTGCAGCGCAAGCCCCGGCTGCGTCATGTCCAGCCAGCACTCGTCCAGGCCAAAGGATTCAACATGGTCGGTATACTCTTCGTAGAGCGCGCGCAGCATGTTGGAAAAGTGCAGGTAGAGCGAATAGTCCGGCCGCACCGTAACCAGGTCCGGGCAGAGCCTTTGCGCCTGCCAGATGGGGGAGCCGGTGCGCACGCCGTACTTCTTGGCGATGCCATTGGCCGTCAGCACGATTCCGTGGCGCGCCTCAGGATCGCCGCAAACCGCAACGGGCTTGTCGCGGATGCTGGGGTCGTACAGGCATTCCACGGAGGCGTAGAAGGAATTGGCGTCGGAATGAAAGATGACGCGGCTCATGTAGAACACCTCCGAAGCGGGATTTATTCGGCAGCCAGCTTGAGCGCCGGCGGGGCCGCGAGCAAAAGGGAGCGGGCCGCCTCCTCCCGCTCCAGCCACGCGCGCAGGTCGGCCCTGGAGATGAGGACGGGCATGCGGCTGTGGATGGAGGCGAGCGCGCCCTCGGCCGGGCGCGTGAGGATCACAAAGGAGGGCAGGGTCTGCTCCGGTTCGAAGCGATAGAGCCCCGCCAGGTACACAGGCTCCCCGCCCGGCGGATAACAGGCGTACCGCACGCGCTCCCTGCCCATGCGGCCCCACTCAAAAAACCGCCTCGCGGGCAGCGCGCACCGCGCGCGGCGCAGCGGGCCGGAAAACAGCGGCCGCTCCGCCGCGGTCTCGGCGCGGGCGTTGATGACGGGCCGTCCCGCCGGCATGCCAAAGCCCCACCGCATGAGCACCGCGCCGCCGTCCGTCCACGCGGGCGCGATGTCGGTGGGCCGGACGCGGCCGCGCGCCATCGCCGCAAAAGCCGGCGTTTCCCCCACACGGCGGCTGAGCGACTCCATGAGCCACAGCAGCTCCGGCGCGTCTTCATCGCTCTGCCATTCGTACTGTCCGCACAAGGCAAACCCTCCTTTCCTTGGCGCGGCTATTACAGCGCCTGCGCAGTGTTTTGCAGCGCGCGGGCCACGGCGGGCTCCAGCGCGAGCACCGTTTCGCCCCGATAATGGATCGTAGAGGGCAGGCCGCAGACATTGACGCCGAACAGGTCCCGCATCAGCATCAGCGCCGCAAGATAGGAGCCCGCGGGCGAGGCGTGATGCCGGTCGGGGCCGTAGAGATCTACGCCGGGCTGGGCGGCGGCTTTGGCAAAGGCCTCGCCCACCCGCGCCACCGGCAGCCCCATGCGCCTGCCCGCCTCCAGCACGACGGGGCGCATCTTTTCAAGCGGCGGCGTATCGCACGGGGATTCAAAGTTCATGTACAGCGCGCAGCGGCTGGAAGCCCTGTCGCACCAGCCCTTGAGCACGCGAAGGTCGGCGAGGTATTCGTCAAGCGGGGGAAAGCTGTTGGTGACCTGCTGTAGGATCACCCAGTCGTAGCCCCCGTAGAGGATGTTAAAGCGCGTCTGTTCGTTGGCGATGTGCCCGGAAAGGCTCTCGCCGCTCCGCGAAAGCATGGTCACTTCCACCTTCCGCCCCGCCGCGCGCATCAGCTCCGCAAAGAGAAAGGGCAGGTCGTTGAAATAGGTGTGGCTGTTGCCCACAAAGAGCACGCGCATAAGATAAACGCCTCCTCATCGTTTGGCCGCGTATTCAGCGCACATAAAGGTCGATGCGCGCCAGAAGGTCCTTCAGGGTGAGGCGCTGGGCCAAGAACTGCCGGTAGGTGACGCTCTTGGTCCGCCCCTGGGCGCGCAGGTCATCCAGCCGCTGATTCGCCTGCGCCAGTTGATCCAACAGCGATTGATGCAGGTCCTCGTGTTGCTTTAGGCGATGCAAAAGATCCCGCTGCGCGCATCCCGGCGCGGGCACAACCTCGCCATCCGGCGTGGAAAGCGTCATGCGGTCCATGGCGGCCGTCCTCCTTATGGTTAAAATCGGATTCCCTGCGCAAAAGTCAAGTTCGCCGCGCCGCCCGGGTGGGACGGCGCGGCGAATGGGGATTCGGGATTACTTAAAATGCCGGTGATTCTGCACGCCGTCCACCAAGCCCTTGAGGTAGGAGGTGAAGAACGCCTCGCACGTATAGTGGCCGCCCACCATGTCGATGAGGTGATCGTTCATGATGCAGCCGTCAAAGTCCGCCTGATCCAGCGCCTCGATGACGTCGGTGAGGTTGTAGTAGCCCGCATCCGGGAAGGTCTCGTTAAAGCCGCCGGGCGCGGACAAGGGCGCGGTAACGTTGCGCACGTGGAGCTTGAAGAGCTTTTTGCGCTCGGCCAGGTACCGAATGAACTCCACCGGGGTGCAGCCCATCAGCTCGCCGCCCTCCAGCCAGCAGCCCACGCACAGGCAGACGCCGATATTGGGGCTGTCCGCGATCTCCAGCGCGCGCTTGTAGCCCTCAAAGTTGCCGAAAACGCAGCGCGGCACGCCCGCCATGGTGTAAACCGGCGGATCGTCGGGATGAATGCCGATGTAGACGCCGGCGGCCTCCGCCACGGGCTTGACCTTTTTGATGAAATACTCGTAGTTTTCCCAGATCTCGTCCTCGCCGAACACCCTGCCGTGGGACAGCGGCCAGGTGAAGTCGCCAAAGGCGGTGGAGCGGTTGGGCGCGCCCAAGTCCAGACCGCCGGCCGTGGCGCCGCCGCGCACCTCGCGCCGGATGTCGCCGCGCCAGATGCCGTTGCCCATGTGCGCATAGGTGGCGTAGTGAATGCCCGCCTGGCCAAGGTCGGTGATGTATTGCAGGTAGCGGTCGATCATGCGGTCGCGGTCCTCAAGGCCCAGGGTGACGGCCGGCATGTTGTGCAGCTGATAGTTTTGCAGGCGGTAGATCTTCAATCCCCGCTCCTCCAGCTGCTCGCGCACGGCCTTGTAGGTCTGAGCGTTGTGTTCGGGAACGTCGGACACCATGACCCATTCGACGCCCATCTGCTTGAGAAAGCGGATGCCCTGTTCGTCGAAGTTGTAGCGGCCGTTATCGCCCAGGGTGATGTTCCCCTCCAGCTTGGTTCCTACCTGGATGCCGGGCTTCTCGTTAAAGTAGCCGGGTATGGTCTTCATGGGAATGGACATGTTCGGTTACCCCCCATTACGTTTTTTTGGAAGCTATCCATATTATACGCTTATACGTTCGACTACGCAAGGGGCTGCGCTCATTTTTCCGCAAGATCGACGCCGTAGAGCGCGGCGAGGTCTTCAAGGCCCCTTAGGATCTCTTGGCGCGAAAACCCGGCCGAGCCGAGTTCTTCGTCGCCGAGGGCGGAGAGCCTATCGTAGAAATCCAGCGCCGCTTGCAGGCGCCGGGAATCGCCCGGGATCAAGCCCGCAAAGAGGCGGTTCTCCGCGCCGTTGATATCCCCCGCCCTCAGGCGTTCCAAGCAAGCGTCGTACCATTGGTCGGCGAGGGTGT
This sequence comes from uncultured Christensenella sp., assembly GCA_948468595.1. Classification (GTDB taxonomy): domain Bacteria; phylum Bacillota; class Clostridia; order Christensenellales; family UBA1750; genus Spyradocola. The sequence continues at coordinate 18,633 of CAOKIU010000017.1, forward strand.
AGTCCTGCCTTGCCTCGGGGAAGGCATAGCTGCGCGCCTCCCTGCGAAAGAAGATGCGCGCGATGCCCTGAATCAGCATTTGAATCTGCCGCAGGAGATAATCCTGTTCCATCGTCATGCCCTTGCCCTCCTTTTTTGCCCCTAGCATACCATATTTTGCGAAAGCTGGATAGCAGAATTTGCATTGCGCAGCATGGGGGAATTATGGTATCATATTTTGTAAACTCATTGGAATCGGAGGAGAGAAAATGAAGCTCGTCTTTGCTTCGGACATCCATGGTTCGGCCCGCTATGCGCGCATGCTGCCCCAAATCGACGCGCGGGAGAGGCCTGAACGCATCGTGCTGCTGGGCGATCTGCTCTACCACGGGCCGCGCAACGACCTGCCGCCGGAATATGACCCCAAGGAGGTCATTGAGGTGCTCAACGGCATGAAGGAGCGCTTCCTTTGCGTGCGCGGCAACTGCGACGCGCAGGTGGACCAGATGGTGCTGGACTTTCCCATCCTGTCCGATTCCCTTTTGCTCTACCTCTCCGGGCGCGCGGCCTTTGTCACCCACGGGCACCTTTACGGCATGGACAATCCGCCCCACCTAAACCCCGGAGACCTACTCATCCATGGGCACACGCATGTCCAGGCGCTGACGCCCTTTGGCAGGAACAATTTCTATATCAACCCCGGTTCGCTGTCCATTCCCAAGGAGGGAAACCAAAATAGCTACATGACCTATGAGGACGGGCTGTTCACCATCAAGGACATGCAGGGCGGCCCCATTATGGAAATGCGCGTCTGACGCGGGAAAGGAGAGCGGACAGGATGTACAAGCTGATGCTGGTGGACGACGAGGACGAGGTGCGCGAGGGCATTACCGCTACCGTGGACTTTGAAAGCTGCGGCTTTACCCTGTGCGCGCAGGCCACGGGCGCCATCGACGCCATTGAAAAGGCGGCGCAGTTCCAGCCGGACGTGGTCTTTACCGACGTACACATGCCCTATATGGACGGCATGGAGATGATCTCCCGATTGCAGGAGATGTACCCGACGATGAAGTACATCGTGCTCTCGGGCTACGACGATTTTATCTACGTCAAGCAGGCGTTGCAGCGGCAGGTGCTGGATTACCTGCTCAAGCCCCTGTCGGCGCAGGGCATTATGAAGGTGCTGCGCCGCACCAAGGAGCAGCTGGACGAACAGGCGGCCAAGCGCGTGAACCTGGAGGTGCTGCGCGACAAAGTGACGCAAAACGCCCAGCAGCTGCGGCGCGGCGTCATTTTGGAGTACCTTTCGGGCAGCTATACGGGCGATGCCCGCGCGCTTTGCGCCTATCCGCAGCCGGTGGATGAGCGCATCGCCTTCCCTCTTTATATGGCCGTGCTCTCCCTGGAGCGCACGGAGGAGAACGTGGAGGTGCTCCGCCGCGACTTTGACAGCCAGCCCATGCTGCTGGGCGCCTCGGTGCAGGAGGTGCTCTCCGAGGTCTTCAAGCGCCATGAGGGCGAGTGCATCCAGTACCGCAGCCAGTTTCTGCTCCTGCTGCCCGTCCAGCAGGAGGAGGCCATCGTCATCTGCGACGACGCCATTGAGTCGCTACAGCATTACCTGCACCTGACGGCCACGGCGGGCCTATCCTATGAGGTGACGGGCTACGCGGGGCTATCCGACTCGTACCAGGCCGCCGTGGCGGCGCTGGACAAGCGCTTGATCGCGGGCCAGGGGCGGGTCTATACCACGGCAAATTACAGCCAGGAATCCCGGCTAAAGAGCCTGGAGATGGAGCCGTGGCTGAGCCGGGCCGCCGCGCTTTGCCGCAGCGGCCAGCGGGCGGAGATCGACGCCTTTTACGAGGAGCTCGCGCAGTACATCGCCAATGAGGAGATGGACCTGCCGGCGCGGCAGGCGGTGCTGTTCCGCCTGATGTCGGCCATTCTCTCCGCCGCGGACCGCTCGGGCGTGGACGTTCTCACGGCGCTGTCCTCCTACCACATGGAGATGGTGTTGCAGCCCACCAATCTCGCCGCCGGCGTGGAGCAGCTCAGCGGGCTGACCAAATTCGTGGCCGACGCCGTTCGGCGCGAGGTGGCCACCACCGGCTCGGAGATGATCGCCCAGGCCGTAAGCTACACCCAGCAGAACTACGGCGACAAGGATCTCTCCCTGGAGTCGCTCTGCTCCTATTTCCACATCAGCCAGACGCAGTTTTCCCTGCTCTTTAAGCGGGAGATGGGCACAAGCTTTTTGCAATACCTGCTGGATCTGCGCATCGGCAAGGCGCAGGAGCTGCTTACGCAGACCGGCATGAAGATCTATCAAATCGCGGAAGAGACGGGGTTTGGCGACGCCAGCTATTTCAGCTACTGCTTCAAGCAGCGCTGCGGCCTGTCGCCCAAGGAATACCGGATGCAGGGGGGCGCGTAACATGCGGCACCGTCTGTCCATCCGCTGGGTGCTGACGCTGACCGTGGTGGGCATTTCGCTGACCGCCATGATCATTGTAAGCTCCGTCTATTCCGCCACGGCCACCACCATGTTTAACCAATTGGGCTTGAGCAACATGCTTCAGGCCATGGCGCAGGTCTCCGATAAGCTTTCGGATCACATCGGCCAGGTCACCTCCGCCCTAAACAACGTGGCCAAGGACATCGAAGAGACCGAGAACTTCAACGCCAGCCAGTTCTTGCAGGGGGTCCGCATCTCGGCGGGCACCGGCGACAGCATCGCCGCGCTGCTCTTTGTCGATGAATACGGCAAGCCCATACTCGGCCTGCCCAGCGGGGAGATCAAGGAAGGCGGCGGACTGACCGGCATGGACTGGTTCCAACAGGCGCGGGAGGCGGAGGTGGGCCAGATGGTCTTCTCCCGCCCGCATGTGCAGAACCTCTACCAAGGGCAATACCCCTGGGTGGTCTCCGTCACCAAAAAGGTGCGCTATGTGCAGTCCGGGGAGCCGTGCATCGGCATTGTCATGGTGGATATGCTGCTGACGCCCCTGCACGATATTTGCAGGTCCGTCACCCTGGGCTCGGCCGGCTATCCCTTTATTTTGAACAAGGACGATGAGATCATCTTCCATCCCGATCAAAAATTGCTTTCGCTGGAGCTCATCTCCGAGGAGAGCATCCTGGTGGAAAACACCGCCCAGGACGGAAGAAGCATGGCCCTCTCCCAGGATATAGCCGGAACGGATTGGAAGCTGACGGGCAGGGTCACGGCGGATGACATCGTCCAAAACTCCGTCGCCTTTAAGTCCCGCGTCACCGGCATCGTGCTCAGCCTGGCGATCACGGTGCTGGCGGTGGCGGTTTGGCTTTCCATGCAGATTGTGCGGCCGCTGACCGACATTGAAAAGAGCATGCAGCGCGTCGAGCGCAACTTGGACGACAACCGCATCAGCCTTCCGGAGGAGGGCTTTGCCGAGTATGCCGCCCTCTCCCACTCCTACAACGTCATGCTGCACAAGATCCGCCTGCTGATGCGGGAAACCGTGGAGCGGCAGGAGCAGCTGCGGCGCATGGAAATCGGCGCGTTGCAGGAGCAGATCAACCCCCATTTTCTGTACAACACGCTGGATTCCATCGTGCGGGTGATGGAGACGGGGCGCACGCAGGAGGCCATTGAGATGGTGCAGGCGCTGGCCAAGCTCTTCCGCCTGTCCATCAACAACGGCGACTACTTCTTGACGGTGGAGCAGGAAATGGATTACGCGCGCAACTACCTGACCATCCAGCAGGTCAGATACCGCAAGAACTTCCGCTATGAGCTGAAAATGGATGAGAACATCCGCGACATGCCCTGCCCCAAGATCATCTTGCAGCCCTTGATTGAAAACGCGATCAAGCACGGCATGAGCAGCATGCCCGGCTGCACGCTGAAGGTGGGGGCGCGGCAGGACGGCTACAACATCGTTTTCACCGTGGAGGACGACGGGCTGGGCATCCCGCCCAAGGCGCTGGAAGAGCTGCAAGGGATGCTCAAGGACGACAGCAATACCATGGTGAAAAAGTCGCGCTACGGCATCGGCCTGCGCAACACCAACCGCCGCATTCGCCTGCTCTACGGCAGGGAGTACGGGCTGACCATCGAAAGCGAGGCGGAGGAGAGGACATGCGTCACCATCACATTGCCCAAGCGGCCGCGGTAATGCTGCTGTGCGCGCTGGCCCTCTTGCAGGGGTGCGCGCGGCGGGAGGAGACGGCGCACGTGGCGCTGATCGTCTCCTCCTCCACGGGGCATTATTGGGAGAACATCATTGAGGGCGCTTCCACGGCCGCTCAGCGTTTGGGCGTGGAGATGACCTGCTACGCCCCGGACGAAGAGGCGGGCGTGACGCTGGAGATGCTGCCCGGCATGGCGGTTCGGGACGGCGCGGAGGCGCTGATTGCCGCCACCCAGGGCGAGGAAGAGCTGATTGCCGCCCTTGCGGAGGCAAACCTGCCCTTGGTGGCGGTGGGCACGCCCATCTCCCACGCCCATCTGGTGTCCACCATCCTAAACGACGATGCCAAGATGGGCAGCAACATCGCCAAGGCCCTGGCCGGCGAGCTGACGGCGGGCGACCAAGTGCTTCTGCTGGCGGATAACGCGGAATACAAGCCCACGGAAAGGCGCGAGTATAATTTGAGGCAGGACCTGGACCGCATGGGCGTGAAGATCCGCGGACGCTTCTACAGCGGCGACAAACGGGAATGGGCCTACCGCCAGACCTTGCAGCAGCTCTACCTTTGGCCGGAGCTGGATGCGGTGGTCGCCTTCTCGGCGCAGTCCACCGTGGGCGCGTCGCAGGCGGCGGAATACCTCAATAGGGACTTGACCATCATCGGCACGGACATCATCCCCGATCTCATCGAGTGCATCCGGGACGGCTCGGTCTCCGCCACCATTGTGCGAAACTCCTTTGGCATGGGCTTTCTGGGCGTGGAATACGCCGCCGGCGCCTTAAACGGCGAGAGCCAGACGGGGTATAAGACGCTTTCCAGCGTTGTGGTCACCTCCGATAACCTCTTTACCCCGGAGATTGAAAAGGTCGTCTTTCCCTACGAATAAATAGCATCCGCGCGGCCGGCGCGAGAAAGAAGGAACGAAAAATGGCGCTTCAAACCAACCCCGAGCTCAATTCCAAGATCATCTACGAGCTCAACGTGCAGAACCACTCTGAGACCCACGATTTTGCCGGCACGGAGGCGGACCTTGACCGCATCAAGGACCTGGGCGTGGACATCGTGTGGCTCATGCCCATCCACCCCCGCGGGGAGAAGATGAAGATCGGCCCCTGCGGCTCGCCCTACTCGGTCAGGGACTTCCGCGGCGTCAACCCGGATTACGGCGATTTTGCCTCCTTCCAAAAGCTGGTGGACGCCATCCATGCCCGCGGCATGCAGGTCATGCTGGACATCGTCTACAACCACACCTCCCAGGACTCCGTTCTGGTCGAGCAGCATCCCGAGTATTTTTATCAGGGGCCGGACGGCAAGCCCATGTACCGGTTCTGGAACGACGTGTATGACCTGGATTACTCCCATGAGGAGCTCTGTCAGTACATGATCGAAACGGCGCTGTTCTGGGCCAAGCTGGGCGTGGACGGTTACCGCTGCGACGTGGCGCCCATGGTGCCCCTCTCCTTCTGGACGCGCGCGCGGGCGGCCATGGACCAGATCAATCCCAACTTCGTCTGGCTGGCGGAGACGCACCACTACCCCTTCCTGACCAAGATGCGCGACCGCGGCTACAACCTGCATTGCGATGCGGAGATGTACCAGGCCTTTGACATCACCTATGACTACGACGTCCACTATTTTTATGAGGATTACCTAAAGGGCAAGGGGACCCTCAAGCAGTATGTGGACGGCCTCAACCGCCAAAAGGCCATGTATCCGATGAACTACATCAAGCTGCGCTTCCTGGAGAACCACGACCAGGCGCGCGTTTGCTCCCTGGTGCATACGGACGAGCAGTTGGCCATGTGGACGGCGTTTTGCTACTTCCTCAAGGGCCCGGCGCTGATTTACGCGGGGCAGGAGTTCAAGGTTGCGGGCCGTTCGGCGTTCAACGGGGCCGAAGCCTTCCCGCGGCGCGAGGCGCCCTGGCTTTGCGATTTGCTGCGCGCGCTGCGCCCCATCAAAAAGCTGCCCATCCTGACCCACGGCGCTATCTTCCTGGAGGAGCCCGAGCAGGACAGCATCCTCGTGGGCCGCTACGAGTGGCAGAATGAGTTGTTCCTGGGCGTGTTCAACTTCCACTTGGTCTCGGGGAAGGCCGCCCTGCCCCTGCCCGACGGCACGTATGAAAACCTTTTGGGCGGTACGGTCACCGTCAAGGACGGCGCGATTCCCGCGCCGCTGCGCCCCGTGCTGCTGCACATCAAGGACCTCAAGCTCGAACAGGGTTCGTTTAAGGAGCATGAGGGTTAAGACGTTAGCACTCTCGCAAAGAGAGTGCTAATTTTTTCTTGACATCTAACTATCCTGTGTTATAATATAATTCGTAATGAAGTTTATATAATTTCAACTGCGGAGGTAGAGCGCGATGAGCACAGAAAAAGGCCAGTTATCCATCCATACGGAAAACTTTTTGCCCATCATCAAGAAGTGGCTGTATTCCGACCGCGATATATTTGTGCGGGAATTGATCTCCAACTGCTGTGACGCGGTGGCAAAGCGGCGCATGGTGGGGGAGGTGCCCCAGGACTATTCGCCCCGGGTGACGGTGCGCGTGGATAAGGAGCACCGCATTCTCTCCTTTGCGGACAACGGCGTGGGCATGACGGCCGAGGAGGTTCGCAAGTACATCAATCAGGTGGCCTTCTCCGGCGCCAACGACTTTATGGAGAAGTACAAGGACAGCGGCGAGCAGATCATCGGCCACTTTGGCCTGGGCTTCTATTCGGCCTTCATGGTGGCGGAAAAGGTGCGCATCGACACCCTCTCCTGCCTGCCGGGCGCCACGGGCGTGACCTGGGAATCGGACGGCAGCGTGGAATACAGCATGGAGGATGCGCCGCTTGACGAGGTTGGCACCACCGTCACCCTCTATGTAAACGAGGAGTCGGATGAATTCCTGGATGAATACAAGATCAAGGACATCATCCGCAAGTACTGCTCCTTCATGCCCACGCCCATTTATTGCGAGGCGGCGGGCCAGGAGGAGAAGGCGGAGGCGCACGAGCACGAGGACGGATGCGAATGCGAGGAATGCAAGGAGGATGAGGCGGAGGCGCGCGAGGATAAAGCGCCCGAGATGCTCAACACGCCCAACCCCCTGTATTTGAAAGCCCCCAAGGACTGCACCGAGGAGGACTACAAGAAGTTCTACCGCGATACCTTCCACGAGTGGGAGGAGCCGCTGTTCTGGATTCACCTAAACGCGGACTACCCCTTCAACCTGCACGGCATCCTCTACTTCCCGCGGCTCAAGAACGACTTCTCGGCAAACGAGGGCCAGGTCAAGCTCTACAGCAACCAGGTCTTCATTGCCGACAACATCAAGGAGATCATCCCCGAGTTCCTGCTGTTGCTCAAGGGCGTTGTGGACTGCCCCGACCTGCCGCTCAACGTCTCCCGCTCCTTCCTGCAAAACGACGGCTATGTGCGCAAGCTCTCCGATTACATCGCCAGGAAGGTAGCCGACCGCCTCACCGGCATGTTCAAAAACGAGCGCGAGCAGTACCAGGCGTATTGGAAGGACATCCATCCCTTCGTCAAGTACGGCTGCCTGCGGGATAACAAGTTCTACGACCGCATGAAGGACGCCTTGGTTTACAAGACCAGCAAGGGCGAGTACGTTACCTTGACCGAATACTTGGATAAGGCGAAGGAGACGCACGAGAACAAGGTCTACTATGCCGGGGATGAGGACCGCCAGGCCAACACCGTGGGCCTTTACGAGGAGCGCGGCATGGACGTCGTTGTCATGGGCACGCCCATTGACATCAGCTTCATGCAGTTTATCGAAAGCAACGTCAAGGACGTTCACTTCGCGCGCGTGGACGCCGACATCGCCAACGCCCTGCGCGACAAGGACGCGGCCATTGACGCGGACATGACGGGCAAGCTGGAGGAGATGTTCAAGTGGGCCGTGGAGGACGGCAACCTCAAGATTCGCCTAGAGCCCCTGGTCAATGCCGAAACGCCCGCCGTGCTGCTGTTGGATGAGAACATGCGCCGCTACCAGGAGGCCATGCGCATGTGGGGCAACGGCGGCATGCCCGAGTTCCCGCTGGAGCGCACGCTGGTGCTCAATTCCCAGCACCCGCTGGTGAAAAACCTGGCCGGACGCGCGCAGGACGATACCGCCAAGGACATCTGCCTGCAACTGACCGATCTTGCGGAGATGGCGCAGCAGCCCCTGCCCGCCGAGCGCATGAACGCTTTCATCACCCGGTCCCTGCGCTTGATGACGGAGCTTGCCACCGACTAAACGCCGCCCGCACAAAAGGAGGACAAACCCAATGGACGAACGCGAGCTGTTTTGCACCTGCGGGGACGCGGCCTGCCCGCTCAACCCCCGCAACCATGACAAGGGATGCGACCTGTGCATTCAAAAGTGCCTGCGCCTGCGCGAGCTGCCCAGCTGCTTTTTCAAGCTCGTCAATCCCGATATCAGCGGCCTTGACGAATTCACCCTGGGTAGCTTCGTAAAGTTCTACCAAGAGAATCAGGGGAAGTAAGACTTGCCGGCTTGCCATAGCCCTTCGTCTCCCTGCGGGTTAGGCGCAGGTCGTGTACAAGAGACATGCCAAAGGGCGCGAACGCCCCGCCGCCAGATAGGCCTGCGCGTTTCCGGTTTTAAAAAGCAAGCCCCTCACAGCGCTCAAGGCGCTGTGAGGGGCTTGCTTTGCGCTATTCGAACAGCGCGCGGATATCCTTGAGCGTCAGCGCGCTGGGCAGCACCTCGCCGGGGGTGACGACCAGGTCGATCAGCTCCTTTTTGCGCAATTGCAGCTCGGAAACCTTTTCCTCGATGGTATCGTGCGCGATGAGGCGGATGACGTGCACCGCGCGCGTCTGGCCGATGCGGTGGGCGCGGTCGGTGGCCTGGTCCTCCACGGCGGGATTCCACCAGGGATCGTAGTGAATCACCGTGTCCGCCGCCGTCAGGTTCAGGCCGTAGCCGCCCGCCCGCAGCGAAATGAGAAAGACGGGGGTCTCTCCCTTGTTGAAGGTCTCCGTCAGCCGCAGGCGCTCCTGCGGCGGCGTGTTGCCGTCCAAATACATGTTGCCGATGCCTGCCTTGCCCAGCTGCTCGCGGATGATGCCCAGCATGGAGGTGAACTGCGAAAAAATCAGAATGCGGTGGCCGTTCTCCACTTGCTCCTGCACCAGCTCCATCATCAGCTCCAGCTTGCCGCTGCCGCCCTCGTATCCCTCCAGGAACATGGCCGGGTGGCAGCAGATCTGCCTAAGCCGCGTGATGGCCGCCAGCATCTGGAAGTGCGCCTTGTCCAGGCCCTCTCTTTTGACCGCCTCGTCCAGCTCCTTTTTGACCTGGGCAAGCGTGGCCAGGTAAACGCTGCGCTGCTCGGGCGTCAGCTCGGCCACGATGCGGTGCTCGATCTTTTCCGGCAATTCGGAGAGCACCTCGCGCTTGAGCCGCCGCATCAGGAAAGGGCGGATCTTCTTGGCCAGCAGGTCGCTGTCCTGGCCGTCGCCGTGGCGCTGCAAAAAGTCCTGCTGATCCATCAGGTACCCGGGCAGCACAAAGTCGAAGATGGACCAAAGCTCGCCCGGATGGTTCTCCATGGGCGTGCCGGTGAGCGCGAAGCGGGACTGCGCCTTGATGCGCTTGGCCGCGCCGGCCCCCACCGAGGCGGCGTTTTTGATCTGCTGCGCCTCGTCCAGAATGCAGAAGCGAAAGCTGAAGGTCTCCAGCCACTCGATGTCCCGCCGCACCTGGGCGTAGGAGGCGATGAGCACGTCCAGGTTCTCCAGGTCCTCGGCCTGCTTTCTGCGCTCCTCCCTGCCGCCGGAGAGCACCAGGGTGCGCATGTGCGGGGTGAACTTGTTGATCTCCGCCTGCCAGTTGTAGACCAGGGATGTGGGCGCCACAACGAGGCTGGGCATCCGGCCCAGCGTTTCGTAGCCCCACTGGATGAGCGCCAGCACCTGGATGGTCTTGCCCAGGCCCATGTCGTCGGCCAGCACGCCGCCCATGCCCAGGCGCGCCAGGGTCTTCAGCCACGCAAAGCCGCGCTGCTGGTAGGGGCGCAGGCCGGCGATGGGCGCCGCGCCCTCGTCGGGGTGCTGCACGGCCTCGGTCAGCTCCTTCACCGATGCATCCTGCTCGATTTCCAGGTTGGAAGCGGCCATCAGCTGGGAGAGGTAGACCGCGCGGCAGCGCATCATCTCCACCACGCCGCCCTTGTTTTCCCCCACCTCGCCCAAGTACCCGGCAAGCTCCGCCCAGCCGTCGTCGGGCAGGAGGGAGAGGAAGGTTCCGTCCGTCAGCCGCACAAACTTCTTCTTTTCCCGCAGCGCCTGCATGACCTTGTCGTACTCGGCGGCGTCCACGCCCTCCAACAGCAGCTCAAATTGCAGCAGGTCGCCGCTGGTGGACATGCGCAGCTTGCCCCTTGGCCGCGCCCTGCGCGGCCGCATCCGCAGCAGGCTCTCCGAACAATAGACCTCGGCCTGGGATTGCAGCAGCGGCACGCCGTCCTGAAGGAAGTTGTAGATCGCCTCGTTGCCGGAGAGGTACGCCTCCTTCAGGCGCACCTTGAAGCCGTGCCGGCCCAGCAGGTCCAGCACCGCGCGCTCGGCCGCGGAATCGCGCAGGAGCAGTACGTTTTCCACCCGCTCCCCCGGCGGGGAGAAGGGGTCGATGCGCGTTTGGCCGTAGAGAAAGGCCACCTGGGCGACGATGTCGCCGGCAACGGTATCCAGCGTCACGGTCGAGGTCAGGCTCTCGGTCACAATGCGGGAGGAGACGGTCTCATCCACCTGCACCGGCGCCACCTCGCCAAGGAGGGGCAACACCTCGGAGACCAGAAGCTCCCCCTCGGGCAGGGTAAAGCGGCAGCGCGTGATTCCCTCCTTGCGCAGGAAGGGGATGAGCGCGTGCTGCTGCGCGGCCGAGAGCCCCAGCACGCGGCCCTCCATAAAGATGAACTGCCCCTCGCGCGTCAGGCGAACGCAGTCCGGGGGCAGCCGGGCTTCCAGTTCCAGCTCCTTGCCGGCGGAGCGAAGCGTGAACTGCGCCGGCACTGTGGCCGCCTGGATGCCGCGCACGGTGGAGGTCTCCCCGTTGAGCGTGAGCTGAAAGACGCTCTGGGCCAGCATTTGCAGCACGCGGCGAAGCTGGTCGTTGGTCAGCGGGAGCTGCCGCTCGCGCAGGACCGGCTTGCCCAGCGCCAGCTCCCTGGCCGCGACGACCTCCTTAAGGTAGCCCAACAGCCGCTCCTTGTCGGGGGAAAAGCACTGCCACTGGGCCTCCACCGTCAGGCCCTTGCCAAAGGGAATCTCCTCCCCCGCGGCGTAGGACTTGATAAAGGTGGATAGGTCCTGCACCACGTACATGCGCTTTTGCCCCACGCGCAGGGAGATCAGCCCCGCAGCGTCGCCCTTGGGCGCGATTTCCAGCGTCACCAGCATCTTGAGCGCCTGCTCCTTGGCGCTGGGCGTTTCAAACCAGGAGAGCACCTGAAGGGCGGCCTCGCGCCGCGCCTTGCTCAGCAATACCTGCGTGCGCCCCTCCTTGGATAGCTCCAGGCAAAGCGCGCCCACGTGCGCGCACACGCGGCGGTGCGCCACGGGCGTCTTGCAGGTGCAAGAGCAGGAGGCGAGCTCGCCGCCCGCAAAGCCCGCGCTGACGGTATAGGTATAGGGCGGGTCCTCCACCGTGGCCGAGAAGCTGTGCTCCCCCTCCACGCGCAAATTCTTTATCCTGCCATCCGCCATCAATTGACAGGCGGACCGGTAAGCGCGCTCGTCGCGCGCGATCTTTTTTAGCTCTTCTGGCGTCATCCCGTACCCTCCAAGGCAAATCAATCCTGCCGCCCGCCCTGCGCTTGCGAAGAAGGTCCATAGGCAGCCCGTTCTACTTCTCCATAGCCTATGCAAAATCCTGCCTTGCTAAAAATCTTGCCGCGGCCATTTACACGATCATAACACGCTTGTATAATGAGGGCATAGGAATATATGGAGGTGGCCCCATGGATAAATTGGATACGATCCTCAAGGGATACGAGGAGGAAATGCTCACGACCCTCAGGGAGCTTGTGCGCATTCCCAGCGTCGACGGCGAGCCCAAGGAGGGCATGCCCTTCGGCGAAAACTGCGCGCGGGCGCTGGACTACGCGCTGAAAAAGGCCGAGGAATTCGGCTTTGAGACGCTCAACGACGAAAACTACGCCGGGCACGCCGCGCTGGGAACGGGCGAGAGGACCCTGGGAATTCTGGCGCACCTTGACGTGGTGCCCGAGGGCGACGATTGGACCGTGCCGCCCTACGAGGCCATCGTCAAGGACGGCTTCCTCTACGGCCGCGGCGCGACGGACAACAAGAATAGCTGCGTCTCCTGCCTGTACGCCCTGCGCGCCGTCAAGGAGGCGGGCATTCCGCTGAAGGACCGCGTGCTGCTGATCATGGGCTGCAACGAGGAAAAGGGCAGCGCGGACATGGCGCATTACATGGCGCATGTGGGCATGCCGGACTACGGCTTCTCGCCGGATGCCGGCTTCCCGGTCTGCTATGCGGAAAAGGGCATCCACCGCGTGGAGCTCTCCGCGGCCTTTGAAGGGGAGACGCCCCTTATCTCGCTTGCGGCGGGCCAGGCGGTCAACATCGTGCCCAATCGCTGCACCGCCACCCTGCGCGGCACGAGCGCGGACGCGGAAAAGCTGCGCGCCCGCGCCGGGGAGATCGGCGCGCCCTGCAAGGTCACCCTTGCCGACGGCCTGATCGCGCTGGAGGCGGAGGGCGTGGCCTCGCACGCGGCGTCCCCCTCCGGCGGGCGCAACGCCATTTGCCTGATGCTGGAAGTCCTCAAGGCCGTGGATCTGGGCGGCGCGCAAAAGGCGCTCAGCCTGCTCAGCGACCGCCTGGGCCTTGACGCCTGGGACGGCGCGGGGCTGGGCATCAAGATGGAGGACGAGCCCTCCGGCCCCCTTACGGTGAACCTGGGCATTGTGCGCGCGGACCAGAGCGGCATGACCGCGCGGCTGGACATCCGCCAGCCCGTTACCGCCGCCTTTGACGACGTGCTGTCCCGCATCCAGGCCGCCTGCGCGCCCTACGGCGTATCCGCGCGGAGCATCCAAATCTCCGAACCGCTGTATGTGGCGAAGGATTCCGAGCTGGTCACCACGCTGATGAAGGTCTACAAGGAGATCACCGGGCGCGACGACGAGCCCTTCTCCATGGGCGGAGGCACCTATGCCCGGTCGATGAAGAACGCCGTCGCCTTCGGCCCCTCCCTGCCCGACAGCCGCAGCGAGGGCTGCCACGGTCCGGACGAGCGCCTCTACATCCAGGAGTTGTACACGGCCGCGCGCCTCTACGCCCACACCATCGCGGCGCTGGCGGGCCGCAAGGACGCTTGAAAGGAGCCGAGCATGGAATTTACCTGTGCAAGAATCTTCAGCGACCACATGGTGTTGCAGCGCGGGCGTCCCATCAGCGTCTTTGGCACGGGTCCGGACGGCCGGACGGTCACGGTGCGCCTAAAGGGGGTGGAGGCGTCCTGCGTCTGCGCCCAGGGGCGGTGGCGGGCGGTGCTGCCCGCCCTAGAGGCAACGGGGCCGCAGCGCCTCACCGTGCGCATGGGCGATGAGGAGATCGCCTTTGAGGACGTGGCGCTGGGCGAGGTATGGCTGGCCGGCGGCCAGAGCAACATGGAATACGCCTTAGAGGACGCAAGGAGCTGGGGCCAGGACATCAAAGAGGCGGAGGATGCGGACCTGCGCTATTACCACGTGGTCAAGACCGCGACTGAGCAGGACCGCGCCCGGGCGGAGAAGGCGGTCCCGCCCGGATGGGTGAAGTGCACGCCCGAAACCGCGGGCCGCTTTTCCGCCGTGGCCTATCACTTTGCCAAGCGCCTGCGCGCGCATCTGAACGTGCCGGTGGGCATTGTCGGGTGCAACTGGGGCGGCACCTCGGCCTCCTGCTGGCTGAGCCGGGAGGCGCTAAAGAGCGATGCGGACCTAAAGGTATATTTGGAGGATTACGACAGGGAGGTATCCGGCCGCACAGAGGCGGAGTACGAGCGGCAAAAAGCGGAGTTCGCCGCGGCGCAGGAGGAGCACGACGCGCGCCTGAGCCGCGTCACGGTGCCCAAGACGGACTTTGCCGCCTACCGCGAGGCGATCAAGGACATTGCCGGGCCCTGGCCGCCGCCGCAGGGCAAGGATTGCTTCCTGCGCCCCTGCGGCCTGTATGAGACGATGCTCCGCCACGTCACGCCCTATACGCTGCGCGGCGTGATCTGGTATCAGGGCGAGGCGGACGAGGTGCATCCGCGCCTGTACGCGCGCCTGCTGACCGCGATGATCGAGCAGTGGCGCAGGGACTTTATGGAGCCGGACCTGTTCTTTGCCCTGGTGCAGCTGACCGCCTTTGCCGGCGAGAACGCCGATGGCGACGCCTGGGGCACGCTGCGCTTGCAGCAGGCGCTGGTGCGCGATACCGTGCCGCACGCCGCCATGGCCGTGATCTACGACGTAGGCGAGTACGACAACATCCACCCCACCGACAAAAAGACCGTGGGCGAGCGCCTGGGCGATCAAGCGCTCGACAATGCCTACGGGGCGGATACCGGCGCGCGCCTGTTCCGGTGCGTGGAGAAGCGCGCGTCAGGCGGGGAGGTCACGCTCATCTTTGACGGGCGGATATGCGTGCGCGGCGAGGAGGCGAGGGGCTTTGCGCTGTGCGGCGCGGATGGAAAGTACCACCGCGCGCGGGCATGCGTTGACGGCGATACCGTGCGCCTTGTGAGCGAGGGCGTGGCGCAGCCCCGCGGCGCCCGGTACGCCATGACCAATTGGACGCAGGGAAACGCGATGCAGGAAAACGGCATCCCCCTGCCGCCCTTTGAGGAAACCTGGTAGGAAAGAGGGCGAGGAGATGAACCTTGTGATTAGGCCGGCCGCGCCGGAGGAGGCGGAAGAGGCGCTGAAGCTCTACCGCTCGCTGCTGGGCCGGGAAGGCGTGACGTGGGACGAGGGATACCCCAACGCGGAGATCGTGGGGGAGGATATTGCCCGCGGGAACCTGTACGCGGCGTTTGAGGACGGGCGCATCGTCGCGGCCGCCGCCCTGGAAGAGGAGGCGGAGACCGACGCCCATCCCTTTTGGACGCTGCCCACGCCCGCGGCCACCCTCTCCCGGGTGGCGGTGCGAGTGGACCGGCAAAACCAGGGCCTTGCCAAGAGGATGATCCGGCGCGTCATGGAGGAGATGCGGCTAAGGGGCTATCGCTCCGCGCGCTACCTGGTCAGCGCGAACAACCTGCGCGCGCGGGCAGCCTATCGCGCGCTGGACTTCCGCTTTGCGGGCGAGGCGGAGGCCTATGGCCAGCATTGGCTTTGCTATGAAAAGGCGCTTGACGCATAGCGGCGCGCGCCTCTGGCGCCGGGGACTTGCACGGTTCCCCCGGCGCTTTTTTGCGCCCGCATCAGGCGCCGTGCCGGCGGATGGCACCTTGCGCGTCACTTGCCCGGCACGGCGTTTCGTGGTATACTAAATCAAATACGAGGGGAGGCGAGGCGCTTGAGCATCCATGAATCGGGCGAGAACTATTTGGAGACCATCCTGCTGTTGCAGCGAACCAATGGGTTCGTGCGCTCGGTGGATGTGGCCAACGCCCTGGACTACACCAAGGCGTCCATCAGCCGCGCCATGCGCATTCTCAAGGAGAACGGCTACATCACCATCGCCCGGTCCGGGCAGATTACCTTGACCGAAAAGGGCATGGCGACGGCCTGCGATATCTATGAGAGGCACTGCGTCATCACCCAATTCCTGATCAAGGCCCTGCGCCTAGACCCCAAGACGGCGGACGGCGACGCTTGCCGCATTGAGCACGTCGTCAGCGAGGAGACCTTCCTGCGCATCCGGGAGTACGTCCAGCGCGACGCCTGATGCAAGAAAAGCGCGCGGGCAGGGCCGCAGCATGCCTTTGGCACGCCGCGGCTTTAATTTTTTGAAAACGCCGCGGGCGCTGTGGCGGAGATGGGGGAAACGTGGTATACTACACTAGAATGCCTATAGCGACCGGGAGGTGCCAGAGAGATGACGGAAAAAAGAGTGCTTTCTTTCCAGCCCGAATCCGGCTTTTATCATAAACGCGCCATCAAATCCATCGACAAGGCGGACTTTACAACGGCGCTGAAGAACCTTCGCAAGGCCATAGAAATGGAGCCGGAAAATCTCTCTTACCGGCTGGACCTGGCGGATACTTACGCGCGGATGGGGCTGTATGAGCGCAGCAACCTGGAAATTCAGCTCATGTTCCACCTAAAGAGCATGCCCACCGAGGCCCTCTTTGGCATGGGCAGCAATTACATGGCCATGGGGGATTACGATCAGGCGGAAACCATGCTGCGCGCCTATTTAAAGGTGGAGCCGGAGGGCGAGTTTGCCGGCCAGGCGGAGGACGCGCTGGATTACATTGCGGACTGCGACTATGAGACGGAGCTGGACCGCGAATTGGATGAGCTGTCCATGGACGGCAAGGCAGCGCTGGACGCGGGCGACCTGGACCACGCCATTGAGTGCCTGGAGCGCGCGCTGGAAAAGGACCCCTCCATGGCCTATGTGCGCAACAATCTGGCCGTGGCCTACTACTGCGTCGGCGACATGGACAGGGCCTGGACGCAGCTAAAGCATGTGCTGGAGCAAGACCCGCTGGACGTTCACGGCCGGTGCAACGAATCGATGTTCCTGTTGGCCGACGGCAAGCGGGAGGAGGCTGCCCAGGCCGTATCCAAACTGCGCCTGGAGCGCATCGAGGAGATCGACGAGCTGTTCAAATACTGCCTGGCCCTGGCCGACCTTGGCCTGGACGAGCAGCTAGCTCAGGCGCTGAAGAAGATCTTTCTCTCCTGCCCCTACGATACGTCCATGCTCTATCTGTGGGGCGTGTGCCAATACAACATGGGCAAGTATACGGAGAGCCTGCGCGCCTTTGAAAAGCTGAGCCTGACCGAGCCGGGCAGCCTGCTGGCCGTCTGGGGCGCGCGCATGGCCGCGCAGGCCGTGCGCGACGGCACGCCCAGCCCCGCGCGCCTGCCCTATACCTTTGACCTGGATCAGGAGATGCAGGCGGAGGTTCAGCGCGCGCTGGACGCGCTGCTGGCCGAGGAACCGGAGAACATGGCCAAGCGGCTGGAGGATCGCTACACCCAGGCGCTTGTGCGCGCGGCGCTGGCGGGCACGGATAGCCAGATGGGGCAGGCGGTGCTGCTGTTGGGCAGCGCGGCCGGGCCCGTTGCCGAGCGCCTGCTGCGCGAGATCCTGCTCTCGCCCACGCACTCGACGTTCTTTAAGCAGATGGTGTTGGAGACCCTGCGCACCATGCGGGCGCCCGAGCCCTTCTATTCCCTACAGGACGGCAAGCTCGTCCTGGTGCGCAGCCGCAGGGTGGAATTTGACCGCAATATCCCCAAGGCGTACATCCGCGTCATGCGCGACGCGGTCAACCGCATGGCGGAAAGGTACAACGATGAAAGGGCGGTCGAGTATGTGGCGGGGCTCTGGGCGGCGTACATCATGGGCCTGAACTGCCGCTACCCCAAGATCAGCAACGAGGCGGCGTGGGTCATGGCGATGGAGGGCCTGTATCAGCAGGAGCGCGGCATGGCGCCCGATTGGGCGGCGCTGGCCGCGGAGGCGGAGTGCACCCAGCGCACCATGCTCCTGCGCAAAAAGAAGCTCACGGACGCCAGCGCGGGCTTAAACAAAGGCGGAAGAGGAGGAAACGGCACATGAACTGCGTGGATTTTGACAAGCATTTTGAGGCGTATCTGCGCACCTGGACCCAGCAAAACATGGCGAAATACCGCAACATGGACGCCATGGAGGCGGAGGTGCCCGAGGTTTACCTGCGCTGGCTCAACGAGCCGTGCGATTGGCTCAGCGGCCGCACGCCGGGGGACTACTTCGAGCAGTTTGACGACGCCAAGTTTTTGTGCAAGTGGCTGAGCGACTACGTTAAGAAAAAG
>CAOKIU010000018.1 GCA_948468595.1 uncultured Christensenella sp.
TACGAATGCGGGAGTCAAAGTCCCGTGCCTTACCGCTTGGCTACACCCCAACGTGAACCTGCCGCCGCTTGGGAGCTTTGAAAAAAGTGGGGTGAATAGTGGGATTCGAACCCACGACCTCCAGGGCCACAACCTGGCACTCTAACCAACTGAGCTATATCCACCATAATGACGCTTGCGATAGGCGGTCAGTCGATATGGCGCGCCTGAAGGGATTCGAACCCCTGACCCACGGCTTAGAAGGCCGTTGCTCTATCCAGCTGAGCTACAGGCGCAAATCTTCCCGGGCGGCACACCCGCTGACAGATAAAGATTATAGTGGAACGCACCGAATCTGTCAAGGGGTTTTGAAAAAAAACGGCAAGATTTCACATCCCCGCGCGATAGGGCAGGGTGAGGGCGCGCACCTTGCCGTTTTCCAGAGTGAGCAAGCCCAAGCCCGCCTCTCCCCCGCGCGGCCGGCAGAGCGAGCCAGGGTTCATCAGCAGCACGCCCTGCTCCCGCTGCACAAGCTGCCGGTGCGTGTGGCCAAAGAGCGCCGCCGCGCACGCGCGCTCCTGGGCGGCATACAGCAGGCGCTGCAAACCATCGTTAACGCCCCACGCATGCCCATGACAGAGCAAAACGCGGGCGCCCTCCGCCTCCAACACGCGCTCCTGGGGCGCTAAGGTACGCCCCGCGTCGCAATTGCCCGCCACCGCATAAAGGGGCAGGTCCAACTCGCGCGCCAGCTGTTCTCCATCCGCGCAGTGATCGCCCAGGTGGATCAGCGCGTCGGGTGCGAGCGCGCGCAGGTAGTCCAGCGCGCGGTACATCTTGCTCAGGTCCCCATGGGTGTCGGAAAGCACCACAAAGCGCATGGTCACTGCTCCTCCTCGAGCTGCCGGCGCAGCTGAGCGAGCGCGCGGGACCGATGGGAGATGGCGTTTTTGATGTCGGGAGAGAGTTCGGCAAAGGTGCGGGTCATGCCCTCGGGCACAAAGAAGGGGTCGTAGCCAAAGCCGTTGTCCCCATGCGGTTCCTGGGTCACCTGTCCCTTGCACACGCCGGTTACGATGAGCACCGGCCGGTCCGGCCGGGCCAGGGCCACGGCGCTGACGAACTGCGCGCTACGGGGCGCGGGTACGCCTTCTAGGTTCTTCATCAGCAGCGCGTTATTGGCCGCATCATCCCCATGCTCGCCCGCATACCGTGCCGAGTGGACGCCCGGCGCGCCGAAGAGCGCGTCCACCATCAGGCCGGAATCATCGGCCAGGGCGGCGCAGCCGGTCAGGTTCAGCACAGCCTCGGCCTTGATGCGCGCGTTTTCCTCAAAGGTGGAGCCGGTCTCCTCCGCCTCGCACGCTACGCCCGCCTCCTTGAGGGAAAGCACCTCGTCAAAAAAGCCGCCGACGATCTCCTTGATCTCCTTGATCTTATGCGCGTTGTTGCTTGCGATGAGCAATTTCATTTGTACAATCTCCCCATCCAATTCAGTCCACCTTATTATAGCACAGCGCCGCCGGCGCGCAACAGAAATTCTCCCGGCGCGCCCCGCATCATTGGGGCTGCCGGGAGCTTTTCTCGCCGCGTTGCAGCGGTTTATTCGATCACAGCGCTGGCCATGAGCGCCTCCTGCTCGGTATTGACCACGGTGGTCACCGCCAGGGTTTCGGTGTCGAGGGTGAAGTCCTTGCCTTCAACCTGGAGCTTGACTTCCTTGACGTCCGGGAACTGCGAGCAGGTCAGCACCAGCGCCTTGACCGCCGCCGCGCCGCCATCCGCCTGTTCCATGACCTGCTGGAACTCCTTGCTCATGTTGATGGTGACCACGCCGCCGGCCTGCTTGACGGAGATCAGGCCCACGCCCTTGGGAATGCAGCCAGCCAGGCCGGAATCCTCCTTGGGGCCCTTGAGCAGCTCGAGCACCGCGGTATCAATGTCCTCCTTGGAGAATACGGGGCGCGTCACCGGCACCATGCATCCGCTGGCCTCGCTCTCAAAGAACACCTGCACCATGTTCGCGCCTTCCAAGTCCGTATCCGCGGAGACCGACTCAATGTTCAGGTCCGCGCGCGTCAAGGGGGCGCTTACGTTGGTGCCATGGGTCAGGGCATCCACCTGCTCGCCGGCAACCAGAATCTGCACCTCGGAAATGGAGTCAAACTCGGTCAGGGCGCTGACAATGGCGCAGACCATGGCGTTCTCCTCCTCCGCGTCGGCGCAGGACATGCACTGTGAGGACAGGGAGACCTTGGCCTGCTGGCCGATGATGTCCATATCCACTTCCAGGCCCTCGGGCAGCGCGGTCAAAAGGCCCAGGCGCGCCGCCTGCAAGTCGTTTGCCTCGGAGGAAACCATTTGCTTGAGCGTCGCCTTGGCGATGCCCTCCTCCCAGGGAATCTCGCAGTTGACGGGGACGAGGTAGCCCATCAGGTCCTTATAATACAGCGTGACCTCTCGCGTAGAGCCAGTATCCTCCAGCGAGGCTTGCAGCTCCGCAGCGGTGGGGACTTGCTCGATGGGTTCCTCCAGGTTGATGGGTTTCTTGCTTGTGCAGCCCGCGCTACCAATGAGCGCGAGCGCCAACAGCACCAGAAAGACGACTTTGCATTTTTTCATGACCGACTGCGCCTCCTTGCAACGAATCACTTACGCAATTCATCGTATGCAGGGAATGCGGGCGCTATACCTGTTTAAAACTTTCCCGCTCATGCTGGGCGGCGGGGCTTTTTGAGCGCCTCAGCCGCGCGGGCGCTCTTCGTTCCAATCGGTCAGCAGTTTTTCCACGGGCTTTCCGTAGAGGCCGTAGCCGTCGTTGCGCATCGCCTCGGCGGCGGGGTAAAGCCGCGCGCTCCAATCCCACCAGCCCACGCCCTCGACCCAATCGTTGCGGCCCAGCGCGTCCAGGAACGCCTTGTACCAGCGGGTCTGCACGTCAATATCCAGCGCGCCGCCGTGCGTCCAATCGTTGGGGACGAACTCGCTGCCCTCGCGACAGGGGCACCCGCACTCCATGAACATAAAGGGCTTTTGGAACTTTTCCATCACGCGCTTGACGCGGGCGAACTGATTGTCCAAATCGTCAATGGGGTAGTAGCCGCTGGAGGAGATCACGTCCAAGCAGTCCCACCAGGTGACGTTATCCTCCTGATACTTGTCGCAATTATAGGTGACCAGGCCGGTATAGTGCTTGCGCACTTCCTTGACCAGGCCGCGCCATAGGTCCGCCTTGCGGTCGGCGCAAACCATTTCGCATCCCACGCAGAACAGCTCCACGCCCGTGTCCTGGGCAATGTCGGCAAGATAGCAGTTAAACTCCGTGTAACTGCGGAACCAGTCCTCCCACTGGGGTTCGCAGGGAACGAAAGCATCAAAAAAGTTGATGTAAGCGCGCCAATAGCCGTCGCGGCAATTGACCATGGCCTTGAGAATCACCTTTTTGCCCAGCTTGCGGGCATAGGCGATGCAGGTGCGGATGTCCTTCTCGCTCATGACGTCGTCGGTATCATAGTCCACTTTCGTGCAATAGGCATGATCCTGCAACGCCGCCACCGCAAGCAGCAGCGTATCGCTCCCCGTATTTTCGAACATCAGGCGCATCGACTCCATGCTCTCCGGCTTCTCCGTAAAGCCGCGCGGCGACATAAACCCAAACGTTGTGGCGGAAAAAAAGTCCATGATGCTTTCCCCCTTTGCCTTATTTCGTTTTCCTTGCGGAACTTAGCTGCTTTCATTATAGCGCAAATCGTTCCGAGCCACAAGGCCAATTTCGTTCAACGAATTTCCAATGAGCGAAACGCTGTTTTGAAATTCGGAACATCCAAGGGCAAAAAAAGGGCCCCGCCGCTTGCCGATTGCAAATGGCGGGGGAGTGGGGGGGTGGCTCAATAAAGACCGTTTCACAGAACGATATTATAATACCATATCCTGCGAAAAAGTCAAGCGTATTTCTTGAACAATTTGCATATTTTAACGTTTTTCAATTGAATGAAAAGAATTTCTTAAGAATAATGGGGGTATGTACGGACAAATGGCGCCCGGCGGGTCTATCCGCTCCCTTCCCTTGCATATGAATCGCATCAAGGAAGGTGTTTACATGAACCGGAATAAGGCGATCCAGGGCATTGTGCTGCTGACGCTGTCCTCCTTTTTCCTGCGCGGCATTGGGATGGCGTACCGCATCGTGCTCTCCGAGCGCATCGGCACAGAGGGCATGGGCCTCTATCAGCTCATCATGACGGTCTACATGCTCTTTTCCATGCTCGCCTGCGCGGGCCTTTCCATCACGGTGAGCCGTCTTTGCGCCGAGCATCCGCGCGCGGCCCGCTCCGTGGTGGCCAAATCCAACCTCTATGCCACGGCGCTGGGCGCGCTTCTGGGCGCTGTGCTCTACACTTTGTCGGACTTTATCGCCCAAAGGCTGCTCGGCGACCCGCGCGCGGCGGAAAGCCTGCGCCTGATCGCGCCCTCGCTGCCCATGATGGCGATCTCCGCCGTGCTGCGCGGTTATTTCCTCTCCAAGGGCGATGTCACGCGCCCCACCATCGCGCAAATGACGGAGCAGTTGGTGCGCGTGGCGCTGGTGCTGTTTCTGCTGTTCTACTTTGACGTCACGGGCCTGGCGACCTCCTGCGCGGTGATCCTCTTTGGCGCGACGGCGGCGGAGCTGGTCTCCCTGTTGCTGTACGCGGCATTTTACCTGCGCTGCCGAGAGCGCGCGCCGGATTCCTTTCCCCTATCCGTCATCCTGCGCGGAACGCTGCCCATCTGGCTGGGCGCGCTCTTGCAATGCGGGATGCAGACGGTGGAAAACCTGCTCATCCCCACCCTGCTCAAGCTCTCGGGCGCGTCCGCCTCGCACGCGCTCTCGCAGTACGGCCTGCTCTCGGGCATGGTGCTGCCCATCCTGGTCTTCCCCGCCGCCTTTCCCGCCGCGGTGGGCACGCTGTTGCTGCCTGAAATCGCAAGGGAAAACGCGCTGGGACGTGCCGAGCGCGTGCGCGGCCTGACGCGCAAGACGCTGTCGGCGACGCTGTACATGAGCATCGGGTTTTGCCTGCTGTTCCTGCTCTTCGGCCAGGGGCTGATGGAGGCCCTCTACAAGAGCGAGGCGGCCGGCGGCATGCTGCTGATGCTCTCGCCCCTGCTGCCGCTGATGTACATGGAAAACATCTGCGATTCGGTGCTCAAGGGATTGGGCAAGCAGCTCTCCACCCTCATCATCGAAACCATCGATTCCGCCATGCGCGTCATCGGCATTCTGATCCTGCTGCCGCGCATGGGGATGATGGGCTATGTGATCATCCTCTATCTTTCGGGCGTTCTGTGCGCCATCACAAGGCTGTACCTGCTGATCAAGGTCACGGATATGGAGCGCGGCACGTTGCTCCACCTGCTGCGCGACCCCCTCTATGCGCTGGTTGAGGCGCTGCGTGCGCGGCGCAGAAGCGCGTAAGGTTATCATCATCTATCATCTCTTAGCGCAAAATAAAAGGGCCGCAGGAACGGGCTAGAACGCCCTCCTGCGGCCCTTTTGATCGCGCCTTGGTTACTTCTTGCCCGCGGCAATGCGGATGCAGCGCTGGTGATCGGGGTCCTTGATGTTGGTGCCATGGGTGCGGCTGTTGAGGAAATGGATGCAGACCTGGCCATTCATGTTGTTGTTGCGAATGGTCTGCTGGCCGTGCGGCTCGCCGTAGAGCGAGGCGGCGTACCACTTGCCCTTGATCTTGACCAGGAGCGGCCGGCGCTGCCACGTCCACTTGCCGCCCATGGATTTTTTCATCTTGGCGGTGTCGTCCTTGGTCTTGGGCTCAACGTCCATGTGCTTGTGTCCGCCCATGCGGTAACAGGTGTAGGTGATGCCGGTGTAATAATCCTTGACCGTGAAGGTAGAGCCGCGCGGCGCAAGGCGGTTGACCTCCGACCACTCCGCCATGATGCCGTACTTGGACGAGGAGGACGAGGGCGAATTCTTGGTGGGCTTGGGCGTGGGTTTGGGGGTGGGCGTGGGCGTCGGCGTGGGGATGCGGCGATTGTACAGCGAGCGCGTCGCGCCGTTGGCATAGAGCATTTGCGCGGTCTTGCCCCCTACAATGCCGTCCTGCTTGAGGTGGTTATCCTCCTGAAAGTCGCGCACAGCCTGCCCCGTGACGCTGCCGAAGTCCCCCGTGATCTTATAGTTGTAGTACCCAAGGTCCCGCAGGCGCAGCTGCAAGGAGATGACGTCGTCGCCGGAATCCCCGTCCGAGAGCACCAGATCCTCATAAGGGTTGACGGGATCGGGCGTCCTGGTCAGGGCGATGGTGGGCGTGGCGGTCTCCGCCTGCGCATCGGCGGACAGCGAGGGCTCAGGGGATGCGGTGGGTTCCGCCCATGCGGTGGAACCAAAGGCCGCCAGCCCCACGGTCATGCAGGCGCAAAGCACGGCGGCGCGGTATGCATATCGAAAAATGTGTTTCTTCAACGCTCTGTCACTCCTTGAACACATGACTCCATCTATTATTGTACCAAAGATATGGCTTTTGTAAAGGGCCATGGCACAATCTGCATAAGTTTGAAACAAATCCCCGGCAGTTGACGCGGGCATCCTCAGCCGTTAAGATGGAAAGCGAAAAAAATTCGCCCGGGCCTGTCACACGGCGCGCGCCCGGCCGTCTAAATGGATATAGGAGGTATGGACCAATGAAGTTGCAAAATGAGCGGCAGCTCGTCGAGCGGGCGTTAGCCGGCGACCGGGACGCACTGGAGGAGCTCCTCACCGGGGTTAAGGACCTGGTTTTCAATCTATCCCTGCGCATGCTGGGCACCATCCCCGACGCCGAGGATGCGACGCAGGAGATCCTGCTAAAGGTGATGACGCGCCTGAGCGCCTTTGAGCACCGGAGCGCGCTTTCCACCTGGGTATTCCGCATCGCGGTCAACCACTTGAAGGACACCCAAAAGGGCATGTTCGCCGCGCACCCCCTGAGCTTTGAGGTTTACAGCCAGGATATTGCCAGCGGCCGGGAGCGGGACGTGCCGGACCTCAGCGGCGGCGTGGACCGGGAGCTGTTGGCGCGGGAGCTGAAGCTCTCCTGCTCCAACGCGATGCTGCAATGCCTGGACCGGGATAGCCGGGCCATCTACATCCTGGGGACGATGTTCCGCCTGGACAGCCGCGTTGCCGCGGAGATTTTCGGCCTCTCGCCCGAAGCCTACCGCCAAAGGCTCTCCCGCATTCGCCGCAGAATGGGCGATTTTCTCAAGGAATACTGCGGTCTGAGCGGAACGGGGACCTGCTCCTGCGCGCGGCGGGTGGATTACGCCATTCTCACCCACCGCATCGATCCCGCGCGCTTGGATTACCAAAGCTTGGAGCCCTGCGCCACGGAGGAGATCGTCTCCTGCACAGAGGCCATGGAGCAGTTGGACGATCAGGCGCAGATCTTCGCCACCCTTCCCGCCTACCGCTCGCCCGGCGAAATCCAAAGCAACATCCGCGCGCTGATGAACACCGACGGCTTCCGCGCCGTGCTCGATGCAAAGGAGGGACAGGAGGCATGAACATGCAGGGCATTCTCACCTACCTAACCGATTTGGAGCGCAACAACAACCGGGAATGGTTCCACGATAACCGGATGCAGGAGCGGGCCGCGCGCGCGGAGTTTGAGGCGCTGCTTGCGGAGCTGATTGCCGCGCTCAATCGAGCGGGCGAGGCGCTGCCGCCCCTAAATCCCAAGGACCTGACCTTTAAAATGCAGCGGGATACGCGCTTTAGCCACGATAAATCGCCCTACAATCCCGCGTTTCGGGCGCATATCTCCCCCATGGGCAAGCTGCCCGTGCCGGTAGGGTATTATCTCCTGGTGCGGCCCGGCGATCGATCCTTCCTAGGCGGCGGATTGTTCGCGGATATGTTCAAGGACGCAACAAACCGCGTGCGCGTGGCCATAAACGACAACGGGGACGAGTGGGCGGCGATCCTGCGCGATCCGGAGTTTCAAAGCCGCTTCGCCGTACAAGGCGCCGCGCTCAAGCGGGTGCCGCAGGGGTTTGATCCCCTTCACCCGCAGGCGGAGTATTTGAAGTTCAAGAGCTGGTATTTGGAGGTTCCCGTCACGGACAAGCAGCTGCTTGGGGCGGATTTTGTGCGCGAGGCCGTGGATACCTTCCAAAAAATGCGGCCCTTCAACGCCTTCCTCAACCGCGCCCTGGAGGGCTTTGTGCTCCCCGAGCGTTAGCGCTGTCCATGCGCCGCCCTCCATCGCATGGCATACTGCCGGCAACGCAGGCAAACGGGAGAAGCGCCATGTGTTCAAGCAAGCGCGCGTACTGGAAATGCCGGCGGCTTCATCTGGCGCGTCGTTTTTGAAGGGGTTGTACGCCGTGATCACGGGCGTGGAAGGCGATGAGGTTCAAACATTGCCGCGCCCGGCTACGACCAAATGGATCAAAATCTGTCCATTCGCCCCGCGCTAACCAACCACATGAAGATGGAGCCTGCGATCCAACCGGATCGCAGGCTCCGCTTCATTCACCCCAATTGTCAGCGCATGAGCTGGTAGATCTTCAGGCAGTCCTCCTCGGTGAGCTTGACAAACTGGCCGGTGGTGCCGTCAGGGCCGCGCTTGACCTTCGCGGCAAGCACGTCCAGCTTGTCCTCGGGCACGCCCAATTCCTTGAGGGTCGTGGGCATGCCGATGGATTTGAAGAACGCGCGCAGCGCCGCGATGCCCTGAAGCGCGGTCTCCTCCGGGTGGAAATAGTCCATCTTCACGCCCATGACCTCCACCGCAAAGCGGCAGAAGCGCGGAACGTCATGCTTGTAGACATAGGTCATCCACGCGGGGAAGGCCACCGCAAGCGCCGCGCCATGGGTGGCATCGTACATGCCCGACAGCTCATGGGAGAGCTGATGGCTGGACCAATCGCCCACGCGGAAGCAGGACAAAAAGTCGTTGTGCGCCACGGTGGAGGCCCACATCATCTCGGCGCGCGCCTCGTAGTTGCAGGGGTCCTTGACGCACACCGGCGCCTGCTTGATGATGGTGCCCAGCACGCTCTCGCACAGGCGATCGGTCATGTCCACGTTGGGCTCGTTGGTGAAGTAGCGCTCCATGATGTGCGCCATGATGTCCGAAGCGCCCGCCGCCGTCTGGTAGGCCGGCAGCGTATAGGTCAGCTCCGGGTTGTAGATGGCAAAGGCCGGGCGGGTGAGGTCGCAGCCCAGGCCGCGCTTGATCCATCCGTCCTCGTTGGTGATGACGGAGGAATTGCTGCCCTCGGACCCGGCGGCGGGAATGGTCAGAATCACGCCCACAGGCAGCGCCTTTTCCGGCGTCGCCTTGCCGCAATAGAAGTCCCAAACGTCGCCCTCGTAGAGCGCGCCCACGGCCGTGGCCTTTGTCGAGTCAATGGCGGAGCCGCCGCCCACGGCCAGCAGATAATCCACCTTCTTTTCGCGCACCAAGGCGATGGCCTCGCGCACCAAGGAAAGATGCGGGTTGGGCTGCACGCCCCCCAGCTCGTATAGCTCGATGCCCTGATCCTTGATGGATTTGACCACGCGGTCGTACAGGCCGGTCTTTTTAATGGACCCCCCGCCATACTGCATCAGCACGCGGGTCGCGCCCGCCTTTTTGAGCACCTCGCCGCATTTGAGCTCAGTATCCTTGCCGAAAATGACGTTGGTCGGCGCGCAATAGCAAAAATCCTTCACGGGAAACAGCCTCCTTTACTTTCACGTCGTGCGGGTTTAGAGGGGGATTTCCTCCCCCGTTTCCGAGGAGCGGTACACGCCCTTGAGGAGCTTGAGCACCGGCAAGGCGGATTCGCCGTCGATCCAGAAGGGGCGGTCTTCCTCCGCCGCCCGGTAAAAATCGCGGATGAGCGCCTCGTGACTGGTGCCCCAATACGCCTTTTCCCCCGCCGCCTGCGAGGCGACGAGCACGCGCGTATCCTGCCCCACCGTTTCATACAGGGTTTCGGCGTCGGTCTTGAGCGTCGCCCGCTCAAACACCAGCTCGATTTCCACCGGCCGGTCAATGCCGAAGCAGTTTGTGCAGTAGAAGTTGGCCGTCAGCCCGCTCTCAAAGCGGATGAGGCCATGGGCGGTGTCCTCCACCTCGATGACGTCGTAAAGCGCGTCGGTGGAGACCTTGCCGCGCACCGACGCGGGCTTGCCCGCAAAGTAGATCAGCAGGTCAAGGGTGTGAATGGCCTGGTTGATGAGCACGCCGCCGCCCTCGGTGGCAAAGCGCCCGCGCCAGCCGCTTTCCACGTAGTACTCCTTGGTGCGGTGCCAGTTGACCGCCGCGCGCAGGGCGAGAAGCTTGCCGTAACGGCCGTCCGCAATCGCCGCGCGGATCACCTGGGAGGCCTGATTGTAGCGGTTTTGGAACACCACGCCCAGCCTGCCGCCGGCATGCCGGATCATCTCCTGTGCGTCGGCCACCTCGCTGGCCATGGGCTTTTCGGTCAGCACGCGCTTGCCCGCGTCCAACAGCGCAATGGCCATGGGCGCGTGCAGGTAGTGCGGCGTGCAGATGTGAACCACGTCAATGTCGTCGCGATCCACAAGCTCCTTCCAGTCCGTGGTGTAGGCGCAGCCGAAGGCCTCCGCCCGCGCCTTGGCCCTGTCCTCCTTGATGTCAGCCACGCAGACCAATTCCACGTTATCCATCTTCTCAAGCGCGGTCAAGTGTACCTGGGAAATGCCGCCGCACCCGATCACGGCGGTACGCAATTTCGCCATAAGCTCCCCTTCCTTACTTGCGGTTTTTCTCCGCGAACGCATTAAGGCCAATGCCCGCCGCGACCGCGAGGTTTAGGCTGTCAATCCTCTGGTTGTGCGCGATGATCACGCCCTGGCCAAAGTCCTCCAGCTCCTTGGGCAGGCCGGAGGCTTCGTTGCCAAAGACCAGGGAAAAGGGCGTCCGCGCCGTCGTCCCCTGGTCCTGTAGCTTTTGCGCGTTGCGCAGGCGGAAGAGGTAGAACTCCCGCTGCCCGCAGTCCTTTAGGTAGTCTTCAAAGCAATCGTACTGCTTCAGTTGCAGGTGAAACGCCGCGCCCATGGAGGCGCGCAGCACGCGCGGATCGAACGGGTCTACCGAGGGGCGGATGACGGCCACGTTTTCAAACCCAAACCCCAGCGCGCTGCGCAGGATGGTTCCCACGTTGCCCACGTCCGAAGGGTTGTGCAGCACCACGTGATTGGCCGCCGGGTCCAACGCGCAGTCGTATTTATTCAGCACCGTCACCGTCCAGGCGTTCTGCTTGCCGGAGATGCGCTCCACGGCGCGCGGCGCCTCCTCCACCGGAACATGCAGGGCGCGGCAGGCGTCCATCAGCTTTTGTACGCCCGCGTTGGGATAGCCCGCCGGAGAGACGAGCAGGCAGCGCACGCTCTCCGGCCGGGCGGCCAACAGTTCCATGGAGGGAAACACCCCCACCGCGTAGGTATGCGCATCGTTCTTGTCATAGGCGCCGTATTTGGGCATGATTTTCCTCCAAAGTGTGCTTTAAATCTGATCAAGGAGCGCGCGCAGGGCCTTTGCGGCGCAGGCGAATTTATCCGCGCCGCTGCCGGGCACCTGGGCGTTGTTGGACAAGTGCGGTTCGATGGAGGCAAAGCCCTCGTAGCCCGCCTGTTTGAGTTGCTCAAGAATCCACTTGACCTGTCCGTCGCCCTGCCCCGCCGGGCGGTGCGCGTCGGTTACCGTGTCAAAGCCCTTGTCCAGCGCCGCCTTGTCCGCGGTATAGACGGAGTCCTTGACGTGCAGATAGCGAATGTAGGGCGCCAGCATCTCGTAGGCCGCCCGGTTGTCCACCCCGCACTGCACGAAGTTGGACGGGTCGTAGGTGCACAGGATCTCGCCCGGGAAGGCGGTGAGGATGTCCAGGCAGCGCTCGGGCGTATCGCCGTAGATGAACTTCTCGTTTTCGTGCAGCAGCTTCACACCGCTGCCCTTGGCCGCCTCCACAAACGCGGCCAAGCGGCCGAGCGCCTCGTCCCGGTAGGCCGCGGGGTCCTTGCCCTCGGGGATGTAGAAGGAAAAGAGCCGGATATAGCGCGTCTCCATCGCGTGGGCGACCTCGATGAGGTTCTTGAACGATTCCAAATGCGGGGCAAAGTCCTCCTCCACGCCGATCTTGCCCATGGGCGAGCCCAGCGCGGAGACCCCGAAGCCGCGGTCCCGCATGCGCGTGCGCACGCGCCTTGCCTCCTGGGGCGTAAAGTCGGCAATGTTCTTCCCGTCGATGCCGCGGGTCTCGATGTAGCGGATGTTCAGGCGCTCCAATACGTCCATCTGCACATCCAGCGCGGCGTCAATCTCGTCGCCAAAGCCCGTCAGGATGAATTCCGCCATGCCGATTCCTCCCCTCAGCGCGCCTTCATCTCCAGCATGAACTGGAAAGTCATGTCGTTAAATCCCGGCAGGCCCTCGTGCCCGAAGTCCGGGTAGAGCACATGCCGCTTTTCGCACTTCATGCGGTTATAGGCCGCGTACTGCGTGGAGGGCGGGCAAACGTCGTCCATCAATCCGGTGGCCATCATGACGTTGGCGCGGATGCGCGGCGCCAGGTTGCTCACATCGATGTAGCCCAGCTTTTCAAAGATCGCGTCCTCGCGCGCGTGCAGCGGGTCGTGATGCCGGAAGAAATTGCGCAGCTCCGCGTACGCCCTCTGGTCCAAATCCATGTCCCACACCCGCTTGTAGTCGGAAAGGAAGGGGTAGCAGGGCGCGGCGCGATTGATGCGCGGCTCCAGCGCGATGCACGCCAGCGTAAGGCCGCCTCCCTGCGAGCCGCCCATCGCGCCCACCCGCTCCGCATCCACGTAGGGCAGGTTCATCACGATGCGCGCCAAGGCGACGGTATCCAGGAACACATTGCGGAAGTACAGGTTTTCCGGGTCGGGGTCGTCCAGTCCGCGGATGATCAGGCCGTTCATCGTCGTGCCGCGGTAGGCCGTCCGGTCCTCGGAGAGCCCGCCCTGGCCGCGGCAGTCCAGCGCCGCCACCACAAAGCCCTCGTCCGCATAGCCGAGCTTTCCCGACCAATCGCCGCTGTCGGCGCTGTAGCCGTGGAATTGCAGCACCGCCGGGGCCTTGCCGTCCATCAGCCGGGGCTTTAGGAATTTGGCGTGCACGCGCGATCCGCCCACGCCGGTAAAATACAGATCGTAGCATTCGGCCTTGTCCGTCTGAAAGGCGGCGGGCACAAATTCCACAGCCAGGTCCTGCGCCTCCAAGTCGGAAAGGGCCTTCGCCCAATAGGCGTCAAAATCCGCGGGCCGGGGGCTTACGCCCCTATAGGTTTCCAATTGGGAAACCGGCATGTCGATAACTGGCATTCCCTTCTCCTCCCTTACCGGTCGAAGGTCCAGGTGCGGGTCCACTCCTGGCTCTGCTCGGGCTTGACGTCCACCTGCACGAACACCTCGCAGCACATGCAGTGCTCCACGCCCCAGACCACCGCGCGCGCGGGAACAAAGCTATCGGTCTCGGTGATGGAGAGGGTGGAGTTTTTCGAGGTGAGCTTGTAGGAGTAGGGCGCAAAGCCTTCCTTAACGGTATCCAGAAAGGTCATGTAGGGCTTATCCGGCAGGCGGCGGAGCTTTAAGCACTGTTCCTTGTCGTCGCCATAGAGGTTGTCCCCCATGAACTTGCCGCCTTCCAGGTTTGCAAACCCGGGCACGCTCATGGTGTAATCGGGCGAGATGGCCTCTCCGCCCAGCGAAAGGAAGTTGTGGTTGTATTCCTGCGCCACGATGTCGCGCTTGCCGTAGTTGGTCAGCTTTGTGTGGATGGTGACGGTGTTGCCCGAAACCTTGACGGTCTTCTCCTCTCTTCCGGCAAAGCCCTGGCAAAGGGCCATGTCGGTGACAAAGGTCACGCTGTCCTTTGCAACGGTCCAGGTCGTGGGGAACGGACGGCAGGGCTCGGGGATCATGAAGTTATAGGGCTTTTCGGTCTTGAGCAGGTAGCCGTTGCCCAGGCGGGGATACTCCTCGCCCATGCGCGCGGCCTCAATCGCCGCGGGATGCTGGTATTCCGAGCATAGGCCCGCGCCATAGCTGGTCGTGCGGCTCTGGTCGCGCTGCTCCGGCTCCGCAAACTCAATCTGCCCATCCAGCATGATGCTGTTGATAAAGCAATTCCAGTTAAAGCGCGTCTTCGAGTAGATGTCGCTGCCGGGACGAACAACCTGAAGTTTCAGCCGGTCTCCGCCGATGGTCCAAATCTCTGCCATGATGCTTACCCCTTTAATTTTTATTTGGTGCAATTCGTATGAACCTAGTCACTATTCTAGCACATCGTCCCCTCTTTTGAAAGACGGTTGGGCGCGTTTGCGGACGATTTTTTGTGTGAATCATTGACGGACGGAACCATATATGGAATAATAGTAGATGTGAAAATCCCGTTAAGCCACGCGCCTTTGTGGCGGCGGCGCGGCGCGCGGGATTTTTGATGAATAGATAGCAAGGGAGGATTGGTAATGTCCTATATTCTCTTTACCGATTCCAACAGCGACCTTCCCTACCAAGACGTGGACGAAAACGACCTCAAAATCATCTACATGCCCTATTCCATCGATGGCAGCGATGAGTATTCCGATTTGGGGCGCGGAGACGTCATCCCGAATTTTTACGCGGCAATGCGCGGCGGCAAGACGCCCACCACCTCGCTGCTGACCAAGGATCGCTACATTGAGTACTTTGAGCCTTATTTGCAGGACGGGCAGGACATCCTGTTCATCTGCTTCTCCTCCGAGCTTTCGGGCACCTATGACAATGCGGCGTTGGCCGGGGAAGAGCTGCGCGCCAAGTACCCGGAGCGCAAGCTGATCATCATCAATTCCCGCAACGTATCCATGGGAGAGGCGTATTTGGCGCTGGAGGCCGCCAAACAGCGCGCCGCCGGCGTGCCCATGGAGGAAACCGCCGCCTGGGTGGAGGCGCACAAATACAATGTGCGCTACTGGTTTACCGTGGACGATCTGGTTTACCTAAAGCGCGGCGGCCGCATCTCCAAGACAACGGCGGCGGTGGGGACCCTGCTCAACATCAAGCCGTTGCTGACCATGACGCGGGCGGGCAAGCTCATCTCCGCCGACAAACAGAAGGGCCGCAAAAAGGCCATTCACCAGCTGGTCAAAAACCTCAAGGCGGAGATTGTGAACCCGGAGCAACAGGTGGTCTCCATCCTTCAGGCCGACTGCCTGGACGATGCACGCACGCTGGCGGGTTATTTGGAAGAGAATGTGCCCGGCATCCGCTACCGCATTGAAAAGGTGGGCCCCACCATCTGCACGCACGCGGGACCCGGCACGCTGGCCGTGGTCTTCCTGGGCGCCGAGCGCGACCGGGCCTGATGCCCCTCGAAAGGAAGCTTCCCTATGCGCCAAAGAGAGTACCGCGTCGAGCCCTGTAGCGGCCTTGCCATCGAGGTCAAGGCCAACGAGCGCGTCACCGTGGTGGATCTGGAGGGCGGTCAGGTGGTCGATTTCTTCGCCGAATCGCTGGATAACCCCAACGAATTCCTTTCCACGGGCGTGACCATTGACTGCAACGAATCCCTGAACCTTGTCGCGGGGAACACGGTCTACACCAACCTCTACCGCCCCATGTTCACCCTGCTGCACGACGACGTCGGCTGTCACGATTTGCTGCATCCCTGCTGCCGGCCGGAGATGTACGACTTCTTCTATCACAACGGGGCCGGGCACCCCAACTGCCTGGACAACATCAACGCCTGCCTGGGCGTTAGGCGGCCCATCATACACCCGCTGAACCTGTTTATGAACACGCGCGTTCATCCCGATGGCTCCCTTCGCGTGGAGGCGCCGCTCTCCCGCCCCGGGGATCGCGCGGTGCTCCGCGCAGAGATGGATGTTCGCTTAGGTATTGCGGCGTGCAGCGTCTCCGAAAGCGCGTGCAACAGCGGCCGCTGCACCTCCATCCAAATTCTGGTTGAGGCGTAACCGTCATTATCCTTTGATTATTCACATTCCTTCCCTACCCGCCACACAAGAAGGGCCCGCGTCCATTGCCGGACGCGGGCCCTTCTTGTGTAAATTGGTTTTGAGCATGTCTATAAGCCGAGTTCTGTCTTGGATGACCATCTATCTAGTCTGTCCGTTACCGGACAGCTCCAGCGATTACCCGGGAACGTGACGGGCCGCCACATGTGTTCCACAATCAATCTTGCATCGGGTGGGGTTTACATAGCCGGCAAGTCGCCATGCCGCTGGTGAGCTCTTACCTCGCCTTTCCATCCTTGCGGGCGCTTTCGCGCTTTCGCGGTATCTCTCTGTTGCACTATCCCTGAAGTCGCCTTCGCCGGACGTTATCCGGCACCCTTGCCCTGCGATGCTCGGACTTTCCTCACACGTTTCTCTCGTGCGCGGCCACCCGGCATACTCAAAATACAAATTGTCTTAGTTCTATTCCGCGTCCGACATGTAAAGAATGCGGCCGCAGTTTTCACACTCGGTAATCTCATCGCTGCCCTGCAACTGCTTCGCGGTGGCGGAAGGCAGCGACATATTGCAGCCCGTGCACTGATCGTCCTTGAGCTTGGCCATGACGGGGAAGCACTGGCTGCGGATCGCCTTGTACCGCTCCATATAGCCCGCCTCTACCTGGCTGCCCACCGCGGCGCGCTCCTTTTTGAGCTCTTCCAGCTTGGCCGTCTGCTTTTCAAATTCCTTATCGTATACCACCTTGAGGCGCGTATACTCGTCGCGGGCCTTGGCCGCCTTCATGCGCACTTCCTTGTAGCGGTTTTCGATCATCTTGGAATGGCTGACCATCTTGGCCAACTCCTTTTCCGCGCTCTTGAGCTTGTTTTCGGCGTCGGTCATCTGGGATACGGCCTTGTGTACCTGCGCGGCAGACTCAAAGGTCCCCTCTTCCAGGCTCTTTTTGATCTCCGCAAAGGTCTGCTCGGCCTTTTCCCGCTGCGCGCCCAGCTCCTCCAGGCGATCGAGCGCCTTGTTGGCGTCATTCTCCATGCCGCGCACGACCGTCTGCTGGTCCGCCACGATGTTGCGCAGCTTCAAAAGCTGCTGGCGCAGCGGGAACTGACGGATCTCCGTTTCATAATCCGTCACCCTCTTGTCGGCCTGCTGATAATTCCACAACTTGTCCAGTTGACGCATGGACTCGCCTCCGTTTTCTGATATTCCCGGGCGCATAACCCGACATATTATTATAGCACATAGCCCCGCCGTTTACAACCGTTTTCATGGAAAAGCGCGGAAATTAAGGCGCGGCGTACAGCGCGCGCACCTGCTGAGGCATCGGGGATGAAAAATCGAGCGTCTCCCCGGTAAAGGGATGCACAAGGCGCAGCCTCGCCGCGTGCAGCGCAAACCGGTCCTGCAAATCGGGGTGCATCTGGCCGTAGAGAGGATCGCCCACCACCGGGTGCCCGATGTGCATCAGGTGCACGCGGATCTGATGGGTGCGGCCGGTGTGCAGCCGCAACGAAAGCAGCGTGCGATTCGTTTGAAAAAAGCGGGTCAGAACGGCGTAATCCGTTCGGCTGGGCTTTCCGTCCTCGCGCACGCAGCGGCGGACGCCGTCGCCCGGCGCCCGGCCAATGGGCGCGTCGATGCACCCCGCGTCCTCCTCCATCACCCCTTGACACAGGGCGAGGTATTCCCGGAGGAAGCTCTCGGTGTGCAACGCCTCCATCAGCCTCTTTTGCGCCAAGGCGTGCCGCGCCACCACCATCAGACCCGAGGTGCCGCGGTCCAGCCGGTTAACGGGCCGGAAGATGAACCGCTCCTCCCCGACGTGCGCGGCGACGCGGCCCGCCAGCGTTCCGCGCGGCTTTTCCGCCGTGGGCAGGGTGGCAAGGGGCGCTGGTTTATCCACAACGAGCAGATGCTCGTCCTCGTAAACGACTGTGAGCGGTTCCTCTTCAGGCGCTATGCCCTGGTCGTAGTCGTTTTCGTCCACAGCCTCCAGGCGCTGCCCCTGCCGGACCACGGCGTTGGCATAGACGCAGACGCCGTCCAGGAAAAAACCACGGCGGCGCTTCACGGCGCGAATCTGGCGCGCGGACATGCCCAGAGCGGCGCGCAGAACCTCGTCCACGCGCCGCCCCTCCCACTCCTTGGTCACCGTCAGAGAAAAGACGCGCCGCGGCGTCATTTTTGCAACACCTTGGAATACTGCGCCATCATCTCCACCATGCTTTGGGAAGGCTCCATCAGCAGCACAGTCTTCTTGCCGTCGCGGATGAAGAACAGGAAGTACAGGCGGGACTTGGAGTTGATGAAGTAATCCAGGTGCTTGATCTCCTTCATCTGGTCGTACTTGTCGTAGGCGTCGCTGTCCACCCATCCGCCGGCCTCCACCTCGCGCATGCGCACGCTGGTCAGCTGCTTTCTGCGGGCGTTGCCCAGCACCATGGCAAAGTCCAAGTCGCCGTTGGTAAAGGTGTACTCGTATTCGATGCGGAAATTGTCCTTATAGCGGTATAGGAGGAACGCCACGCCGCCGCCCACCAGCAGCAGGGCAAAGTTTTGCCACTGCAAGCTCAGGGCCATGATGCCCGACAGGCCGATCATGCCCAGAATGCCGAAGATCACGATGAAAAACCAGCACAGAATATAGCCCAGGGTGTTGAGGATGCGCCCCTGTTTGCGCACGATAACCTCTTCCTTGAAATTGTCCATCAAAGCTACGCCCTCCGAAACACAGAATTATTTATTCTATTGTAGCATGTTTTTCTGCTTTTGAATAGTTCATTTTATGGGCTTTGCCGGCAGGATTTTTCGTGCATTCGGTCGAATTAAATGAATTGGCTATTGGGGTTTGCTTGCGCGGCTGTCGCGGGACCGCCGCCGCGCGCCCATCATCCCCTCTGCGAATTATCACCCTTAGGAGGCGGATACCGATGAAATGTCCTTCTTGTGGAATTTGGAATAGAGCGCATTTTACCAAATGCTTCCGCTGCGGCGCGGATCTGCCGGACGCCGCTGCCCCCCAGGAAACGCCCGCTGAGCCGCAGCAGCGGCCCCTTGCCCGCGCGGAATTCGCGTCCGAATCCTCCCCCGATCTTCCCCGGGAGCCTGTCGCGCCCGCGGCGCCCATCAAGGAGGCGCCGGATGCCAAAACCGGCGCGCAGGAAGATTCCCTTGGGGAAATCTTCTCGCTCTACGACGAGGGGAATTGGGATGACGATGCGGAAGAAGATACCGAAACCGTCTACGGCGCGCCCGCCGCGCCCGTCATCCGCCCCGTTCCCGCCCTGGAGGAGGAGGCTGAGAGCGCGCCGAAGGCGCGCAGGCTACCCCTCCCCGTGGATACGGAGGAGGACGACGACGAACCGCTGACGGCTTATATTGCCCCCCATCTGCCCGAGGACGGCGCGGACGAGCCTTCCCCAAACGCGGAGGAGGCGGCCGTGCAGGAGACCCGGCGCTTTAACCCCGTCCCCGCCTCCGCGGTGGACGGCGGCACCCGCCGCTTCTCCCTTAAGGCGGATAAGCCGGAAACGCGGCAGCCGATTCCCGATGTGCACGAACCGGAGGTCGCCCCTGTCGATCCCGGCATCAGCCACGAGATCATCCATGCCATTTTCACCAACCCTCCCACCACCGTCAATCCGGAGCACGTCTCCGGCACCGTGGAGGAGCCGCGCCCGCGAAAGCTGATGAGCCGCAAGCGCCTGCCTCCCCGCGCCGAACCGGAGGAGGAGCCCGCCACGGTCTACAAGCCCGCCAAAGCCGAGCCGCGCGTGGACAACGTGGAGGCCTTCAAGCCCACGGCGCGCATGGCGGCCCAAAAGGCGGATGAGCAGGGCGATGAATTTAAAGCCTTTGCAACGGCAAAGCGCAGTTTGGTCGCCGAGGTCGAGCCTACCGATCCCTTTGACGAGGCCATTGCGCTTCCCAAACAAGAACCGCGTGAGGCCGCGCCGGACGCAGAGGCGCAGACGCCGCCTCCCCCGGCCGCAGGCGAGCCCGAAGCGGAGGCTCCGTCCGCCCCGGCCGCCGAAAAACCGCTAAAGAAAGCCCCGCCGGCTCCGGCCGCCGAAAAACCGGCGGAGCCTGCTCCGCCCTCCCCGGCCGCTGAACCGCCCGCATGGGTAAAGGAGGCGCTGTTTAACTTGAGGCATGGCGATGACTTTGACAACCAGCGCCGTCCCGCGCCGCCCAAGAACCACCAGCCGGCGCGCAAAGCGCCTTCCGCACGCCAAGCGGCGCGGGAAGAAGAACCTCCCATGCGCTATGAACGCCCCGCGCGCCGGCCGCAAGCGCCTTCACCGGCCGCCCCGACTCACCACGCGCCTCCCAGGGAGCGCGTGCCGCAGGACCGCGCGACGGCCCCCGCGCGCAGCGGTCTGGACGCCATCGCGCGCCACGATGCCGGGCGCAGTTCTTCCATCCTCCAGCGCCGCGCAGAAGCAAACGAACAGGAGGAAATACCGCAGGGCAGTGACCGCCCCGCCGCGCGCCAGGAGGTGCCCGGCCGCGGCCGCACCTTTCGCGCCACGCAGGCCCCGGAAACTCCGGTAACAGAGCGCCCGCGCCGCGCGCCGCGGCAGCCTCTTCCCCCGCCTGAACGGCCCGACCGCCAGACCTCCCTTTCGGAAGAAGCGCCCATGCGCTTGCACTCCTCCCGGAGCGCCGGCGAGAGCGCGCCCAAAGCCATGGCCGGCTTGAAAGTGCAAAACCTCAACCGCTTGATCGCGGTGGGCGCGGCGGCTCTTGTGCTGCTGGGGCTGCTCATTTGGGGCGTCACGGCCGGCGTTAAGGCGTTGATGAACCGTGAAAAAACACCGCCAGAGGGGGACCCGACGCTGAGCACCTCTCCCGCGCCGCAGACCGATCCCAACGCGCCGGCGATCACCACCGGCGAGATCAACGGCCGCCCGGCGCATATCATTACCTTTAAAGGCAACGACGGGGACATCATCTACGTCTCCGACGCGAACAAGGAAAACGTCTACAACATCGACATTGTGGACGGCCAGGGAGAGCTGAAGATTGAGGATAGCGCCTTAATCGGCGACCGCTACGTCACCGAGGATGTGGAGGTGACGCTCAATCCCACCCTTCACGAGGCTGGCAGCGGCAAGGAGACCAAGCTCAATCCCGTCACCTTTACCGTCACGCCGCCGGAAGCCTATTTGGAAATTGTCAGCCCCGCGGGCGGCGCGGACGAGACGACCTTGGGCACCTACCAGGTCAAGATCCGCGTCCAGATGGGTTCCTCCGTCACCATTGACGAAAAAGATGTCTCCGACCTGATCGCCCCGGAAGATAACGGCGTGGGTTCCATCGTCTTCAACGTCGACGTCGAGGCCAAGGGCGAGAACTCCATTCCCATCACGGTGATGCAGAAGGGCTGCAAGTCCGTCACCAAGAACATCTCGCTCACCCGGCCCAGTATGGCCGTGCCCATTGAGCTGGACGCCGCCACGCCTACCTCGGTGCAGTCCGATAGCGTGCAGATTTCCGGCTCGGTGGAGGCGGGTGTCAAGGTCTCCGTCACCTCCCCCATCAGTGGAGATGTGACCGTCAATGCCGACGGCACCTTCTCCTTCGTGGCCAAGTTCGCCTCCTTTGGAGACAACGAGGTCGTGATTGTGGCGACCAAGGGGGAAGAGAGTTCCACCCTCACCCATGTGATCACGTACATGCCCACTTACAACGATTTCGTCCAAAAGGCCTACGCGATGGACTACAACACCTTGACCAATTTCGCCGGCAAGTTCCAGCCCTTCCTCTGTTCCGGTCAGGTGGTGGAGATCCTGGGCACTGAGCCCTTCACCTGCACCTACAACGTCGGCACGCAACAGGACCCCAAATACATCTACCTGCAAATGGTGGAGGGCAAATCCCTGGAGATGGGCAAGAGATACAAGGTCTATGCCGATGTTCACGCCGATGGCGTTAAGGACGGCTACCCTTACATGATCGGCCGCTACTTTGATCTGGTTGGCGATGCGACCTAGCCAGCGCATCCCTCGCCCTAGCAAGCACGAACAGTACCCGCGCAATGCCATGCTGACCGGCATTGCGCGGGTATTTTTTTGCACTTCTACGCTCCCTGCGCCCACGCGCGAGATAGATGCCGTTTGCTAAATATACTATAAGTATCATATTATTTGGCCGATGGAAGAAAAACTTCCCTTAAAACATTTACATAATTTTCCATAAAATCGGTATATTTGTGAAGTTATCTAACAAATATACTATCGGAATCATTATAATTCTTTACGTCGGTTTACAAAACGCAGAATAGGGATAAACTAAGAGTATGATTTTTGTTACAATGGGAGTTGAAGCAAATGTCGATCAATCTGGATAGCTTTGGTATGCGGGTAAGGCGCAAACGCAAAGAAATGGGGATCACGCAAGCAAAACTGGCGGAGCTTTGCGAGGTTTCTGTTCCCTTTATCGGGCATATCGAGCGCGGTTCTCGCTCCCCCAGCGTTGAAAGTCTGCTCGTCATTTGCCGGGTACTGAAGGTCACGCCGGACTATCTTTTGCAGGACTATTTGAAATATGATCATAATCTCGGCCTGGGGGGACGCATTTCGCCGACGGATATTATGTCGCTGGAGCGGATTTCTAAGGTCCTCCGCGAGCAGTCGGAGGATTGGCCGGATTGAACGGTGACTCTCCCTGTTTTTCTATGCAAATGAAGAAAACCCACCTTTGGTTATCCATCCATAGGTGGGTTTTGTGATGTAGTTTTTGCCGGGCTTATTGCATCGCTCTGTCGAGCATGCCGGTGTAGACGCCCTTGCCGGCGGCCCCCACCTGCTTTGCCACGGGTTGCCCGTTCTTAAATACAATGACCGTGGGAATGGACATGACGCCATAGCGCTGCGCCAAATCGCCGCACTCATCCACATCCACCTTGCCCACGATGGCCTTGCCCTCGTAGTCCTGCGCCACCTGTTCGATGACGGGGCCCACCATGCGGCACGGTCCGCACCACGTCGCCCAGAAGTCCACCATCACTGGCATATCCTTC
Source organism: uncultured Christensenella sp. (assembly GCA_948468595.1). Classification (GTDB taxonomy): domain Bacteria; phylum Bacillota; class Clostridia; order Christensenellales; family UBA1750; genus Spyradocola. Next base: position 22,970 of record CAOKIU010000018.1, read on the forward strand.
GTCCCAAGAATCGCGTCAAAATTCGTGTTGTCCAACTTCATTGCCATTGTTTTTTCCCTGCCTTTATTCCATATTTTCTCGCTGCGCCGTTTGGCACAGTCTTTCGATTTGGACCACCTTGGGCGCGTACCGCCCAGACTGCCGGCGCTTGTGCTCGGTCAGGTGTAAGGTCAAAAACGCGCCCGCGGCCAACAGCGCGCCCAGTGCCACTGCGTACAAATCGGGATTTCCGGGCAACCGCGCCCATCCGGGCAGGAAGTACCCTATGACTAACCCGATCAACAGGGCCACCAAGGGAACCCCGTAGGCCGTCAATGCCGCGCGCAGCACCGTGCGCTCGGGGAGCTCTACCTGCACCCGGTCGCCCAGGCTCGCGTCTCCAATGCGCTCCACCTCCATGAGCATGGCCTGCTGCGCGCGCTCGCACGCCCCGCACTTTTCGCACATAGAGGACCGTTCGAATTCCACTACCATGGTCCTTTCCTTGATCTCCATGATTGTACCGCTTTCTTGCATGGCGCCTCACCTCCTATCCAATACGATACGCACAGCCTCGCCCGCCAGTGTCAATCCCGCGCTGGGCGGAACAAAGGAAATGGAGGCCGGCGTGTGTCCACCCTGTTCGTCCGGCGGCGCCTTGCAGGGCAATTCGCTGGAGACGCATACCTTCAGGTGCGTCACGCCGTGCGCCTTGAGCCGCCTGCGCATCGCCCGCGCCAAGGGATCGCCGCTCGTCTTGGACAGATCCTGAATGGAGAACCCCGACGGACTGAGTTTATTGCCCGTTCCCATGCAGGAGAGAAGCTCTATGCCCCGCTTGACGCAGTGGAGGGCCAACGCCTCCTTGGCGGCCACATCGTCGATGGCGTCAATGACCACATCCATGCCCGCGCATAGATCGGGTATGTTGTCCGCCGTCGCGCGCACACTGCATAGCTCCAAATCGATCTCCCGGTTATACCGGCGGATCATGCGCTCGGCAGCCAGCGTCTTGGGCAAGCCGATGGTCTCCCAATCGGCCACCATTTGGCGGTTAAGGTTGCTCTCGGCCACCTCGTCGCAGTCGATGAGGCGCAGCGCGCCCACGCCGCAACGGGATAGGGCCCACGCCGCCGCGCCGCCCACGCCGCCCAACCCAAATACGGCAACGCGCGCGCCGGCGAGCTTGCGCATTCCCTCCGCGCCGATCAAACGCTCCGTCCGCGCATGGACCATGGACATCGCTTCTTCCCCCTTTATAGTACCCTATATCGCACGCCCTAAACAAAGAGCGAAGAAATTGGCTTTTCTTTATAAGTCGTAAAGATTGAGGAGCACGCGGTCCTGCTGCTGCGCCATGCGCACGGTCTGTCCCGTGCCGCTGTGAATATCGTGGCTCCAGTACGCCACCACGTACATTGCATGCGCCACCAGGAAAGCGTTGCGCCTGCGAAAGGCGTCCATTCCCCGCTGGGATGAGACGACAAATTGATCCTGCGCGCATTGCAGCACCTCCCGGTGCGTGCGGCGCCACCGCTCCTGCTTTAAGTCCCAAGCATGCTGGGGATAGGGCAGCACGGCGATGAGCGCGACCTCCTCCGGGACCTCCCCTCGGCGCTTGAGGTCCAAAAGCCGCTGCGCCGCAAACAGGTCGAATCCCATGGCCATGCCGCACAGGAAGACGCGCACGCCGTGCTGCGCGCAGAGAAGCCGGATGGCGTCCTCCGCCCGCTCTGCCAGGCGCTCCGTGCGCGCCTCCCCGGGCGCGAAGAGCAGGCCGTCTCTGCGCGGGCGGTGCCCGGTAAAGCACGCGATGCGCGAAATATCCTCCATCCGCTCGCCCCCGCTCTTTTCCGAATTCATCATCAGTATAGCATTTCCCGCCCCGCTTTTAAAGGACGCAGCGGCAAAAATTTACAGCTAGTCCACAAAAAAGGAACCTGGCGCGCAATATGCCGCGCGCCAGGTTCCCTTTGCCGCGTCAATCTTCCTTGATGATGTGTACATCCATCTGATTGTACGGGATGTTGATGCCGTTTTGATCAAAGGCGGCCTTGACCTCCTTTAAGAAGGCAAAGTTGAGGTTCCACAAATCCGCCGATTTGCACCAAACGCGCATGGTGATCTTCACGGCGCTGTCCAGATAATCGGTGACCATGACAAACGGCTCAGCGGGCTGGCGAAGGATCGCGTCGCCCTTGGCATCGATGATTCCTCTAATCAGCTCGATGGCGCGGTCCGCGTCGTCACGATAGCCAATGGTAAAGTTCATGTCCAACCGGCGGGTATCCTCCGCGGAGAAGTTGGTCACAGTGCCGGTGGTGACGCTGTTATTGGGGATGATGATATGGCGGTTATCGAACGTCTTGAGCTTCGTGGTCATCAGGCCGATTTCCATTACAGACCCCGATTGCCCCCCAATATCCACAAAGTCGCCCACTTTAAAGGGCGCGTTGGCCAGGATCAGCACGCCGCTGGCGAAATTCGAGAGGCTGTCCTTGAGCGCCAGGCCAATGGCGACGCCCGCCGTGCCAATGGCCGTGACCAGCGAGGTTGTGGGGATGCCCAGCATGGACAGGGCGATGACGATGAGGAAGACATAGCACACGATCTTGATGCAGGAGAGGATGAACGCATGCAGCGTCACGCTGACCTTGCTCCTGCCAAGGCAGGTCTTGCTGAACTTGAGCAGCCACTTGGTCAAAAGCAGGCCGGCCAGCAGCACCAGCAGCGCCTTGACAACGAGCCAGAGCAGGGAACCAATCGTAGCTAGCATCGCGCCCCAGGTTAGGTTGGGTAGAACACTCATGTTAGATCCTTCCTCCTAAAGTAGTTTTCTGTTCACTAGACGCATTGAAATTCTCTTTCTTCTTTTCATTTGGAACAAGGCGGAATTGATCGATTACTAGACCCGCCACTTCATCGTGGCTTACGGCTTAAATTGGAGTTATCCATCTTTATATGGCTTTTAAACCAGATCTCGTTTGCCTCTGAATTAAGCCTATGATTTTCCGCATCGCTCAATAGATTGGCCTTACTCCCTTCAACATTCCGGCTTACGCATCCGGAAGCAAAGCGCGCACTTTCGACATGGCCGAGCGCATTTCCGAGGCGTTCTGATTGGCCATCGCGTCCTTCAGGCGCGCATAGGCGACGGCGACCTCCGCGTCGGAAAGGTCCGCATAGGCGTCCATGTAGTCGAGCATGTCCCCCGCCTCCATGGTCAGGGTGAGCAGCTTTTCCTGATCCGCCTCGTCATCCGCGCCCCCCTCCGGCGCGTCTTCTCCCTCGCCGGGAACCGTGCCCTCTTGCTCGGCCACGCGGGCTTGAATGGCCTCCAGCGTAATCGCCTCGTCAAACGGGCCGTCGATGCCGAAGACCTCCTGAACGAGCTTGTTCTTCTTCTGCTGGTTGATAATGTAATACGAGGTGGAGCCCACGTACTGCCCATTGCCGGGGATGGTGTGTCGCTGAATCTGATCCATGGACAAATCCTTGGCGAAATAGGCCAAGGTGGCGATTTGCATCACGTCCAAGTTGGTATCGATGTTCTCCTGCACCGCGGTATAGATTTGCGGAATGTTCTTGACCTGATTGGTGTTGAGCATCGTCTCAAAAATGGTAAAGAGCATTTTCTGCTGCCGCTCGACGCGGTCCACGTCTCCCCTGCCGCCCTTGCGGAAGCGGCAGTAGTCCAGCACCTTCTGCCCGTCCATGTGCTGCATTCCCTTTTCCGTAGGGCGCCCGCACATGGTAAAGGCAATATCCACGTCATAATCCACGCCGCCCATGGCGTTGACCACGTCCTTGACCACGTTCATGCCAAAGCCCACATAGTAATCGATCTTGACGCCTAAAAGGTCGGAGACGGTGTTCATCGAATAAGCATAGCCGTCCTTGTCCGCGCCGCCGCCAAAGACGAAGGCCGCGTTGATCTTGTTAAACCGGGTTCCCTTGTTGATGCGCATATAGCTATCGCGCGGGATGGAGATCATGTCCACAGCCTTGTTGTCAAAATCCACCGTCACCAGGATCATGGTGTCGGTGCGGAAGTTGAGTCCCGCTTCCACGCGCTCAATGCTGCTGTCCGCGCCCAACAACAGGATGTTGATGCGCTTCTTTTCAAACTGATAGTCCGGCGGGGTCATTTCCGGCTCAGGGGTTGGGGTGAGCGCCGGCGTTGCGGTCGGTTCTCCGTCCGCCTCCTTTGTGGGCTCCAGCGTAGGCGGCACAGTCGCGGTCGCCGCCAGCGTCACCTCCCCGCTCTCTCTCAGCTCGGAAAAGGCGTTTTCCGGATTGGATATGTGCGAAATAAACCAGATTCCGCCGCCCAGCGCGCAGACTAAAACCACCAGAATTGTTATGAGCGCTATTTGCAGTGCTCTATGCTTCTTCTTTGCCAAAGTTCACACCTCCGCTACATAATACGACATCTTTTTTAATTCGTTTCCAATTTCTCAAAATCCTTTTTGAAAATCCCTCCAATGCGTGTTATAATAAGTCAGGCAAAAATTTTAGGAGGGATTGGCCCATGGATAAAAAGCAAGGCAAGGACGGGAAATTCGAAACGTGCAGCGCGCTTTGCCCCAAGTGCGGCAGCGATCTGTACATCATGGAGAGCGGCTGTGTATGTAAAAATGCCAAATGCGGCTGGTCCTGCAACAAGTGCAAGGCAGAAGATCAGCCCTGATTGAGAACGCTAACCGCGTCCTTTGCATAATCAAAGAGCAGCACCTGCTCCCGGCGCTGACCGGTTACCACGTCGTAGGCAAAGCGCTCCGCCTCAAGGCCGCGCCGCTGCGCCGCGCTGTGGGTCAAGGCGCGCAGCGTCCGATTGGAAAAATCTCGCTCGTCGTTCATAAAAGATGGACGCACGAGCCTTTTTTGTTTGCGCAGCCAATCGTAGCGAAGCCGGTTCTCCAACAGCGCTATATCCCCTGCCCGCGGCGCCAGCGCGCGATACAGATGTTCCACGCGCGCGATCTCCCCCTGGCCCGCGTCAAAAAAGCCCGCCGCGCGCAGGCTCCGCGCCAAATCCTCAAAATCCGAATAAGAGGTTAGATAGCTCCTTTGCGTGATGGGGAAGGCGTGCGCGTTGTAATAGATCTCCACCGCCTCCTCCACATCCTTAAGCGCGCTAAGTTCCGCATAGCTCATGCTGCTTGCGATCACCTCATAGGGTGCATCCGGGCAATAGGTCCCCGCGCCCGCGTCAAAGTCCGCGCGCAGGGCCGAGCCATGCAGCAGTTTTAGGAAGCCCAACTGCACCCGATGGGGGCGCAGGGCCAGCACCGCGTCAAAGGAGGCCGCAAAATCCGCCAAGCGATCCCCTGGCAGCCCAGCGATGAGGTCCACATGGATCTGGATGTTTCCCGCGGCAACCAAGGTCCTGACCGCATGGGCGATCTTTTCAAAGTCCAGCCGGCGCCCAATGCCCGCCAGCGTCTTTTCCGAGGTGGTCTGCACGCCCACCTCCAATTGAAACAGCCCCTTGGGCGCCCGCGCGAGCAGCGCCAGGTCCTCCTCCTGCAAGAGGTTAGCGGCAATTTCAAAGTGATAGGTCGCGCCCTGTCCACGCTCCATGAGCGCCTGCCAAATGCTTCGCGCCCGCTGCCGGTCGTAGTTGAAGGTGCGGTCCACAAGCTTGACGATCCTTGCCCCCGCGTCTCGCAGGTGCAATAGCCGGCGCACGGCCTCCTGTGCCGGGAGCGCGCGCAGGCCCTCAATCGCGGAGGAAAGGCAGTAGCTGCAAGCATAGGGGCAGCCGCGCACGGTTTCGATGGTCCACAGCTTGTGCGGGTCCAGCGCGGTTTCCGCTTCATAGACGTCCATCCATTGCGCCGCCTCCAGCATGGGGGCGATTCCGCCGTCCTGCCGGCGGGTGGCGATGCCCGGGCCGCACGGCAGCTCGCCCCGCTCCATGGCCCGCAGCGCGCAGGGCAGCGCCTGCTCTCCCTCGCCGCGCAGCACCGCAAGAACCGCCGGGTTGTCCGCAAGGCGGCGCTGCGGATCGTAGGTCACCTCCGGTCCGCCCCACAGAACGCGCACGCCCGGCATCGCCAGCTTGAGCGCCCGCGTCACGCGCTCCACAAGGGTGATGTTCCAGATGTAACAGCTAAAGCCCACCACATCCGGCTGTCTTCTGAAGATTTCGCGCACGATGCTCTCCGCACTATGGTTGATGTCGCATTCGTAGATCTCGGCGTCCAGTTTTGCCGCGCGGCAGGCCAAAAAGAGCTGGCGAACCGCCAGCCCTGGGTGGATATCGCGCGCGTTGATGGCAACCAACAGTGTCCTCATAAAAGGCTCCTCCTTGCGCGGATCACAGCCGCACGGGGATGCCGCGCGCGGCCAGGCCGCGCTTGACCTGCGCAATCTCCAGCTCCTTATAGTGGAACAGAGAAGAGGCCAGCGCCGCGTCCGCGCCGCCCACGGTCAGCGCCTGAACGAAGTCCTCCACGGCGCCCGCCCCGCCCGACGCGATGACGGGCACCTCAACCGCCTCACTCACCGCGCGCGTCAGCTTCAGGTCAAAGCCCGCCTTGGTTCCGTCCGCGTCCATGGAGGTCAGCAGGATCTCCCCTGCGCCCATGGCGGTCACCCGCCGCGCCCACGCCACGGCGTCAAGCCCCGCCGGCCTCCGGCCGCCGTGGGTGTAGACCTCGAAAAACCGGCCGTTCCACTTGGCGTCAATGGCCACCACCACGCACTGGGAGCCAAACTTCTTCGCCGCTTCCTCAATGATTTCCGGCCGCTCCACGGCAAAGGAGTTGACGCTCACCTTCTCCGCGCCCGCGTGGAGCAGGTTGGAGTAATCCTCCAGGGAGCGAATGCCGCCGCCCACCGTGAAGGGAATAAAGATCGTCCGGGCCACGGCGCGCACGGTATCCAGCAGGATGGCGCGGTCCTCATGGGAGGCCGTGATGTCCAGCAGGACGAGCTCATCCGCGCCCGCCTCGTCGTAGGTAAGGGCGCACTCCACCGGGTCTCCCGCATCGGCAAGGTTCTTAAAATGAACGCCCTTGACCACGCGCCCCTTCTCCACGTCCAGGCAGGGGATGATTCTCTTTGCCAGCATAATCGCATTCCTCCTTCGCGCTCAGGGGCGCTATTTGTGCAATGTGCTCATCCTAACGCGGCGAAGTTCTTCAGCAGGCGCAGGCCGTTTTCGCCGCTCTTTTCGGGGTGGAACTGCACCGCCCATAGGTTGCCGCGCCGCACGGCGACGTCCATGGGCACGCCGTACTCCACCCGCGCCAGCACCGTATCCTCCTGCGCCGCCTGGGCGTAGTAGGAGTGCACAAAGTACAGGTAGGGCTTGTCCGGCAATCCCGCAAAGAGGGGGTCCTCCCGCACAATCTCCAACTGATTCCAGCCCATATGCGGCACCTTGCGCCCTTGGCCGGCGGGAATGCGCTTCACCTCGCCGGGCATCACGCCCAATCCGCGCGCGTCCGGGCTTTCCTGGCTGTGCGCAAAGAGGAGCTGCAAACCCACGCAAACGCCCAGAAAGGGCCGTCCCGTCTCGAAAAAGCGGAACAGCGCCTCCTGCGCGCCGCTCGCGGCGAGCTGGCTGGCCGCGTCGCCAAAGGCGCCCACGCCAGGAAGGATCACCGCGTCGGCGGCGAGAATCTCCCCCGCATCCCGGGTCAGCTTGGCGCGCCGGCCGATATGGTCCAGCGCATTGATGACGCTGCGCACGTTGCCCGCGCCGTAATCCACCACCGCTATCATCTAATCTTCCTCCCCGTATTTCCGTAACACTTCCCTGGCCGTCTGGTCCAAGGGTTTTCCCGTATCCATGGCCTGCCGCTGAAGCAGCCGGTGCGCGGCGGCCTCGCTCAGGCCCGCCTCCCGAATCAGCGCGCGCTTGGCACGCGCCAGGGCGGCGGCCCGCTCGCCAATCAGGCCGTAGACGCGCTCGGCAAGGCGCGAAGGGGTGAGCCCCTCGGGCAGGCGCTCCATCCCCTCCCCTTGCCTTTGGCCGGGCGCCAGCAAAAGCATGGGCTTGCCTTTGGGCAGCAGGCGCCGCAGGTCCCGCGCGGTCATATCCGCAAGGCGCGCGCCGCACACCACCAGGGTCACGGCCTCGCCCCTGCGGAGCACCGCGGCGCCGCTTGTAACGGCCACGGCGTGCATACCATGCCGCTTCAGGGCGGAGGCGATTTTTTCCGCCGCCTCCTGTCCGGCAAACGCCACGGCAATCAGCATGGCCACGCCCTCCTTAATACTTGGAGAGATATTCCTCCAGCTCCCACTGCGATACGCGCACGCAGTAATCATGCCACTCGGTTCGCTTGGCCGCCAGGTATTTTTCGTAGACGTGATCGCCCAACACCCGGCGCACCAGCGGATCGGCCTCCATGTTCTCCACCGCGGCGTTGAGGTCCTTGGGCAGCGCGGTCACGCCGCAGGCGCGGCGCTCCTCTGCCGTCATGGTATAGATGTTCTGGTTGACGGCCGGCGGCGGGGTGAGGCGCTCCTCCATGCCCGTAAGGCCCGCCTCCAGCACCAGGGCAAAGACGAGGTAGGGGTTTGCCGTGGGGTCCGGGTTGCGCAGCTCGATGCGCGTGGCCTGCCCCTTGGCGTCGGGAATGCGGATGAGCGGCGAGCGGTTTCTGGCGGACCAGGCGATGTACAGGGGCGCCTCGTACCCGGGCACCAACCGCTTGTAGGAGTTGACCAGCGGATTGGTCACGGCGGTCAGGGCCGGCGCGTGACGCATGACGCCCGCGAAAAAGTGGTAGGCCGTTTCGCTCAACCCGTAGCGGTCCTTTTCATCGCAGAATACGTTTTTGCCGTCGCGGAAGAGCGACATGTTGATGTGCATGCCGGAGCCCGCCGCGCCGAAAATGGGCTTGGGCATGAACGTAGCATGCAGGCCATGGCGCTGCGCCGTGGTCTTGACGACCTCTTTGAAGGTGATGACGTTATCCGCCGTGGCGAGCGCCTCGTCGTACTTAAAGTCGATCTCGTGCTGACCCTTGGCCACCTCGTGGTGGGCCGCCTCGATTTCAAAGCCCATCTCCTCCAGCAGGATGCACATCTCGCGCCGGGCAATCTCCCCCTGGTCCACAGGGCTGATGTCAAAATAACTGCCCTCGTCAAAGGTGCGGGTGGTCGCCTTCCCCGCGTCGTCCGTCTGAAAGAGGAAGAACTCCAGCTCCGGCCCCACAAAGAAATCGTAGCCCATGTCCTTGGCCTTTTTCAGCACGCGCTTGAGCACGTGGCGCGGGCTGCCCATAAAGGGCTCGCCGTCGGTCTTGTACACGTCGCAGATCAGGCGCGCCACCTGGCCTTGATCCGACCAGGGCAGAATGCAGAAGGTATCCGGGTCGGGGTGGAGGCACATATCGCTCTCCTCAATGCGCGTAAATCCCTCAATGGAGGAGCCGTCAAACTTGCACTCGTTGCGCAGCACCTTCTCCAATTGGCTGCTGGTTACATTGACGCTCTTCATCGCGCCAAAGATATCGGTAAACTGTAGGCGAATGAAGCGGACTTCGTTCTCCTTGACCAGGCGCATGACATCCTGCGGCGTATACTTTGCCATGACCATCCTCCTCTATTCTCATACCAAAATGACAAAAAGGCATAGGAATCCACAATTCGAGCTCCTTTGCCTTCTTCGTTATTTTACCACCATCCCCGACTTTTGTCAACGGCAATCGCGCGCTTTCCCCGATCATCCTATGTTTCTCCGCCGCGCGCCATGCGTCACAAATTTTTAACCTGATCTGGCGCAAAACTCGCTTGTGTTTTGCCGCCGCGCGCAATATACTATTGACTTAAAATTGAAAACGCTCCGCCCTTCGTTCCGGTTTTTTGGCGTTTATCCCCTTTCCATCCCACTAAACTCGCGTCTAATCCTACAAACCTGACGCTAATTCGGAATGTTCCTGATCCCACGCCCATGCAACGTTCGCATTTCATTCCGGCTTGGCGCGAACAACCTCAAGGAGGGAAGTCCATGTCTCAGACAAAGCATCAGACCGTGTTGGTTCTCGACTTTGGCGGCCAGTACAATCAGCTCATCGCCCGCCGCGTGCGCGACGAGGGCGTGTATTGCGAATTGATTCCCGGCGCCTCTCCCATTGAGCGCATCCGAGAAAAGCATCCCCAGGGCATCATCCTGACGGGCGGGCCCAACAGCGTCTACGCTCCGGGTGCGCCCCGCTGTGCGCCCGAGGTCTTTTCTCTGGGCATTCCCGTCCTTGGCATCTGCTATGGAATGCAGTTGATGACGGTGATGCTGGGCGGTCAAGTGCGCAGCGCGGAGCAAAAGGAGTACGGCCAGACCGTCGTGAATCTCAATCCTTCCCCTCTCTTTGAAGGGCTGGACAGCCAAGCGCAGTGCTGGATGAGCCACACCGATCAGGCGTCCCGCCTCCCCGATGGATTTGAGGTCGCCGCTTCCACGTCGACTTGCCCCATCGCGGCCATCGCGGACACAAAACGCCGCCTCTATGGCGTGCAGTTTCATCCCGAGGTGCAGCACACCGTGCAGGGCGAGGCCATGCTGCGCAACTTCCTCTATGAAGTCTGCGGCCTTACCGGGGATTGGAGCATGCCCGGATATGCCGAGGAGATGACCGCGTCTTTGCGGGCGAAGGTTGGGGCCGGGCGCGTGCTGCTCGCTCTCTCGGGCGGCGTGGACAGCGCGGTGTGCGCGGCATTATTGCACCGTGCGGTGGGCAAACAGCTCACCTGCGTCTTTGTCGATACGGGTTTAATGCGCAAGGACGAGCCCGAGCAAGTGGACGCGCTGTTCCGCGGCCAATTCGACATTGATTTGATACATGTGAACGCGGCAGAGACCTTTCTCACGGCGCTGCGCGGCGTTTCCGACCCCGAGCGCAAGCGCAAGATCATTGGCGAGCAGTTCATCCGCGTGTTTGAGCGCGCGGCCAAGACCATTGGAAAGGTGGACTTTCTGGCGCAGGGCACCATCTATCCGGATGTCATTGAATCGGGCCTGGGCGCGGCAGCCACCATCAAGAGCCATCACAATGTCGGAGGTCTTCCCTCGGTCATCGACTTTCAGGAGATTTTAGAGCCGCTGCGAGACCTGTTTAAGGACGAGGTGCGCCGCCTGGGCTTGGAACTGGGCCTGCCCGAGGACATGGTCTGGCGGCAGCCCTTCCCCGGTCCCGGCCTGGCGGTGCGCATTCTGGGGGAGATCACGGCGGAAAAGGCCGCGCTCCTGAAGGAGGCCGACGCCATCTTCCGCCAGGAGGTCGCGCGCGCCGGTCTTTCCCGCGATGTCAATCAATACTTTGCCGTGCTGACAAACCTGCGCTCTGTGGGCGTCATGGGGGACGAGCGCACCTACGATTATACCGTCGCCCTGCGCGCTGTGAATACCGTCGATTTCATGACCGTCGATTGGTCGCGCCTCCCCTATGACGTGCTGGCGCGCACCTCCAACCGCATTGTCAACGAAGTCCCCTCCGTCAACCGGGTCGTCTATGATGTGACCACAAAACCGCCGGCAACCATCGAGTTCGAATAAGTTGAGAGGTCGTAAAAAGCCAGTGTTTATGCGGGTTTGTGGCGTTTCAAGAGGTCTTTTGATAACAATTTGATAACAGTCATATAAGAGCCATTATTCTTGTAATCCAGTGGTTTTAGGGTTACAGAATGATTTAGAGTTAGTTTTGTATGACGAAATAAATCCATATTAGAAAGCCCTTAGCTGTGGGTAGTAACTCATAGCTAAGGGCTTTTTGTCGTTCTTTATTTATCGGGTTTGAGTTGCTCTTTGAATGCTTCGACTAATGTGTCGCTTAATTCCTGCGAGGGAACTTTCGCCCAGATTTGTGTGGTATCGAATTTCGGATAGTAATAACGCCAGTTGTCGTATTCTTCCCTGCTGATTTCCTCGGAAGATAGCTTGTCCGCCTGTTCTTTCCAAGCACAGAGCATTTTTGATAGTTCGGCAGCGTCCTTACCTTTGTCCTTGTTGACTTTCAGACAAACTTCCCCGTCTGCTTCGCTGACGGTCAGACCGTAAATATCTTCAAGAGTAAATAAGGTGTGCAAAAGACCGATATAGCTGTCAATGTCGGGAACATCGAGAGCCTGCGGGGAAACCTCAAGCACCTGTGCCAATGCAGCCGTTAAGTCTGCTTTTGGTTTACGGGAGCCAGTTTCGTACTGTGCCAGACGCACATCTGCGCTTCGTTCGGGAAAGCCGACAGCCGTACCAAGATATTTTTGCGTCATACCACGCAAAAGCCTAAAAAAATGTATTCTTTCGCCAATAGCCATAGTGTTTACACTCCTTGCTTATGTACTGCAACCAGTATAGCAGATATGTTTAGGAATTGTCAAGAGGAAACGAAACAAAAAAGTTTAATATTTTCTCGAAAACCACTTGACAAAAGCAAATATGCTTAGTATAATAGAAAGCACTAAGCTAATATGCTTAATAAAAACTAAATGACCGTCCGAGTAGGATACTTCGCCAAGACCTTTTGATTTATTCAAGAGTGAGCGAGATAACGCCGCTGAAATGGGGGCAGGAACGATATTCGGAGAGAACGGCAACTTAAAAATCTTATGAAAGGACTGACGATATGGAAAACAAATTTATTCGTGCCGATGATGTGGCACAGGAACTAAGCGTATCAAAGCCCTATGCCTATAAGCTCATCAGAAAACTGAACGAGGAATTGAAAGAACAGGGCTTTATTACGATTGCGGGTCGTGTAAACCGCCAGTATTTTTATGAAAGGCTCTACGGAGCAGGAAAGGAGAGTAAATAATGCCAGTATTCAAAAATGAGGACAACGGCACTTGGTATGTAATGGCGAGGTATGTGAATTGGAAAGGCGAACGCAAGCAGAAATGTAAGCGGGGTTTCGCCACAAAGAAAGAAGCGCAGGAATGGGAGCGAATGTTTCAGCTCCAAAACTCGTCTGACCTCGATATGAGTTTTGAAGCCTTTACGGAACTGTATATCAATGATGTGAAAAACCGTCTGAAAGAAAACACTTGGCTGACGAAAGAGCATATTATTCGCACGAAGATACTCCCTTATTTCGGCAAACTGAAAATCAGCGAGATTTCCACAAAGGAGATTATCACTTGGCAAAATGAAATGCT
>CAOKIU010000019.1 GCA_948468595.1 uncultured Christensenella sp.
AAAGCTCTGGACGCAGCGGGAACTATTCCACCAACTACCAGATTTCGGGGCGTGACGCGATATACGAATGAACAAGTTAAGAGATGCGATAAGGCACCTATGCAGCATAAATGCGTATGTACGCTGTATGAGCTAGTACAATGGCTTCAAGTAAAAGATTACAAGGTGATAGAAGACAATTTCTTCATGGAGGAGGACGGAAGGCTTTGGGAGTATCATCGAGAAGGAGAAGCTTTTGAGACGAATGGAGGCGGGTGTTGCGCGACCATTGCAGCTTGGACAAAGAAAATGCTCGATGAGTATTACGACAAGATCAGCATGATACTGATCTTGTCAGAATGCGGTAGCTGCCATATCGTTAATTTGTTTGAGCACAACGACAAAATGTATATTTTCGATATGTATTCTATGACCAATCGCTATAAATGCTATGTATCGCCGGAAACCGGAAAGCTATCGGATTTCCTTAAAACTAAGATCATAACAGGAGGGTTGCTTGAAATAAACTCGCTGGAAGCATTTGCATCTTTTTTTGTTCGTTACAGTTCTGCAAAAAAAGATCACTATGTGATATGTCAGCTAGAAGATGCCTATGTACCTCCCGTTGTTCTGGTAAGACGCAAAGGATACATTGGGCTGACGGCACGGACAAGTTCCAATATCAAGGTTGTATACAAGGCGCACGATCTCCTATTTGATCTAAGCGTTGAAGAGGATTAATTGGAAATCGATGGCCTGCGCGCCGGCATTCCTGACAATTGTGTTGAGCAAGGGTTGGCCGCAGAGTACAATGGGGTTGTGGGCAGAGGGGACGCGGAGAGGAGTGATCCGATGAAAAAGCAGAAATGTGGACATAGCATCTCGGTCAATGCATGGTATTGCATAAAGATGGTGAATGCAAAGGACAAGGCGCTGCTGTGGCTCTTCCTGGCGACGACGGCAATCGAAGTCCTGGTGCCATTCCTGAGCATTTTCCTGCCTAAGCTGGTCGTGGAGCAGATTACGGGGAAGGTACCCCCTGCGCAGCTCATTATGAGCGTGAGCGCGGTCGCGTTGGGGATCGCGCTGCTGTATGCAGCGGGTGGAGACCTGAAAACGCGCTCGCTGTGGCGGATGATCATGGTGCAGTCGGAGTATGTGTGGGAGCTGTACATGCAGTCGCTGCGCTGCAGGTATCAACTGGTGGAGAGCGCAGAAGGACAGACCTTGTACCAGCGCGCGATGGATGCGGTTTACAAGGGCGATGAAGGCTGTATCCGGTTGATGATGCCGGCCGTCATGGGGATCTGTACGGCGACGCTGGGATTTGTGCTGTATACTTCGATCCTGTCGCTGCTGAATCCCTGGATCATACTGGGGCTTGTGCTGTTGTCGCTGGTCAATGTACTGCTGCCCATGTGGACGCGAAAGTTTGAGCGGGAGAATAAGGACCGCTGGGTTGAGTTAGATAAGAAGATCAATTACCTTACGCAGAAGTGCCTGGACCCGACTTATGGAAAAGAAATCCGTGTGTATCGGATGCAGTGCTGGCTGCGAAATAAGCTGGCAGAACTGCTGAACGCTCGTAGAAGGTGGGATTGTCGTACGGAAAACCGGCGCTATGTTGCGATGCTTGGAAATGCGTTGACGATTCTTTTGCGTGATGGTTTTGCGTATGCATATCTCATTTATAAAGTTTCGACCGGGCAGATTCCCTTGGCAGATTTTGTGCTGTACTTTGGCGCGATTGCCGGGTTTTCGCAGTGGATTTCGAGTCTGGTGGAGCAGGTATCCCAAATTGGGACGGCGTCCATGCGCGTAGAGGATTACCGTTCCTTTGTCGAAGCAGATACGCACGAAAAAACGGCACAGCAGTCGCATCGCACTCTGCTACTGAACGACATAAAAATCGAGTTCTGTGATGTTTGTTTTGCCTATGAGCCAGATGGCAGGAACGTCATAGACCACTTAAACATGACAATAGAGCCTGGACAGAAGGTCGCGCTGGTGGGCGTAAACGGCGCGGGAAAGACTACGCTGGTGAAGTTGCTTTGCGGATTCTATACGCCGTGTAGCGGAGAGATCCGTATCAATGGCCATCCAATGTACGAGTACGATCCTGACGCGCTGCTGGGCCTGTTTGCAGCCGTGTTTCAGGACGCCGCGCTGTTTCCCTTTACCGTTTCGGAGAATGTTGCGCTGCAGCCGCAGAAAAAGCTGGAGGCATGGCGGGTTGACATCAGTTTGCAGCGGGCGAAACTGCAGGAGTACATACAGTCGCTGCCCGACGGCGCGGACTCTCAGATGCTTAAGGTAGTCACCAATGCGGGCGTGGTGCTCTCTGGCGGGCAGGCGCAGAAGATGTTCCTGGCAAGGGCCCTGTACAAGGACAGCCCCGTGCTTATACTGGACGAGCCGACGGCAGCGCTGGATCCTATTGCGGAGAGCGAGCAGTATAGGGCATATGAGGAGCTTTGCCTTGGCAAGTCGTCGCTGTATATATCCCATCGATTGGCCAGCACGATGTTCTGCGATCGAATTGCGCTGATGAAGGATGGAAGGATTATAGAATGGGGTACGCATGAGGAGCTGATGGCACTCCATGGAGAATATGCACACATGTATGAAATCCAGAGCCAGTATTATCGGGCGGAAGAGGAGGGCGCAGACGTATGAAACAGAAGAAAAACGTGTTTCGTAAGCTGTACTCATTGATTCGTCAAATGGATTCTCACATTTTGTGGCTGTATGCGACCCGCAGCGTGGTTTCAGCGTTGCTGCCCTTCGGCGCAATTTTGCTTTCCGGTGCGGTCATACAACGTCTGGTTGACGAAGAGCCCTTCCTGAGAATCATTTGCTTTGCGCTGCAGGGCGTGGGAGCGATCTTCTTGGGGTATGCGCTGCGGGACTTGCTGCATCGCACCTGCCAGATCCGTATGCAGGCTTGCGTGCGCAAATACGACACGCTCCTGGGGGAAAAGACGCTGGACATGGATTATGCCGCGCTGGAGGATGAACGTCTCCAGGGAGTGCGTCAGCGTATAGCAGAGGACAATAACTGGGGTTATGGGCTCTATGGTATGTTCAGCCTGTTCGATTTGCTGACACAGCGCGTAGTCGCACTGGCGGCGGCATTCTGGATCGTACTGCCCATGTTGCAATTGGATTATAAGATCGGCGTAGTCTGCGTGGTCTACTTTGCTGTGCTGCTGGGGATAACATTTGGCCTGTCCAAGCAGCGCGGCAACGCCAGCAAAAAGCAGGTGGAGTGGATGGGGGAAGTGAACAAGTTCAACCGTCTGATTGGCTACTTTACTTCGAACGCTTCGCTGGATTATCGCGCGGGAAAGGAGATTCGACTGTACAAAGCATACGATTTGCTGGAGGTAAACGCTGCGTCCTCCTATTATCATATGCGCCGCGTGGTTAGTTCCAAAATTGCCGCACTGCTCGGCCGATGCGATGGAACGGCGGGTTTGCTCTCGGGGCTGTGCGAGGGCGTCGCCTACGCTTTTGTTGCACTTCATGCGCTTGCCGGCCGCATTTCCTTGGGACAGGTCGTTACCTATGCAGGCGCAATCAATCAGTTCGCGCGTGCGCTTTCTGGCCTCGTCATGCAGTGGGATGCAATGCGCGTCCATGCCGAGCGGTTCCTCTCAACATTTGAATATATGGACCTGCCGGATACCGCGCTGCCGGGAAAGGAGCGCATTCCGGAGGGGCCGGGTGTCATCGAATTTCAAAACGTGTCCTTCCGTTATCCTGGTGCGGAAAAGTATGCGCTGAAGGACGTGAACCTTACATTACACCCAGGAGAGCATATCGCCGTGGTTGGAGAGAACGGGAGCGGGAAAACCACGATGGTTAAGCTGCTATGCCGGCTGTTCGCGCCGACACAGGGCAGAATTCTGCTGGATGGACAGGATATCCAGCGGATGGACTTTGATGCGTACATGGCTCGTTTGTCGGTGGTATTTCAGGATTTCAGGCTGCTTTCCTTCACACTGGGACAAAACGTATCCATGACGGAGGAGTATGATGCGGGCAGGGCAGAAGAGTGCTTGAGGGCTGCCGGTTTTGATGAGCGGCGCAGGACCATGTCAGATGGGCTGGATACCCCTCTTTACAAGGATTATGCGCAGAACGGCGTGGAGCTCTCTGGCGGCGAAGCCCAGAAGATCGCTATCGCCCGCGCCCTGTACAAGAATGCGCCGCTTGTCGTGCTGGATGAGCCCACCGCAGCACTTGATCCACTGGCGGAGTATGAAATCTATACGCGCTTTGGCGCGTTGACGCAAAACAAGACTGCGATTTTCATCTCACATCGGCTTTCTTCCTGCCGTTTTTGTGATACCATCGTGGTATTTGACAATGGATGTGTGATTGAGCAGGGAAGTCATAGCCAGTTGTTGAATCAACACAGTAAGTATTCTGAGCTTTGGAGCGCACAGGCACAGTATTACGCAGCGGAAGCGCATTCGTAAAGGGCCAGATGGTTTCGGAAAAAGCGGAGGAGGGAGAAGCATGAAGATTGCCATTTGTGAGGATGATGCAGTCTATGCAAAGTTCCTGACGCAGAAAATAAAAACATGGGCGGAACTTCACGGTTGCAATTCGTTGTTGGTGCGCAGTTATCGGGATGGAGAGTCTCTTTTGGACCAATGGCAGCACGGACAGACCTATGATCTGCTCTTGTTGGACATCGGCCTGCGGTTTATGGATGGGTATCGTTTGGCGGAAAAGATACGGGAGCTGGATCAACGGATTCTGATTGTGTTCATCACGGGCAGTGTGGAGCGCGCCATGGACGGGTACCGCCTGGGCGCGCTGCGCTACCTGCTCAAACCGGTTGCAGATGAAAATCTCAGAGAGTGCATGAACTATGCCTATCAGACGGTACAGAACCAGAAAGAGCGCAGCGTCGTTTTTCGCGTGGACGGGGTACACGTCGGGTTCGATCCTCGGGACATACTCTACCTTTCCAGCAAAGAACACTACGTTGTGCTGCACCTTTTGGAGGGCGAGTACCGGGTGATGGACCGAATGCGCTTGGATGACGCGCTGGAACTGCTGCCGCGAGAGGATTTCCTGCGCATTCATCGGCTGCTGATACTCAATCTAAGGCATATCGCCGCCTTTTCGAGTACGCAGGTGACGCTGGCAAACAACGAACAGCTCCCCATGGGCAAGAAATACTCCGAGCAGGTGCATCATGCCTTTGCTGCGCGCTATTTGGATCGTGAGTGGATCGCTCCGAGCCTGAGAGGATGATCGCCGTGATGGTATGTGGATTGCGCTTAGTCAAGGCGCTGACGTTGTTGCTCCTGCCGCACATTGTGCTGGGGGAAAGAAAATGCTGCACTAAGTGGCTTGTTGTCGCGGCGGTTGTGCTGGGCGCAGCTTGTTTCGGAATCCAGCGGGAATGGGTGCTTCAGGGGGCAACGGCGCTGGTTGTGATCGGCTATGTGCTGGGCACCCTCCGTGCGCGCGCGGGCGAAAAATGCTTTGCGCTGGCGCTGACGCTCGGCGCGGGGCATGCGCTGGAGAACGCAGCGCCCTTGTTTCCGCATTGGCCGGAGCAGTTCGAGGGTGCGGTGGCTTTGCTGCTGCTCGCCGCCGGGCTATGCTTTCTTCGCCGCGTCCAGGGCTTAAAGGAAGGCAGTGCGCTGCTCAGCGGGTTCACCGCGCTGCTTGCGCTGTGGATGGTGCAAAAGCCTGCCGCTTTTGCGCTATTGTTTTATCCGTCCTTTTATTTATGTTGGTCTCTTGCATTCCTTCTATATCGTTTTCAGGTACAGGAGGAGGAGAAAAAAGAATTCCTGGCAGCGCAGGTCAGACAGATGCAGTCTGCTGAAGGGGAAAGCATTGACTTACAGGCATTGTATGCGGAACTGCGAAACTTGCGCCACGATATGAAGCATCACATGCAGGTGATGGACGGATTGCTGGAACGCGGACAGCAGGAGGCGGCAAGGGAGTATCGCCAGGAGATACATAAGGACGATGCGGTCGCGTATGTCAACACCTGCGCCTCCGGTTTTGCAGCGGTCGACGCGCTGCTGCTTGCAAAGTCAGCGATCTGTAAACGCAACGAGATACACTTGGAGATGAAACTGTGCACGCTGGAACAACTCCCGATGTCCCAGCCGGAGTTTTGCGCAGTGCTTGGAAATATACTGGACAATGCCATTGAGGCCTGCTGCAAGCTTCCCGCCGAGTCCAGCAGGCGCCAGATCGGTTTTTCCATGCAGATTGCAAGAAAAATGCTGCATATTTCATGCAAGAATCCGCTGGAGGAACTGCCCAGGCAGCAAAACGATCGATATCTGACCGATAAGCCAGGCGAAGGGCACGGCTATGGAATCGAGAGCATCCGCAGCGCTGTCAAGAAGGTGGGTGGTAGGGTGGATTTTTTATGTGCGGAAGGGTTTTTCTTCGTGTCTGTACTGCTGGAGTTACGACAAAACTGAAGAAGCTTTTGAGTTACTTAATTAGTATCGCCATGAGGAATAATATATTTGTGAACATTGAGAATGTTATTATAGCAAAAGCTGTTAAGCGTAAAGTCGCATCGGATAAGACAGCGGCTATCCAAGAACGTTATTCACTTTTACAGAGCGAAAAAGTGTAATAGGAATAAATAATCAAGAGAAAGCAACATGGCAGCATTAGTGTGTGACTGATGAGTTGGAAAACTTGCCGTGGGTTCTTGAAAAATAGCAGTTTGCGGTCGTTCCGGCATGGAACATTGCACAGATAGAATGAGAGAAATGATTCAAGAGGTAAAGGGCGTTGTCCCTGTCGAACACATGTGGAAACGGTGGTTTTGCTATATCAAACAGATTAGAGGTTCAGGATGCAGAAATATAACATTAGAGGTTTCATTGGAGATGCCAAGGAGCTTTACAACAAGGGACACTATGAGACATCTTTATCATTGGTTTGCTGTGCAGTGGATGCGTGCGCGAAAAATATATATCCCAAGCATCAAAATGCTACTCGCATTAAATTATGGATTGACAGCCATATCAGAACGATATCTCAAAAAGGTTTACCCGTTTTTTTTTGGACACGGATGTAAGTTCGAGTTTGGCAGTATACCAAATTTGAGAAAAGATGAGCATGGATATTCTGGAATGGAGGATGTAATATATAGTTTGATTCGTTGTACGTTAATTCATGAATGTACATTAAGCGAGTCTATTATATTAGGCAATGAAGAAGTGTTTAGCTGGAGTAATAATATAATAACCCTTCCCCCCCAAATTATACTTGGCTTGATTGAAGCCGTTGAGGAAGAAATTGCAGTAGGGTGAATATGAGTGCCAACCTGTAAACATATATTCTTCCGAAGCATAACGACCGGCCTGATCTTTAAACAATCGCTGCCCCGGATGCTTGCCATAGGTTTAACTTAGCTTGGAGTGGTATCCTATCCGGGTGGGGTGATCAAACGCCAGGAGGTGTCATTGTGAAGCTGCTGTACGCCGAAGATGAGCCGGCGCTTTCCGAAGCGGTCGTGGACTATCTTACCTACCACAAGTACATTGTCGATGCCGTATACAACGGGGCTGATGCCTATGATTACGCCACATCAAGCGATTACGACGGCATCATTCTCGACATTATGATGCCCAAGCGGGATGGCTTGGAGGTGCTGACGGACCTGCGCCGGAACGGATGCCGGACGCCGGTGCTGCTGCTGACCGCCAAGACGCAGGTTGAGGACCGCATTCGGGGCCTGGATACCGGCGCGGACGATTATCTGCCCAAACCCTTTGACATGGGCGAACTGATCGCCAGAATCCGCGCCATGCTGCGAAGGCGCGAAGAGTATCATCCCGATTTGATCCGGTTCGGCGATCTGACCTTGAATATGCAGTCCGGGGTGCTGGCCGCAGGCGAGTTCTCCTTTGCGCTGCCCAAACAGGAATATCGCCTGATGGAGTTGCTCATGCTCAATCACACGATGTATCTGTCCACGGAGGATCTGCTCGTTAAGGCGTGGGGCTACAATACGGAAACGGACATCAACAGCGTCTGGCTGTACATCTCCTATCTGCGCAAGCGGCTCTCCGCAATGAACTCCGCGGTGGAGATCGTTTCAAAACGGAATGTCGGTTATAAACTGGAGGTGCGGCATGCCCCAAATACTGTTTATTGAGGGCGTTTCGGGCGTGGGAAAGTCCACAATGGTAAGGGCGCTAAGGGATAAGCTGCAAAAAAGCGGAAAAACCGTGCAAAGCTACGAGGAATTCAACTTTACCAACCCGATCGACTTTTACGCAACGGCGTATGTGCCAAACCAACGCTATCATGACTTATTGCGGCGCCATCCCGGGCAGAGCGCGCGGATTGCGCGGCATTCCATCCCGGCGGGAGAGGCGGTTCTTGTGCGGTATCGCGATGAGAACGCGCCGTTGTTTGCGGAGCCGCTTTTGCGGGAACTTGCGGAGATGGAGTTTTGTTACAAGCCGGCGCAGCCTGTGCCCTTGCGGAAATACACGGATGCGTATCAAGCCGTGTGGAGGAGGTTTGATGCCGGAATCGACGGCTCGACAGAATACTACCTCTTCGACGGCGCACTACTGCACCATCCGATCAACGACATGATGCGGAATAATCATGCTTCGCCGGAGCAGGCCGCCCATCATGTGCAAAACCTGCTGCAATGCCTTACAAGGGGTTCCTGGCAGGTGTTCTACCTCGTTTCCGATGACCTTGAAAGCCAACTTAGCCGCGCGCGTCAGGATCGCCGGCAGGCGCCGCCGGATCAAAGCCAGATCGCCTTTTGGAAACTGCGCGGCGAATATGACGCCTATGCGCTCAAGCATGCCGTTCTAAAGCATCAGATGCTCAACATTTCCCAACTTGGCTATGACGGTGCGTTTCAACAGATATGGAATGCAGCGCGCGGATGACGCTTTCCCCCATCGAAATCCCAAAGGACATCTATGGTTACAACGATGACGAAAAAATTGAAACAGCGCTTTATTTTTTTTGCGATGGCCGCGGTTACTTGCCTTCTGCTCTTCATCGTCCTGGCCATCAACGGCCTTAACTGGTGGATACTGGAACGGCAATCGGATATGGTCATGAAGGTGCTCGTTGAATCGGACGGCGCGTTCCACAAAATGGACTTTAACCGTCCGCCCCCCTTTGCCCAGCCGCTGGATATGGATCGCATGCATTCCGCGCGGTTCTTTATCGCCTACAGCGACGGCAGCGGCGCCGTGCGAGACGTCAACACGGATCAAATCTCCTCGATCGATGTCGATACGGCGGCAAGCTATGCCTTGACCGTTTGGGAGTCCGGCAAAAAGACCGGGAGATTGAACGGATATAAATTTGCCGTAAAAGAGATAGGGCCGAACCGGATGACGTTCTTTGTGGATACATCGCCGCAAAGAGAGAGCTTCTCCATGGTCCTGTCTGTGTCCAGCGCGATCGCGGCGCTTTGCTGGCTGATGGTTCTGGTGTTTGTCGTCCTGCTTTCGGGCAAGGTCGTTCGCCCGGTCCTCATGGGCATGGAGCGGCAAAAGCAGTTCATCACCAACGCCGGACACGAGATGAAAACGCCCCTGGCGATCATCCAATCCAACAACGATACCATGGCCCTGATCCACGGGGAAAACAAATACAACGGGCATATCCGCGCGCAGACAAAGCGCCTCAATGCGCTGATGTCCAACCTGTTGACCCTTGCCAAGCTGGACGAGGAAATCCCTCTGCCCAGGGAAGCGGTCGATGTCAGCGAGGTGATCCGCGAGCTGCTGCCCGCGTATCAAGATACGGCCCTGCTGCGCGGGCTTGCGTTCCACGTGCGCGTTGAGCCCAATATGACCATCCTGGTACACAAAGACAGTTTCCGGCAGATGATGACGATCCTGCTGGATAACGCGCTAAAATACACGCCCGAAAAGGGAAGAATTGAGATGACGATGGCAAGACAGGGCAGACACATGCAGATCCTCGAAGAGAACACCTGCGATCCGTCCCACGAGGCGGACCCGGAGCGACTGTTTGAACGCTTTTACCGGGGGGACTCTGCCCGAACGCAGGGCGTGGAGTCCTCCGGCTATGGCATTGGGTTGTCCGCCGCCCGCGCCATTTGCGAAAACTTCGGCGGGAGGATGACCGCCGCATACCCTTCCCCCGATCGGATTCGGTTCATGATTCGGCTGTGAATGTGCAATCCATGCCGAAAAGCCACCCCGCATTCGCCTGCATGCGGGGTGGCTTTCTTATGTAAATCATAGGTTCGCCCTTTATCATAACGACAGAGAAAGGAGTGGATGCCCATTGCAGTTCAGGCATGAAGTTAAACACGAGATCAGCAAATCCGACGTGCTGATCCTGCGGCAGCGGCTGCGGGCGGTGATGAAGCCGGACCGCCATGCCGCAGACGGACGCTATGAGATCCGCAGCTTGTATTTTGACAACCTGGATGACAAAGCGCTCAGCGAGAAGCTGAACGGCGTGAACATCCGGGAAAAATACCGCATCCGGCTGTATAACCGCGATTCTTCCCTGATTCATCTGGAGCGGAAATTCAAGCACGGCGGCCTAGGCTATAAAGATGCGGCGGCGCTCACCCCAGCGCAGGCGCAGGCCATTGCCGATGGGGAAGTGGACTGGATGTTTAAGAGCACCGATGAAGTGATCCTGGGCTTCTACACCCGCATCCGCAATGAAGGGCTAAGGGCGAAGGTCATTGTCGACTACACCCGCGAGCCCTTCGTCTTTGGCCCCGGCAACGTGAGGGTAACGCTGGATTACAACATCCGCACCGGCCTTCGGTGCACGGATTTTCTCAATCCCGCCTGCGTCACCGTGCCCGTCAAGGATTCTCCCTGCATCCTGGAAGTGAAGTGGGATGGCTATCTGCCCGATGTGATTCGGGGCGCTGTGCAGCTGGACGGCAGGGGAAGCACGGCATTTTCAAAGTACGCCGCCTGCCGCATGTACGATTGACAAAAAAGGAGGAATCTGCAAAATGAGCTTTCAAGCCATCTTCAAGTCCAGCTTTCTGGAAAACGTCGCCTCCATCAGCGTTCTGGATATGCTGATGACCGTTGTGCTGTCCTTTGGCATCGGCCTGTTCATCTTCCTCATCTACAAGAAGACCTACCGGGGTGTGATGTATTCCTCTGGGTTTGGCACAACGCTGGTGGCGCTGACCATGATCACGTCCATCGTGATCCTGGCCGTTACCTCGAATGTGGTTCTGTCCCTGGGCATGGTGGGCGCGCTCTCCATCGTTCGCTTCCGCACGGCCATTAAGGAGCCCTTGGACATCGCGTTCTTGTTTTGGGCCATTGGCGCGGGCATTATCCTTGCCGCGGGCATGATTCCCCTGGCGATCCTTGGCAGCGTCGGCATCGGCTTGATCCTGCTGGTGTTCGTCAACCGAAAGACCCACACCCATCCCTATATGGTCGTGCTCAACTGCGATAACCATGATGTGGAAGTAAGGGCGAAGGAGTTCCTGGCCCAAAACGTACTGCGCAGCACCATAAAAAGCAAATCGGCGGTTCGGGGTGCGATTGAAATGAACATCGAGGTCCGCCTCAAGCAGGACGATACGGACTTTATCAACATCCTTTCGGAAATGCAGGGCGTAAACAGCGCGGTGATCGTTTCCTACAACGGCGATTATATGGGGTAAGGCATGTCTGGAAGCAAGCATTTTGATAAAATTGCGTGGATCGCAACGGCCCTCTGCCTGGCGGCCGCCATCCTGTTTATGAACGGCGGGGTGCTGAAGATCGAGGTCAAAGAACGGGTGATGGGATATGAACAGCGCCTGTTTGACAATTCCAGGGTACATACCATCGATCTTGTCATGGATGATTGGGATGCATTCATCGCAAGCGCCACCACAGAAGAATACCATGCCGCAAGCGTGATCATCGACGGCGAAGCCTATAAAAACGTGGGCATTCGCGGCAAGGGAAACACTTCGCTCTCCACGGTTGCCTCGATGGGCAGCCAGCGCTACAGCTTTAAGATCGAGTTCGATCAGTATGACAGCGCCCTCTCCTACCATGGCCTGGACAAGCTGAGCTTAAACAACCTGATTCAGGATACCACCATGATGAAGGACTACCTAACCTACACCATGATGAGTGCGTTTGGCGTCAACGCGCCCCTGTGCAGCTTCGTCTACATCACGGTCAACGGTGAGGATTGGGGATTGTATCTTGCGGTGGAGGGCGTGGAGGAGGCCTTCCTTCAACGGAACTATGGCTCCGCCTATGGCGCGCTGTACAAGCCGGACAGCATGAGCTTTGGCGGCGGGCGCGGCAACGGCAAGGATTTCGACCTGGGCGATTTCCTGAACCGCGAGGATTCCGGTGAATCCGGGCAGGGGATGACGATGCCCCAGATGCCGGGCGGGCGCGATTTTGATCCCTCCAAGGAGCAAGGCGACTTCGGCGCGGAGATGCCGCAAAGGCCGGACATGGCGGACGGCGCCAGGCCTTCCATGCCCGGCGGGATGGGCGGCATGGGCATGGGCTCCTCCGATGTGAAGCTCCAGTACATTGATGACAACGCCGAGAGCTATTCCAACATCTGGAACAACGCCAAGACCGATCTAACCCAGGCGGATCAGGCGCGCTTGATAGAGTCGCTGAAGAAGTTGTCCTCCGGCGAAGAAATCGAATCGGTCGTCGATATCGATCAGGTCATCCGCTATTTTGTCGTGCACAACTACGTCTTAAACGGCGACAGCTATACAGGCTCCATGATCCACAACTACTACCTATATGAGGAAGACGGGCGGATGGCCATGATCCCATGGGACTACAATCTGGCGTTCGGCACCTTCCAGGGCGGCGATGCGCAAAAGACCATCAACACGCCCATCGATTCCCCCATAAGCGGCGGCGCTTCGGACGACCGCCCCATGTGGAATTGGATCGTGGCAAATGAGGAGTATACCCAGCTATACCATCAGTATTTCGCGGAGTTCCTGGATTCGGTGGACGTTGCGGGCATCCTGAACGATGCGTATGCGCTGATCAAACCCTATGTCCAGAAAGACCCCACGGCGTTTTATTCCTTTGAAGAGTTTGAAGCCGGCGTGGAGACCATGCGGCAGTTCTGTGCCCTGCGGACGCAAAGCATCGCCGCGCAGCTTGCCAATGGCAAGACCGCCGAAACCATGGAGTATGTCGATGCGTCGGGCCTCAACCTATCGGATATGGGCTCCATGAACAAGGGCGGCGGCATGCCCAATGCACCCGGTGATATGGAGAGCGGCAGCAACAAGATGCCCGAAGGGTTCGACTTCGACCCGACCCAATGGCAAGGGAGCGGTGACGGCGGGGCATCGGCGCAATCGGAGATGCCCAAGATGCCAGGCGGCGATTTCGGCTTTGGCATGGAGAACAAGGCAACGGCCGGCGCGAGCGCCTCGGGCTGGATATGGACCGGCGCCTCCGCGTTGACCCTCCTAGCGGGTCTGATCGTGGCCAAAGCGTATCGCCTATGACATGCGATGGAAACTGCGCAGTCCTTTGCATCCCCGCACATGGGATGCAAAGGGCTGCGGTTTTCGTTTTCCGATGCGCTTGGATGAAAATAGTTGCGTGCGCACGCATGTTGTTTTATAATGCTTACGATTGGAGGGAAGGTTACCGTGAAAATACTCAAGTGGCTTTCGGTGGCGGACCGCTTTTATAAGATTTATCTGGACAAGCAGCTCGCGCCCTTTGGCATCAACAGCAGCCAGCATATGTTTTTACTGAAGGTCTGTGATTCGCCCGGCATTTTGCAGGATGCGCTGATGGACATTTTCTATGTGCATCCGAGCAATATTGTGCGGACGATTTTGGCGCTGGAAAAGCAGGGTATGATTGTGCGCACCCCAAATAATCAGGACAAAAGGACGTGGAAGCTGTATCCCACAGCGCGCGCGCTGGCCGCGTATAGGGAAGTTAAGGCCATCTGCGATAGGACGGAAGCCGTGCTGCTCAAAGGCATGGGCGAGGGCGACGAAGCCCTCTTTGCGGATCTGCTCATGCGGGCTGGAAAAAACATCGCGGCAGAACTGCATGTGGAGAGAAAGGAGGAGGAATTCGATGGTGGAGAATCCTCTGGGATATGAAAGAATTCCCAAGCTGCTGAGGGGATTTGCCATTCCCAGCATCACGGCGACGCTGGTGGGCTCCCTCTACAACATAGTGGATCAGATCTTTATCGGCCAGGGCATCGGGTATCTTGGCAACGCGGCGACCAACGTTTCCTATCCGTTCTCCACTATTTGCCTTGCCATTTCTCTGCTCATCGGCATCGGCAGCGCCTCTCGCTTTTCGCTTTTTCTCGGCGATAAAAAGCCGGAGGCGGCGGCCAAAGCGGCGGGGAATGGCATCGTTCTCATGATCGCCTTTGGGCTTGCGTATCTGGCGATTGGCCAGGGCTTTTTGTCCCAGCTATTGAAGTTGTTCGGAACGACCAAAGAGGTGTTTCCCTATGCGAAGCAGTATGCGGGCATAACGTTGATCGGCATGCCGTTCCTCATTGTGACCAACGGCATGAGCAATTTGATCCGGGCGGATGGGAGTCCCCGGTATTCCATGATATGCATGGTATCCGGCGCCATAGTCAATACCGTTCTGGACCCGATTTTCATCTTTGTCTTTCGCTGGGGCATTTTCGGGGCTGCGTTGGCGACCATCCTGGGGCAGATTCTGTCCTTTGCCATCGCGGTGCGCTATTTGTGGCGATTCAAAACCATTCGCTTTGAAAAGAGCAGTTTTCAGCTGAGCGTCAAAGAGAGCTTAAAAATTTGCAGTATGGGCATCAGCAGCAGCGCAAATCAAGTCGCCATCACCTTTGTGCAAATCGTCTTAAACAATTCGTTGACCCATTATGGAGCGCAAACGGCTTACGGCGCGGAGATTCCCTTGGCAGCCTGCGGAATTGTCATGAAAACCAACGCGATTATTCTGGCCATCGTCGTTGGAATATCGCAGGGGGTGCAGCCGATCATCGGCTTTAACTACGGGGCAAAGCAATATCCCCGCGTGCGGGAAGCGTATCTGCTCGCGATAAAATGGAATATGATCGTCTCCGCGGTGGGCTTTTGCCTATTGCAGGGTTTCCCTCAACCCATCATCTCTCTGTTTGGCAAGGGGGATCGGCTGTATATGGAGTTCGCGGTCCTGTTTATGCGCATATTCCTGTTTATGGTGCTGGTCAACGGGGTGCAGCTGCTCTCTTCCAGTTTTTTCACGGCCATAGGGAAAGCGATGAAAGGGGCTTTGTTGGCATTGACCCGGCAGGTATTTTTCCTCATCCCGCTGATTTTGCTGCTCCCGCTCCGCTTTGGCATTATGGGCGTGCTCTTTGCGGGCCCCGCGGCCGATTTTATGGCCTTCATCCTGTCGGTTGTGCTGGTCAGAAGGGAGCTGGAAACACAAAAAAACGCCATACAGATGAGCCCTGGAGCATGCGGGGAAAAGGGATGATGGCAAGCATAAACGCATCGCGGCGGCAGGGGGGCAAAGAAGATGGAAATCATGTGCATCCATAGGAGAGAATATAGACTTTTTCGTTTTTACATGCTATAATTATTTTGGGTTTGATTGTGAACGGACTTCCGTTCTTAAGGTGTGAAAAACACTGAATTTAAGGGAAAAACCGGCCGACGCTCTGTGTGGCGCCGTTCGTAAATAAGGGCGAGCAGCTTCGGCTTTTTTAAAGCGCCCATGCTGGCGGTATGCAAGAAAAAAGAGATTAAAGTGTATTTCTGGGAAGAGGAGAGGAACAAAAATGACGGCACGCAAAGGCGGTTGGTCCAAAATACGGCGCGGAATCTTGGGCGCGGCGCTCTGCATAGCGCTGCTCGGCGCGAATTTGGGGGGAATCCTGAGCGCTGAGGCGGCCACGGACCTGCTGCCCGGCGTTGTGACGGGCGCCGACGGCGGCCAGAACTTACCGCAGGAGACCGGCGTCCCCGTAAGTACGGAAAAACCCGCGCAGACGCCGGCTCCTGAGCCCGAGCAGAAGGACGGGGAGAGCGCAAGCAAAGCGCCCGCGGAAACCACGCCTTCTGATGGGGGCAATCCCGACGCAGCGGGGGACGGAACGGAGCAAACGCCGGGCATTCCGGAGGAAACGAAGCCCGCAGACCCGCCCAAGGCGGAGGCATGCATCCATCACGCGGAACACGACGAGGCGTGCGGCTACACAGAGGAAAACCCCGTGTGCGCGTTTGTCTGCGCCATCTGCCCGGTGCAAAAGCAGGTAGACGCGATCCTGGCCCAGATGGAGCAGGCGGGCGATCTGGACGATGCGGCGACGGAGAAGTTCAATGCGCAGGCTTTGGCCGCATATGCGGCGTACCAGGCGCTCAAGCCGGAGGACCAGGCGCAGATTTCCGGCGCGGATACCCTGGCGCTGCTCGTGGAGGCTTTGCAGGCACAGCTCCTTGCCCTAGAGGATGCGACCATGGAGATTGAGGCCGCTGTGATCAAAGACGACAGCGGCGTGGAACAGGACCTGCGCAGCAAGGACACGTTCGATATCGACTATACCAAGCAGGTGACGCTGCACATCAAGATCAAGAGCACGCTGAATTTAAAAGATAAAAAAGTGGAGATCAAGATTCCCGACGGTTTGGTCGTGGTGGAATACCCCAAGCCCAATACCATGACCGGCCTGGTGGCGGGCGTGACGCCCGAGAACCTGGACGACCTAAAGGGCGGCGACAGCTACGGCGCTTACCAGCCCAAGTCCGGCACGATCACCTATTCCCTAAGGGACACGGCGGAGAACACCAGCTTCAACATCATTCTCGCGCCGGATACCACGCTTTGGAACAAGCAGCTCAACACGGCGCTAAAGGAGCCGTTGGTGATTCGGACGTATTCCGGCGCGATAGGCGACGCGGCGGGGCAGACGGAGTATCAAAAGGTCTCCTCCACCGCCAAAATCGTGGGCGATGTGCTCAAGAGCGGCCCCGTCTTTACCTCCTGGGACAAAAAGTGGGTGGTTCCGGAGAAGGCCGGCGTGCCGTTTAAGATGCAGCAAGTGCGCTTCCGCTCGGACCGCAACCGCTATACCATGGGCATGTTCTTTAGGGAACTGCGCATCACCATCGCCCTGCCGTACGATGCCACGAAGGATACCTATGCGGTCTACGATCATATGAGCTATGATATTGAGGCGGGAGACGGCATCAACTGGTTAAATCCCGAGCAGCACAAGGATGTGGACGGCTTCAGCTTTGTGGAAGAGACGGATGACGTCAACCATACCGTGATCCTGACGTGGAAAAACCTCTATTTGCCCCGGGACGAGTACTTCACCCCGTATTTTCGGTGGGAAAATGAGGACGACTGCGCTCCCGATGACACGATCAAGTGGAGAAACAGCACAATTGTTGTGAGCGATCCGGCAAACCCGACCAGCACCCCGACCGGCGGCGCGGCCGTATCGGGTGAGATGCTCTACTGGGATGACGCTCCGGACGCCGCGGCGCATCCGATTGGAAACACGAACTTTAATAAAGCGGATCTGGATAAATACAAGGCCATGGCGGAGATGGGCGCCATGCAGATCAAGGGAAAATCCAACGCCAACAGCATCTACAATTCCTATGATGTGAATCCTGGAATCATCTATTACCTCGGGCAGTTCCACGTCACCAACGGAGGCACTGCGGCCACCGCGCCGCAGACGGTGGAGTTTGCTTACGCCTATAACGACAAAATCGGCGTAGTCGCGCAGCGCATTCCGGCTTCCGATGGCAACGAAGTCACGGTTTGGTACACGACGAATGTAAAAACGGACGAAGTGCAGTACGGTCAAAAGCTCCTCAGCAAGGGAGGCTCCGCTCTGTTTAATGCGGAGATGGCGGGTCTGGGCGCGGGAGAGTACTTCACCGCGATTCGCGCGGAAGTGGGCTCGTATGACGCTGAATACATCAGCTATGCCACGTCGCGCGACATGGACCCCTCTTCCGGCCACGCCACCACCTACGGAAAACTGCTGACCAACGAGGGGGACGCAACCCCGAAAGGCACGCAGTACCCTGCCTTTGCCACCATGAAGCTATATGAGACCGCCAGCGGAGCGACGGGCGCCCAAACGGCGACATACAATGTGGGCGTGACCAAGCAGCAAGGGACGGCGGTGCTGGGCATGTTCAACGCCCTGGACGACGGGGGCGACAAGATTCCCGTGCTGGATGTCTTTTCCACGACCGCCGGGCAGGAAGTCCACTTTAACGGCGTCATCGCCACCTCGGCCTATCCGTATTCGGTCCATCAGGTTTTGTTGGATGCGGAGATTTATATTCGGCTGCCAAAGGCGGTGGAGGTGGAAGACCTCAGACTGATGATGAACAGGGGCAGCACGGCGGACCGCATTCTCCTTGGCGATTCCGCGATCGAGACGGGAACCATAACCCACACCGAACTTGTAGAGGGCGCGGACTATACCATCACCACATCCGCCGAGGATGCGCAGGGCTACGTTCTGCGCAAGATCACCTTCAAGGGTGAGAGCGGCATGATCGGCTGGTTTACCGAGTCGCTGGGCCAGCGCCAGCTTGCGCTGTCCTTTACGATGAAGATCGCCGCCAACGCGGATGCTATGGCCCTGGATATGCGCGACTGCGTTCGGGTTAAAAGCGCGACCCTGGAATCCCAGTCCCAGGGTACGCTGGGCGAATTCCAGTATCCGGATACCAACGATTTGAACGCGGATGGCAACACCACGCAGTTCTTTAGCTCCTTCTCCGTCAATGCGACGGATACCAAGCTCTCGGTGGTGGCGGCGCGTCTGGGCCTGACCTTTGGCTTTGGCGCCAAGCTCTCGGACCCCAGCGCTCCGGCCGAAGGGGACGACGAAGGGTATTATAACTTTGAAGGCGATGGCCAAATCGTGTTCCTAAAGGAGAGCGATCATGGAATCGACTTGCGCTTTACGGGAAAGAACGAGACGGGGAAGACGTTCTCCAAGGAGGATGCGAGGGCCTTTTACTACTACATTCCGGTCCCCAAGAAGGGCGACAACTGGGATTCGCACATCCAGTATGAGGCGTTTGATTTCGACATGAAGATGACGGGCCCGGCAACGGTTACGGGCGGGACCCAGAGCGATCTGCACGTGCAGTACAGCACGACCGTTGATTCCACCAAGGGCGTGGGCGAGGAGGGTCATTACAACGATAAGAGCGCCTATGTAGACGCTTCTGGGATCGACGATTGGAGCCAGGTGAAGATGCTTCGCATCAGCGTTAAGGACACCGTGGAGGAAATCCCGGTCAATGCCGATGTGAAGGTCTACATCCACTATGAAACGGCGCAGCCGACCTCGGAGTTGGTGGGCAGCACGGTCAACTTCGGCCCCTGCGGCTACACGCCGTACACCGTGGGCAACGAGGAAAACGGAGGCCACATGCCCTTGCCCCACATCCAAGCGGAGTTCCAAACCGGCATCATTGGCGGCAAGGTCTTCCTGGATAAGAATTTCAACGGCGCCTACGACGCGGACGTGGATGAGCTCTATCTCGGCGATGTGAAAATCGAGGCGCCGAATCAGGGCGCTGTGGGCGGCGACGACCAAGCGGATTATGAGCTGACGGCCAAGAACGGGAGCTACGAGTTCGCCGGCCTTCGCGCGGATACCTATCACGTGACGGTGACCAACCCTGGTACGCCCACCGCGAGCAGCGCAAAGCCCCTGAAGTTCTCCTTGCCGGCTAGCGGCGGTAAGTTCATGGAAAATGAGGGCGGCAGCGCCGCTACGGCCACGATCGTGGTCAACAGCGACAACAGCAAGGCGAACCTGGCGCTGAACATCGGCCTACAGGAGCCGCACACCGTCTCCTTCACGGCGGCCAACGCCACGCTTGGACACCAGACGGCAAGCGTCTGGCACAGCGAAGCGGTGGGAGAGGCCAGCATCCCCACCGTGACGCCGCAGAGCGGCTGGGCGTTTACCGGCAAGTGGACGGACGGAGCCGGGAAGGTGCTCACCGCAAAGGAACTTGCGGACCGCGTCATAGAAGGCGACGGCCAGACCTTCGCGGCACAGGTCGTAAAGCTCTACACCGTGACCTACGACGGCAACGACAATACGGAAGGGACGGTGCCCACTGCCCAGGAGTACAAGGCGGGCGATCAGTTCTCGATTGCGCACAGCGAGGGCATGAAAAAGGGCGACGCGATCTTCGCCGGCTGGAGCGCCAAGGAGAAGATCACAGACATCCTCACTGCGGACGCGGATGCGGCGACGATCAATAAGATCATCACCGACGACGAGTACACGATGCCGGCCGAAGACCTCACCTTCTACGCGGTGTGGGCGGTGGACGCGAACGGCAACGGAAACCCGGATTACGCGGACGACGCCGTGCACGTCCGTTATCACTCCAACAACGGCGAGAGAATCGACGTGATTTGTCCCCATCACCATGTTGTGGGCGCAACGGCCCAGCTCTCCACCACGGCGGAGGAGATCTATGGCCGGAAGGCTGATCACGGCGGCGCAGGGGACGCTGGAACGATAGGAACCTATTCCTTTAAAAAGGATAAGGCGGTGTTCCTCGGTTGGAGCACGAACGCATTCCCGGATATCATCGCCACTCAGGCGGACTATGACAATCTGAAGGCCAGCATCTTCACGCAAGTGGAAATGAAGGCGCAGGACAACGACGTCTATGCCGTCTGGGCGGAAGACCGCAATGGAAACGGCGTTGCGGACTATACCGAGCAGGTCAAGGTCGTCTACAACGGGAATGCGTTGCAGGGCGGCTCGGCCACCAAAGTGCCGAGCGACAATGACAGCCACATTCCCGGCGACAAGGTGACCCTGAGCACGAGCGGACCCGACCACAGCGATGTGGACGGCAAGAAGGTGCTCTTCCTGGGTTGGACAAAGCAGGCGACGGCACAGATCTACTGCCGCGCAGACGAGGCGCCGGTAACGATTAAAGAGATCGAGCTGGGCAGCGAGGACAAGACGGTGTACGCGGCCTGGGGCTACGACGAGGATGGCGGCGGAACTGCCGACGTTCTGGAAACGTACACGCTGACCTATGATCTCCTCGGCGGCAGGGGCTCCGCGCCGGCGGACAAGACGGACCTGAAAAAGGGCGAGCATGTCGCGCTGACGACGGAGAAGAACTTCGAGCGCAATGCGCAGGAAGTCTTTGTCGGCTGGAGCCGCACAAAGAAGGAAAGCGCCTACACCTCCGCGGAGGGAAGCGATGTCGAGAAGGCCCTGATCACGGGAACGGAGATCATCGTCGGTACGGAGAATGTGACCCTCTATGCCGTTTGGGCGGAGGATCGCAACGGGAACGACATTGCCGACTATACCGAGTGCATCAAGGTCGTCTACGACGGCAATCCGCAGCAAGGCGGTACGGCCAGCAAGGCGCCGAGCGACAGCGGCGACCATGTTTCCGGCGACAAGGTGACCCTGAGCACGAGCGGACCCGACCACAGCGATGTGGGCGGCAAACGGGTGCTCTTCCTGGGCTGGACGGAGCAGGCCACGCAGCAGATCTACCGCCGCGCGGATGAAGAGCCCAAGACGGTTGCGGAAATCGTGATGGGCGGCGAGGACAAGACGGTGTACGCGGCCTGGGGCTACGACGAGGATGGCGACGGAGCTGCCGACGTTCTGGAGACGTATTCGCTGACCTACGACCTCAACGGCGGCAGGGGAACCGCGCCGGCGGGAAAGACGGACCTGAAAAAGGGCGAGCGTGTCGCGCTGACGACGGAGAAAAACTTCGAGCGCAATGCGCAGGAAGTCTTTGTCGGCTGGAGCCGCACAAAGCAGGAGAGCGCGTTTACCTCCGCACAGGCGGGCGATGCGCTCAAGATCCTGATTGCGGATGCGGAGATCGTCGTGGGGACGGAGGATGTGTCCCTTTACGCGGTGTGGGCCGTGGATGAGGATGGCGACGGACAGCCGGACTACCAAAGGGAATATTCGGTGACGTATGACCTTAACGACGGCACGCCCGCGGAAAACGAGACCTACGACCCGGAGATGGTGATGACGGGCCAGGTGCATACGGCAAAGGCGGCGCCCAGCCGGAGCGGCTATACCTTCGCCGGGTGGAAGGATGCCGACGGCGGCGTCCACCAGCCGGGAGAGGCGATCGTCGTCATCGGGGATCTGACGCTGACTGCCCAGTGGCGCAGCAAGTCCAACCCGGACATCTCCTACCCGGATTACACGGAACCGGGCGGGCCGTCCAATACGCCGGGCGAGGGCAGGCCGTCTTGGACGGAGCGGCCAACCCAGACCAACCGGCCGATAATCAACATTGACCACGCGCCGCAGACCGGCGATGAGACCAACCTGATGCTGTGGCTGGTCATTCTGGGAGTTTCCTGCGCCGGCGTGATCGCCACGCTGCTGATTTCCAAACAGCGGAGCAAAAGGGCGAAGCGCGGCAAGAAGTGAGAAAGACGAGCGGCGAGCAGGCGCATGGCGCGCTTTCTCGCCGCCGTTGCGTTGAGGAGGGTTTATAGGCTATGAAGAAAAAACCGTGGTGGGCTGTTTGGCTGATTTGCGCCTTTAGCATTCTGTTTGCAGTCTCCGCCTACAAGGTCTTTGGCATTGTCAGCGAGGCCCAACGGGAAAAGCAGGCGTTTGTAAAGCTGGCAAAAATCGTGGAGTCCGCTCCCCCGGCCCCGCCCGCCCAGAAAGAGCCGCAGCCAGGGGCGGAGAACCCTCAGGCGGAGAGCCCTCAAGCGGAGACGCCCTCGCCCTATGCGGCCCTGAAGGAACAGAACCCGGACTTCTTTGGCTGGCTTTGCATGGAGGATACGCAGCTCAATTATCCCGTCATGCACACGCCGGATGACCCGCAGCATTACCTGCACCGGGATTTTGAGGGAGAGACCTCGCAAAGCGGCGTTCCGTTCATGGATGCCTCTTGCCGTGAAGACTGTGGGAATTATTTAATCTACGGCCACAACATGAAAAACGGGACCATGTTTGCCCCTCTGCTCTTTTATGCGGACCGGGAGTATTGGGCGCAGCACCCCACCATTCGGTTCGATACCCTGGATGGGTCCGGCGAGTATGCGGTGCTGGCGGCGTTCTACTCGGAGATATACCCCCAGGATGCCCGGGATGTCTTCCGCTTTTACCAGTATATTGATTTGCGCCAGGCTGACGACTTTGACGAGTACTGCGCGAAGGCGCGGAAAGCGGCGCTGTATGATACTGGTGTGAGCGCGGAATTCGGCGACCAGCTTTTGACCTTGTCGACGTGCAGCTATCACAAGGAAAACGGGCGGTTTGTGGTTGTGGCCCGAAAAATACCGGCGTAAGCGCCCAGGGTTGCCGCGGGAATGGATTTTCCTGGAAGGGGAATTGTAATGGAGGGAGCGCTTTGCTATAATGGAGCTCGGGTGTCTGCGGACCATTGAAAATAACGCAAGCGCGGCAGGGCCCCAAAGCAAGGGCGGACCAGCCATATTGAGCGGCGGCGCGATTAGACGGGGGACGGAGAATGAACGAACTTGAACAATACAAGGAGCGGCTGCGCATTGCGCTGAAGGCGGCGAAGATCAGCGTCTTTGAGGTGGATTTGACGCGGCAGCTCTATACCTTTTTTGAGAACGCTGAGGCCATCTTTGGCGTGCCGGGAGAGGTGATCCTCAGGGAGGTTCAGCCCTTTAGCCGATTGGAACCGGAGAATTATCGGAGGGAAGTCAGCGCGTTTTTCTCCCACCCGGATGATGAGGACACGATCAAAGCGGCGTTTTCGTGCGTGCTCAACGGCCAGTCCACAACCTATGAGGCGCGCATGAAGGCCGGGAACTCGGATTACGTCTGGTGCAGAATCCACGCCGTGCCCGTCATGGAGGACGGCCGGCCGGTCAGGATGATTGGGGTTGTGACCGACATTGCCGAGCTCAAAGCAAGGGCGGAGTGCTTTGAAAGGGCGGCGAACCTGGATGGCTTTACCGGATTATACAATAAAAAGCACGCCATCGCCATGATGGAGGAGGCGCTCCGCTGCGAGCCGCGGCTGTGCCATGCGCTGATTGTGCTGGACATCGATGATTTTAAGCGGTTTAACGATGCCTATGGGCATGACCAGGGGGATGGAATGCTTCAAGAGGTGGCGCAGCGAATCAAGGCCGCATGGGGCGAGGAGAGCATCGCCGGCAGGTTTGGCGGAGACGAATTCATTTTGTTGGTGCGGGACGTTGCGAATGTGCCATGGCTGCGCGGCAAACTGAAGGATTTGCTTCGGTTTGAGAGCGATGGCCGCACATGCACCGCCAGCATCGGCGTCGCCCTCTGCCCGCGGGACGGGCGGGAATTTGCCGAGCTGTTTAAAAAGGCGGATCGAGCGCTGTATCGGGCAAAGGCCAAGAAGGAAGAGATCATCTTTTGCATGGAGGGGCCGGATTCCTGACGCCCCTCGCGCGCGGAGAGGGGGACGATCGGATGAGCGGGGAAGAACTCCTTTTCTTTGACCAGCATCCGGGCGCGCTGCCCCTCTATGAGGCGTTTGTCAAGCGGGTTTTGGCGGAGGTGGATGGCATTGAAATCCGCGTAAAGAAGACGCAAATCTCCCTTGCCAACCGGCGGAACTTCGCCTGCGTATCCTTTTTGCCGGTCAGAAGGGCGCAGGACCGGCCGAAGGACTACCTGGTGATCACCTTTTCGTTGGAAAGCCCGGTTTCATCGCCGCGAATTGATGTGGTGACGGAGCCCTATCCCCAGCGCTGGACGCATCACGTTCTGATTGCGAAGCCGGAGGAGATTGACGGCGAGCTTCTGGAATGGGTTCGGCAGGCAGCCTCTTTTTCTGCCCGCAAGCGGTGAGCAAATGAGGGCCAAGCGCCCTTTAGCGATGCGACTCCCGATGAAAGTACGCATGCAGCCGGGCCAGCGCATGGTCCCGATAATTGCCGCCGATGGGGATCTCCTGGCCGCCCACAAGCGTGATCATATTGGGCGTGTATTTGCAGGCGTGCGCGATGTTGACCACAAAGCTGCGGTGGCAGCGAACAAAGGATTCCGCGGGGAATTCCATGGCGTACCGTTCGAAGCTGGAGTGAAGGGGAAAGGTGATCTCCTGCCCCTTTGTGGTGACGACCGTGACGGTATGCAGCCGCGAAACGATGCAGAGAACATCGTGAAAGGGCATGCGCATGGTCAAGCCCTTGCGGGTGATGATGAACCCCTCCTGGGCGATCATGGAGGTATACTGATAGCAGTAATCCAGACAGACCTCAAGATCCGGGGGCGCGGGCGGCTTTTTTAAATAGCGGTAGGCCGAAACCTCGTACCCGCGTTGCAGATAGGCGCCGGTGCTGGTCACAAAGATGATGGGAATGTTGAGATCGGTCTTGCGCACCTTCTGGGCGAGGGTGAAGCCGGACATGTATTTGAACGGAATGTCCAGAAACAGCGCGTGGAACACCTTGCCGCGCTCCCAATCATCCCACAGTTCGTCCGCGGAAAGATAGACCTTGACGTAAACATCCGGATATTGGTGGCGCTTGGCCCATGCGTCGATCACGTGAAGCATGTGGTCGATGGCGACCTGCTCCTCCTCGCATACGGCTATAACCATGGGAAGCCCTCCTGCTGAATCAATTTGGAATAGACGCGCGGTCATTCAAGGCGGGCAGCTTGGCGCCGCGGACATGGATGCGCGGGAGATGGACCGCCTGCGCAGCCGCCGGGCGGCTCGATTCTGAAAAAACAAAAGAAAGCTCTCCAAAACGGTTGGGGAGCCGTTCTTTTTTGGGATGGAACGGATCAAAATTGTTCCGCCTTGCGCTGCTTGCGCAGCTCGTTGCGGCGCTTGCCCGCCTCCCATTCCTGGCGCTGTTCCTCGGTCTCCGGGAGCAAGGGCGGAACGGGCGTGGGGCGGCCGCGCTCGTCCAGCGCCACCATGACGAGGTATGCGCGGTTGATCATCCGCCGCGTCCCGTCCAGCGCCTCGACAAAGGTATCCACGCGCACCTCCATGGAGGTGCGCCCCACATAGGTGGTCGTGCCCTCGAGCAATATGGTGTCGTTGATATAGGCGGGGGACTTAAAGTGCAGGGTGTCGATGGAGGCGGTGGTGACGTTGCGGCCCGAATGCCGGCGCGCCGTCACCGCGGCGACGATGTCGATCCACTCCATCAGCCGGCCGCCGAAAAGGCGGCCGGAGCCGTTGATGTGCTCGTGGATCAGGATCTGCGTCTGCTGCGTTTGGGATGCGGATACAGGTTTGGGCTGAAGATTTTGCATAGCTATCCTCCAAAGCGAATACCGGCCGCGATCAGCGCCGGTGAGCAGAAAGGCGCTTGGGCCGCCCATTCCCAACGGCGACGCGGGTCTATTGGACCGGCCGGGCGGGACGGCGCGCCGTATGGTTGTAGTATGCGCGCTTGCGCGCTGCGCTATGGGAAGCGCAGGCGATATGGCGGGCGCGCGACGCGACAGGTTTTCTCTATTTTCATCATAAACGTTTTCGCGGGCAAAGGCCATACGCGCAAGAGACTTTACGAGAAATAAACAGAGAGAGGGGAGGAGGCCCGACAAGGACGCAAAAAAGTCCGCCTCCCGGCGGACTTTTTTTGCGCGCTTTTATCCCTTGATGCCGGACAAAGTGAAGCCCGACATGATGTAGCGCTGGAAGAAGAGGAACAGAATGGCCGGCGGAATGATGGTGAAGATCAGCGCCACGACCTGAATATCCTCGGAATAGCCCGTGGACCCGGCCATGTAGAAGATCTTGACCATGACGGTGTAGAGCTCTGTGCGCGAGCCGAGCACTAGGTAGGGCCAGAAGAAGTCCGACCAGCTGGCGTTGATGGTGAAGATGGTGATGACCATGAGAACAGGCTTGGACAGCGGCATCATGATGCGGAAGAAGATGGAGAGGTTGTTGCACCCGTCCAGCCGCGCCGCCTCAATCAGCGATTGAGGGATGCTGTCAAAGAAGGACTTAAACACCAGCACGTAAAAGGCGTTCGCGCCCGCCAACAGCCACATGGGCAAGTAACTCTCGGTGATGTTGATGCCCAAAATGGGCAGCGAGAGAAAGTTTTTAAACAGCGGGACCTGGCTTACCGACTGCGGCAGCATCAGCGTCCAGAGCACCAGGGAGAGAACGAGCTTTGAACCCCGCGGCTTGAGGCGCGAGAGCACGTAGCCCAGCATCCCGTTGCACACCAGGGAGACGATGAGGGAACCGCTCAGCACGCCCAGCGTGTTGAGGTAGGACTTGCCGAAGTTAAGCATCTCCCAGGTCTCCCACAGCTTTTCCGGGTGCCAGGAGCGGGGGATGATGGTGGCGGGCACGGAGAAGAACTCGCGGCTGTCCTTCAGCGCGGAGGTCATGACCCACAGCGGCGGGATGAAGCACACCAACACCGCCAGAATCATGCAAAACCAGATGAAGCCATACAGAATCTTGATCCAGGGGCTCCGCATGTCGTACTTGCTGATGATGCCCATGGATTGGGCGTCCTTTTTCTTGTCAAACTTGGATTGAATCATCTCAGACATGGCGCATTCCCTCCTTTCCTCAGGAATCGTTCTTCTTTTGCAGGTAGAAGTAGAGCACGGTCAGCCCAATTAGGAACAGGAAGGTGATCGTGCCCACCGCCGCGGCCCTGCCCGCTTGGTAGAAGCGGAAGCCGTAGAAGTAGCTGGTCAGCATCAGGGAGATGGAGGCGTTGTTCGGCCCGCCGTCGGTCATGGTCAGCGGTTCGTACATGACCTGGAATACGCTGATGATCTGCATGACGAGCATGAGAGAGAACATGCCGGAGATGGAGGGCAGGGTGATGTTCCAGAACTTGCGGAACACGCCCGCGCCGTCGATCATGGCGGCCTCATACAGCTCCTGATTGACGCCCTGCAAGCTGGCCAAATACAAGATGGCGGTGGAGCCGAAGCCCTTCCACGTCATCATAATGACGATGCAGGGAATGACCAGATTCTGGTTTTGCAGCCAGGGCACCGCGCTGGCGCCGAAGAGCGCGAGAATGGAGTTGAGCAGACCGGAGGTGGGGTGATAGATCAGCTCCCACATGATGGCCGCCGCAATGCCCGGCACGATGGAGGGAAAGTAGACGGTGAAGCGGAAAAAGCCCTTGAGGCGCTTGACCTCGTTGAGCATCACCGCGGTGAGGATTGGCAGCGGGAAGCCCAGCAGCAGCGACCAGAGCGTGTACTTAAAGGTATTGGAAACTGCGCTTTGGAAGGACGACTCACTCATGACGTCCATAAAGTTTTTAAGGCCGATGAACTGGACCGGGTCGAACCCCTTGGTTTCGTAAAGGGAGAGGATCAGACCGTTGACCAGGGGCTGCCAGACGAAAAAGGTGAAGATGATGAGGCTGGGCAGCATGAGCACCCACGCGCCGATGTCCTGACGGATCGCGTGGGCGACGCGCTTGCCGAGCGGTCTCTTTTTGCGCGTGACGACTTGCATATTCCATCCCACTTTCTGTTCGTTTTGCCAAGGCTCCCTGCGACCAGGGCCCTGCGGCGGGAGGATAAAAGGAGGAGGGCGGCCCTGCCGCCCTCCCGTTGAGCGCTTGAGGCGGCATCCGGTGATTGCCGGATGCGGGAAGAGACGCTTAAGACTACTGAACCTCGGAACCAGAGTTGGCCTTGTCCAGGTAGTCGCGCTGGAAGTCGGCAACCGCCTTGTCCAGCAGAGCCTGCGGGTCGGCGTTCTTATCCGTCAGCACGGCCTGCACGCAGGAGTCGAGGATCTTGTACAGCTCCTGGCAGTAAACCGGGTGCTCGGCGTGCAGCTCGTAATCGCCGTTTTCACAAACCGTGGTGTAGGGATCGAACATCTTCAGGTCCACATTGACGTATTCCGCAATGGCTTCCTTGCGCTTGGCCAGGTAATCGGGATCGGTCCAGGTGGGGATGCCCAGCACGCCCACGAGCTTGCCGTTCTCGTTGTCGACCTTGGCGCCGTCCTTGAGGGACTGGAGGGTTTCCTCCGTCAGGTTGGGAGAGATGCCCTCGTTCTCCAGCCACTTAAAGCATGCGTCCGCCTGTTCGTA
Organism: uncultured Christensenella sp.; assembly: GCA_948468595.1. GTDB lineage: Bacteria > Bacillota > Clostridia > Christensenellales > UBA1750 > Spyradocola. The sequence goes on from CAOKIU010000019.1 coordinate 29,010, forward strand.
GGTCGCGTTGGGCGCGATGCACTCAAAGGTGCCGCCCAGCAGGCCGATGGAGCGGCCCTTGTCGTTGGCGCCGGGAACGATGGGGCCCATGGCAAAGTGCGTCACGTCGCCGTTGTAGGAGGTGACGGAGCCGTTGAGCTGGTCATGGGGGGACTGGGAAATGGCCATCTGATCAATGGCGAAGAGCTTGTGCATTTCCGTCATGTCGCACAGGATGTTGTCCTGCACAACGTCGTAGGTCCACTTCATGTCCTTGAGCCATTGCAGCGCCATGACCACCTCGGGCGAGTTGAAGATCGCCGTGTAGGTGCCATCCTCGTTGTACTGCTCAAACTCGCCGCCGAACGACCACGCAAGCTGGGAGAAGTACCAGCCGCCCTGGTTGTTCTGGGTGGGGAAGAAGTAGGTCTTGCTGCCCGTGGCTTCCTTGATCTTCACCGCCATCTGGGCCAGCTCGTCGGTATTCTTGGGCAGGGTGGGATAGCCGTCCGCGTCCACCAGACCCGCCTGCTTGAACAGCTCGTTCGAATACCACATGCCCATGGCGTAGCCGCTGACCGGCAGGCCGTAGATGTGGCCGTCGCGCGAGATCATCTCCAGATAGGCGGGATTGACCTTGGTGTCATAGCCCCAGTCCTTCATCAGGTCCGTGATGTCCATGGAGAAGCCCTGGGAAATAATCTTGTTGGCCTCGGTAAAGTAGGTGTTGTACAGGGTGGGCAGCTGACCGGCAGCCGCCTTGGGCAGGAAGGTGTTGACATCATAGGGGAAATCCACGACTTCAACCTTGATGTTGGGATACTTGGCCGCCATATCGCTGAGCCGCTTTTCCAGAATTTCCTTGCCGGCGGTATCCGTCTCCTTGGGCTTGCCGCGGACGGAGATTTCGATGGTCCCGCCCTGCGCATCCGGCGCGGCGCCGGGATCAGTAGAGTCAGCGGGCTGGCTGGCTTCAGGCTGCGCGGGCTGCGTGGCGTCCGGCGCAGGCGCGGCAGGCGCGGTGCAGGCGGCGAGCGCAAACACCATCACCAGCGCAAGAACGAGAGACAATGCCTTTTTCATACGACTTCCTCCTTATACTCTATTTACATGCCGCATGCGGCACATAAACCGAATGTCTGTACCGTGCCCTGCCGCGGAAACGGCGGGTGGCTGCTGGGATTTTTTGGACAAGGCCAGTATACTATCTTTAAAGAAGTTATGCAACATGTTTTTCACGATTATGAAAAAGTGATTAAATTAACAAGCGATTTGACGCTGGAATTAACGTAAAATGTTCTATATTGATTGATGGTGGCGAAAAAGGACAACACTTTTGCGCGCAAAAAACCGCTCCCTCCGGGCAGAGAGAGCGGTTTTAGCGGTGCAGGGCGCGCCTGCGTTGGATGCGATGCGTTCGGCCTCAGCCGTGCAGGCCGGAGGACTGGCGCTCCATGTTTTCTACGACGATATCGTAGATGTCGCCCAGGGACGCGCAGTATTCCAGCAGCTTCCACGGCGTGTTGGTGTGGTAGTGGATCTTGATGAGCATGTCGTCGCCCACGGCAAGCAGGCAATCGCCCTGGATGTTGTTGGTGATGTAGTCGTTGATGGCGTCCTCGTCCAGATCTTCGCCGTCGATGAGCAGTTGCGTGTCGTAACGATAAGTAAGCATCGTCCCTCTCCTTTATCCGGGCGCGCCCGCCGCGTGCGGCGAATCGGAGCAAGCCCCCAAGTTTTTTCCATTATAGCATGATCTTTGCCGCTCCGAAAGGGCAAATTGTGCCCAGGAGTGCTTGTGCAGAGCGGAGGCCGCGGCTTATAATGGAAGGAGATGAAAAAGCGGACGGAGGATGAGCGCAATGGAGATCGAAGAGCGGCTTGACGAGGTTCGGCGCGGCGTGGGCCGCGTGGTGGTCGGCAAGCGGGAGGCGGTGGACCTGATCCTGACGGCGCTGCTGTGCGGCGGGCATGTGTTGATTGAGGACGTGCCTGGCGTTGGCAAAACCACCTTGGCGCGCGCGCTGGCGCGGACGCTGGGCCTGACCTTCCGGCGCATCCAGTTCACCCCTGACGTAATGCCTTCGGACGTGACGGGCTTTACCATGCTGGACCCGCGCACCGGGGAGGCGCGGCGGGTGGAGGGGGCGGTGATGCGCCAGCTCATCCTGGCGGACGAAATCAACCGCACCGGCCCGAAGACCCAATCGGCGCTGCTGGAGGTGATGCAGGAGGGGCAAGTGACGGTGGACGGCGTGACCACGGCGGCGCCGCGGCCCTTTATGGTGCTGGCCACGCAAAACCCATTGGGGCTGACGGGCACCTACCCCCTGCCCGAGGCGCAGTTGGATCGCTTTATGCTGTGCGTGCGCATGGGGTATCCCAACGCGGAGGAGGAGATGCGCATCCTTGATCTGGCCCGAGAGGAGCTGGGGCCGGAGGACTTGCCCGCCGTGCTGAGCGCCGCGGAGATTCTGGAGATGCAGCGCCTATGTCTCCAGGTCAAATGCACCGGCGCGGTCAAGCAATACATCGTGCGCATCGCGCAGGCGACGCGGCAGGACAAGGATGTGAGCCTGGGCGCGTCCCCCCGCGCCTCGCAAATGCTGATGCGGGCCGCCATGGCCTGGGCGTTCCTCGCCGGGCGGGATTACGTGCTGCCCGACGACGTGCAGCGCGTGGCCGTGCCGGTGCTGGCCCACCGCATTCGCTTGAAGTCCGACGCGAGCTATGAGCAGCGCAGCGCGCAGAGCGTGGTGGAGGGCATCCTGGGCAGCCTGCGCGTGCCCGCCGGCGCATGAGGGCGGTGCGGGCGGTGTGGTTCGCCGCCATGGGGCTGACGATGCTGGGCGGAATGGCCAGCGGACTGCGTGCGTATTACTTGGCGTCCGTCTCCATGCTGCTGCTCACGCTCAGCTGCGCGGCCATGAGCCTGTGGACCTATCTATCCTTTTCGTACTTGCAGCGCGCCGGTCGCGTCCGGGCCGTGCGCGGGGAGGAGATCGTCCTGCGCATCGGCATTTACAACGACAAACTGTATCCCTTCACCCGCATGCGCGTGCGGGTGGTGGGCGTGGATGCGGAGATGGACGAGGTGCTGGAGCTGGAGTTGGCCCCGCGCCGGGACCGGCAGTTTGACGTGCGGCTCGCCCTGCCCTATCGGGGCGTATATCAGGTGGGGATGACCACCCTTTGGGTGTGCGATTGCTTCGGCCTGCTGCCCATGCGCTTTGACCTGAGGCATTTGCCCTATTACCGGCTAATCGAGGTGACGGTGCTGCCCGCGCTCACCCGCCTGCCTGACGCCGCTCCGGCGAACCTGGACGCGCCCGCCATTGCGCGGGAGGGCGTGGGGGACGCGGGCGATCGCTTTGCCATGGCGCGGCCGTACATCGCGGGCGATCCGCTCAAAAGGGTGCATTGGAAGCTCTCCGCCAAGCGGGGTGAATTGTTGGTCAAGCAATACGACGTGCCCCAGGAGCAAACCTGCCTGATTGTGCTGGACGCGCGCCCGGCGGGAAACGCGCGAGGGGAGGCGCTGCGCTATGCGGACGCGGTGACCTCCTGCGCCTTGGCCTTGGCGGATCAGGCGCTGCGGGCGGGGCATCCGGTGCGCGTGACGGATGGGCGGAGCGCTGCCCGCGCGCACGCGCTGCGGCGCCTGGGGGAGCTGCGCCTCTACCTGGCGCGCCTGCCCTTTGACGCAGCCCACTCCCCGGAGGAGACGCTCGACGCGCTCCGTGCGCAGGAGCCCGCCGGCCTGCTCTACGTCGTGTCCGGCCTTGCGGGCGCGGGGCTGGACGGCCCCATGCGCCGCCTGGCGCCTGGCGGCGGCTGTGCGCTGATCCATATCGGACAGCGGCCGCCGGAGGGCTTTGCCCTGCCCTGTTATGCCGTGCCGGACGCCGCCGGTTTGGCCGCAGCGCTGCGCGGCGCGCCGTGAGCGCGTTAGGGCCTGCGAATGCAGAAGCGCATTGGCGGCGTTGGGATGGGGGTGGAACCGACACGAGCGAGGACGTTCGGCCCGAAGAATGAGTGGGGAGAGCCACATGCGGTTCCAGCCACGGAATAATGAACACAGCGCGCCCAAAATGCGAAAGGGCCTGTGAATGAAAAGCGCATAGGCGGCGTTGAGTTGGAGGTGGAACCGACACGGGCGAGGGCGTTTGGCCAGAAGACGGAGTGGGGAGAGTTACATGCGGTTCCAGCCACGGAATGATGAACGCAGCGCGCCATAAACGCGAAAAGGCCTGCGAATGAAAAAGCGCATTGGCGGCGTTGAGATGGGAGCGAAACCGACACGGGCGAGGGCGTTCGCGCCGAGAATGGGAAAGGAGGTGTCTTATGCGGCCTGAGGTGGAAAGACGCGCTGGAGCGCCGGACCTCACCTGGTGGATCGACGGTCTGACGGTGGCGGCGCTGGCAAGCGGCGGGGTATATGCCGCGCTCTCTGCCGCGGGGCAGGAGCAGGGCTTTCTCCTTTGCTGCGCGTTTGCGGCGATCCATGTGCTCTTCTTGGGGCTGATCACGCGCAGGTGGTGGGTGTTGCCCGCGCTGATGGGGTGCTGCGGCGCGGCTTTTCTGGCGGTCGGATGGGCGCTCGGATGGGACGCGGTGGTTCCCTGGCTGCGCGGCGCGTGGGCATGGGCGGCAGAGGGGCTTGACGCGGAGGCCATCGCCTATGGATCGCTTCGCCCGCTGGCGCTGTGCGCCTGCGCGTTGCCGGTGTCGGCCGCGCTCTATGCGTGCCTGCGCGGTTGGTTCCATGTGGCGGCGCCGGTGGTATATGTACTGGCGCTCAACGTGGCGGCGAATTTCCTGGGCCTTGCGCAGTGGCTGCCGGTGCTGCTGACCAGCCTTGGCGGGCTGATGCTCTGCCTGCCGCGCGCCGCCGCGGCGGGGAAAAACCGCCTGCCGCGCCGGTACGGTCAGATTCTCGCCCTGCCGCTGGCGGTGATGTGCCTGGTAGGCGCGTATCTCCTCGTCCCCCAGCAGGAGGGGCAGTGGCGCGTGGAGCCCGTGCGCGCGCTCTTTGCCGATGTGCAGGATTGGTATGACTATCGCTTCGGCCAGGCAGCGGGCGGAGCGGCGGCCGGGCGGGCGGAGCTACAGCCGCTGGGCGGCCGCCTCGGCGGGGATTTGGATTTGTCGCCGGAGGTAACCCTGCGCGTCAAGGCGGAGCGCGGCGCGCTCGTGCGGGGCGCGGTGCAGGATACCTATGACGGCGCGAGATGGTTCCAGGGCTGGCGGAACGGCCGTTTCCGCTTTGACAGCCTGCTCTGGCGCGGACGGCGGGACGAGGTTTTTCTGGCGCGCCTGCCTGTGGGCGGCCGTGAGGCGCGTGCGCTGTATGAGAAAATGACGCGCGAGGAGGAGATGGAGATCACGGCGCAAAAGGCAGAGATCAGCTTGTTTTCTCCCGGCACGCCGAAAGCGGTGCGCGTCCACAATCCGAGCGGCCTGAACGCATATTTTAACCTCGCGGGCGAGCTGTTTGCCGATCGGCGGTACGGCAGGGGTGCGAGCTACACCGTGCGCGGCACGCGCCTGGACCGCACCTTAACGGGATTTGATGAGAACATGCACCGGCTGTTGGCGCTGACCGCCGGGGAAGAGGACCCCTACGAGGCGGCGGTGCGCGCCCGGCATACCCATCTTTCCGAGTCCCTGCCGGGTTGGGTGTCCGAATTGGCCCTTAAAATCGCCGGGAACAGCCGGGACGATTACGAGGCCATGTGCCGCATAGAAGCCTGGCTCACGGAGAACTGCACCTACAGCGAGTCCCCCGGCGAACCGCCCGAGGGCGTGGACTTTGTGGCCCATTTTCTCACGACCAGGGAGGGCTACTGCACCTACTACGCCTCCGCCATGGCGGTGATGGCCCGCGCGTGCGGCCTGCCTTCCCGGTATGCGACGGGCTACGGCTTGCAGCGCGAGGGCAGCGGCGGCAGGTTCTACGCTGCGCGCGGCGTGACCGCGCACGCCTGGGCGGAGGTCTATTTTCACGGCGTGGGGTGGGTGGCGTTCGACCCTCTCTCCTGGGACGCGGATGCGGGCGGCCCAGCGGCGAGCGGCGCCACTGGGCGGTTGCCCACTTCGCCCGGCCCCACGCCTACCCCCACCCGCGCGCCGCTCCCCACCGCGCAGGCGGAGAGCGACGCGGCGCTCCCCCCGGCGCAGCCCGCCAGCCGCCTTGGGATTGCAGCGCGCGTGGCGCTGACGCTGCTGGCGGCCGCGAGCGCCTTTTTGGCGCTGGCACTGGCAGTGCGCTGGCTGAACGGCCGTCAGACGCGCCGGTTTGAGCTCTCGCGCCTTCTGGGCCGGAAGGGCCGCCGGGGCGCGGGGCTGACGCTCTTTGCCGATTTGGAGCGGCAGATGCACCTGTACAACCTGGACCGCGAAGGGGGTGAGACGCTCTCCGCATGGGCGCGGCGCGTGGACCGCAGCCTGCGCCTGGAAGGGGACGCCACCTGCCAGGAAGCCATGCGCGCCGTGGAGCGCATGATCTATGCGGAGACAGACCCCTTCGAGGAGGAGCTGGCCGCGCTCGCTCTCTATCATGAACAGGTGGAGGGCGCTCTGCGCGCGGCGCTGGGCCGCGCCTACCTTTGGAAGCGCGCGATTCGCTGACCTGCGCGCGGGCTTCCGCACGCAAATTCCAAGTTGTGAAGGCGCGATCCCCAGGGACTTGCCGTGAGGCATTGCGGGTGCGGCGCGTGAATCGTAGCCTGCGCGTGAAAGGGGACGCCACCTGCCAGGA
>CAOKIU010000020.1 GCA_948468595.1 uncultured Christensenella sp.
CAGCCAGCGCCACCATCACACCCGCCTGCTCAAAGAGCAGGATGCGGCCGAAGTTGACCAAGGCCAGCGCCGTGCCGCACAGAAGGCTTACGCGCAGCTCTTTTAGGAGCACGCGCAGGATGTCGCGGCAGGCGACCTGCCCAAGCGCCAGGCCGCGAATCACCATCATCGAGGACTGCGCGCCGCAGTTTCCGCCCGTATCCATCAGCATGGGGATGAAAGCGGCCAGCGCCACGGCGGATTGCAGCACCGATTCAAACCCCGTTATGATGCGCCCGGTGATGGTTGCGGATACCATCAGCACCATCAGCCACACGATGCGCTTGCGGAACATCTCCAAGGGGCTGGTCTTGAGATACTCCTTTTCCGAGGGGGCGATGGCGGCCATTTTCTCCATGTCCTCGGTGTTTTCCTGCTGGATGACGTCCATGATGTCATCCACCGTGATCAGGCCCACCAGGCGGCCCTCGCCGTCCACCACAGGCAACTCCGACAGGTCATAGCGATGAAAGATGCGCGCCACTTCCTCCCGGTCCTCGCCGGTGCGCACCGAGAGCGGCGCGGCTGTGCGCAGATCGGCCAGGCGCTTGTCCTCGCTGTTTTTGATCAAGTCAAACAATCGGAGGGCGCCGATTAAATGATGGGTGTTGTCGATGGTGTAAATGGTGTTGACGGTTTCCATTTCCTCGCCGGCCTTACGGATGTGGTCCATGGCGCCGCGCACGGTCAGCCGGTCGTGCAGCTCGATAAATTCCACCGTCATCAGGCTCCCGGCCGAATCCTTGGGGTAGTTCAGAAACTGCCGGATGCGGCCGCGCGTCTCGCCGTCGACATTGCGCAGCACTTTTTTGACGATGTTGGCCGGTACCTCCTCCAGGAAATCCACCGTGTCATCCAGGAAGAGGCCGTCAACCACCTGGGAGACCTCCTTGTCGGATATGGCGTCCACAATGTGCTCCTGCGCCTCTGCGGGCAGGTAGGAGAATACGTCGGCGGAAAGGTCCTTGGGGAGTACCCGAAAGACCAGCAGCCGCCGCTCAGGGTCCAGGACCTCCATGAACGCCGCAATATCCACCACGTTCATTTCAGCCAGTTTCATTTTTAGGGTTCCGATTTGGTTGTTGTGGATCAGCTGTTGAAGCTGCTCAAAACGCTCCATGGGATTCGCTCCTTTCTTCGTGACGGCGGCATTTTTGCACACGACAAAAACACGCGCCATCGAAAAAATTCGATTGCCCGTGGAATGATACAGCAGGCCAACAGACGCTGAACCCGTTAGCGCCGAATTGGGTGCGGGCGGCCCGTCAGGCGGAACGCCCTATGACAACTTCGGGGCTGGGGGACAGCATCTCCGGCGCAGCATTGATCATTCCCGTCCATCTGGGTCACCTCCATCGCTTTAAATTTGCAAAAAGGGCAGGGTGCGCATCAGCACCCTGCCCATCATATGCCCCGCGTGCGGATTTGTCAACCCCTGCCCCGGGGGATCAGTCCTCTTTTTTCATTTCCCTCAACCGCCGGCTGACATTGCGCAGCGAGTAGAAGAACGCCACGGCGATAATGGCGCCCATGAAGATGAAAAAGTTGCTCAGCCACGGCGCGCCCATGTTGATCCTGCCCACCGCAAGCATGATCAGGAAACAGCCCAGCACCACGCCCAGGCAGATGTTCCCCTGGCGTTTGAAGCGGCGGTCCCTTGCCTGCTGCTCCTCCTCAATTTTCCTCTGCTTGTTCTCCTTCTTCACCTTGGCATCCTCCTTTGCTCCAAAGCGAGCGCTTGCGCTGCGCCATCTCGTCCACGCGGGCGATATACTGTTCGATGTTCTTCACATTCGGCGCGCGCTCGATGCGGCGCGCCGCGGGATAGAGCCATTTGGAGATCGCACCCGCGCCAAAGGCCGCGATGGGCGCAATCTCTTCCATGATGTCCACGTTGTAGATCGAGGGCGCGCCCGGGCGGCAATAGCCGACGTTTTCCAGGTTGCCCGCCATGTACTTCTGGCGGTAGAGGTAGTATGGAACCAGCCCCATGCCCCGCGCGGCGCGCGCCGCCAGCGCGACCATCTCCTGCGCGGCGTCCTCATCGGCGGCGTATCCCTCGCTCCGCAGCGCGGCGGCGCGCTTGACCGCCAGCGTATGCACCGTCAGGTTGTCCGGCGCAAGCTCCGCCACCGCCTCCAGCGTGCGCTTTACGTCGTCCACGCCCTCTCCCGGCAGGGCCAGAATCAGATCCATGTTGATCACCGAAAAGCCCATATCCCGCATCCGCGCATACGCCCGTCGGATGTCCTGCGCGGTGTGGTCGCGGCCCACGCGCCGCAATGTTTCATCGTTCATCGTCTGGGGATTGAGCGAGATGCGGTCCACGTTTCTGGACCGCAGCATGCGCAGCTTCTCCTCGTCGATGGTGTCCGGCCTCCCCGCCTCCACGGTGAATTCCTGCGCCCCCGGGAAGCACTCCAGCGCAGCGTCCATCACCCGGGCCAGCTGGTCGCAGGTCAGGGCCGTGGGGGTGCCTCCGCCGATGTAGAGCGCCCGCGTCCGGCGCGTCGAAAGCTCCTCCCGCACCAGATGCATCTCGCGGATAACCGCCTGTACATACGGCTCGGTCAGCTTGGCCCCATGCTTTAAATCCGTCGCGGCAAAGGAGCAATACGAGCATCGCGTGCGGCAAAAGGGTATGCCCACGTATACGTCCAGGTCATTGGGGCCCGGGCCTTCCATCCCGTCCTGCACGCGCGCAATGTCGCGCAGCAGCTCCACCTTTTCGCGGTCCACGTCGAACAGCGACTCCAGCCTTTGGCAGGCCTCCTCCTCGCTCGCGCCCGCAGCGCGCTGCTCATAGAGCAGTCGCGTGGGCCGAATGCCCGTCAAGCTGCCCCAGGGCGGCTTGCGCCCCGTAAGGCGCTTCATGGCCTGATAGACCGCGCTCTTGATGGCGCGCTTGCGCAGGCGCTTGGTCTCCAGCACATCGCCCGTATCCGGCGTCAGGGCGGCGCGCGCCTCCGCGTTTCCAGCGCGCACGACGTGCTCCCCGCCCTCAACGGTGTGCCGCACCTCAAGGGCGCCGCCCGCCTCTTCCCCGATCGCGCACTCGCCCGTGAACAGGCGGATCACCTCGCACAGATCGTTGTAGAACTCTGGCGCGGCGGTTGTCAGCGTCACCCGTTCCATATCGTTCCTCCCCGCCGCTCGCGCTCAATGGTCGTTTCCGCGCCATGGCCCGGGAGCACGCGGCTCTCCCCCGGCAGGCCAAAGAGGCGGTCCAGCGATTGCAAAAGCATCCGTTCATCCCCGCCCGGCAGGTCCGTTCTGCCAAAACCGCCGCGAAACAGTGTGTCTCCGGAGAACAGGACCTTCTCCTTCCAGTCGTACAGGCAGAGGCTGCCGGGCGTGTGTCCCGGCGTATGCAGCACTTCAAAGCCCATGAACGTCGCGCCATCCTCCAAAATCCGGGTCTCCTTCTCCCAGCGGAAGGGCGCGCTCCACTGCGCGGAGAGGTTGACGCGCGCATCGCCAAGCAAGGAAGCGTCCGCCGCGCTGAGAAAAACGCATTGCACCGGCAGATCGTTGAGCGCCAAAATATGGTCAAAATGCGCGTGGGTCAGCACCACCGCGTCCAATCCCCAGCCCTCCTGCTCCAACGCGAAAAGAATGGCCTGCGCATCAAACGCGGGGTCGATGACCATCGTGCCTTCCTTTCGGTGTACGATGTAGCAGTTCGTGCCCAGCGCGCCCAGCACAAGAGACCTGATTTCCATTTTTAAAACAGCCTCCTCGTATCGTAGAGGATGGTCACCGGTCCGTCATTGACCAATTCTACCTGCATATCCGCCTGAAAAACGCCCGTCTTGCAGGCCACGCCGTCCTCGCGCACCCGCTCTACGCATTTGCGGTACAGCGCATCCGCCGCCTCCGGCCGTGCCGCCGCGATGAAGGACGGCCGCTTGCCGTGCCGCGCGTCGCCCAGCAGCGTGAACTGCGAAACCGCCAGGATCTCCCCGCCGACCTCCGCCACCGAGCGGTTCATCTTGCCCATTTCGTCCTCGAAGATGCGCAGGCCCACCATCTTATCCGCCGCCAGCATCGCGTCCTTTTCCGTGTCGCCCTCCTCCACGCCGACGAGCACCATCAGCCCCCGGCCGATCTCCGAGATCAGGTTTCCGTCTATGCGCACCGAGGCTCGCGTCACGCGCTGCACCACAATCCTCATTATCTCTCCTCCAACCGCAGACTCTTTCATCTTAATCCCGGGTTGCGCGAAGGGGCTCGTCGACCCGGAGCAAATCTCGCTTCCTCAATCTTTTTGCCTGCGCGTCGTAGGCGCACTGGCTGAATGACGTTCTAACCTAGAAGTGGCTGTGCCGCTTCCAGGTTAGAACGTGGGATTGCGCTAAGGGCCTAGAGCCTATGCCAGGCACGGCGTGAACACCGCCTGTGATGATGCCTTGCGCAGGGGGCGCTCATCGACCCGGAGCAAAACCTGCTTCCCCCCTCATTGAATCAGTCCGCCAAAGTGCGTGCGGCCGCTGATGTCCGCATCTTGACAAGCCGCAGCCATCATGTCGCCGCCCGATACGCCTCAATGATGTCGGAGTTCTTCTGAAACTGCTTCATCACGGCGGAGAGCTGCTCCTTGTCCTTGACCTCGATGGTCAGGTTGATCACCGTGGTCTTGTTGCGCATGGTGCGCGCTGAGATGGCTAGCAGCGGAATATTCATCCCCGCAATCAACGTCGTCAGGTTGGCGATGATGCCGCTCCGGTCGTAGGCGATGATCTGCACATCCGCGTTAAAGCCGGAGGATGCGCCGGTATTCCACGATACCTCGATCATGCGCATTCCCTCCATGGAAGCATCCTTTAAGTTGATGCAATCCCTGCGGTGCACCGATACGCCCCGCCCTCGGGTGATGTAGCCGACAATATCGTCGCCCGGCACAGGGTTGCAGCAGTGTGCAAAGCGCACCAGCATGCCATCCTCGCCCTTGACGAAAACCGCCTGCTCTTTCTGTTTTTTCTTCTGCGCGCTGGGCCGCTCCTGCCGGACCTCGGGCGCGGGCGGCGCCTCCTCGCGCGCGGTCTTCTTGAGCTCTTCATGCAGCCGCATGACCACCTGCGCCGCCGTCATCCCGCCAAATCCCACCGCGGCGTAGACATCTTCCGGGGATTTCAGACCCTGCTTGCGCTGAATCTTCTCCAAGTATTCCACTTTGAGGAGCTTTGCCGGGTCAAGGTTTTGACGCCTGGCCTCTTTTTCAATCATGTCCCGGCCCAGCAGAATGTGCTCATCGCGCAGCGATGCCTTGAGATAAGCGCGAATCTTGCTCTTGGCCTCGGTGGTCTTGACAATCTTGAGCCAGTCCATAGACGGACCCTTGGAGGAGGCGGAGGTGATGATCTCCACAATATCGCCCGTTTGCAGCTTGGTATCCAGCGTCACAATGCGCTGGTTGACCTTCGCGCCCACGCATTTATTGCCCACGGCGCTGTGAATGCGGTAGGCAAAGTCCAGCGGCGTGGAGTCCTTGGGCAGGTCCACGGCGTCGCCCCTCGGGGTAAAGACGAACACTTCATCGTCAGAGAAGAGCTCCTTTTTGAGCGTCTCCATGAACTCCTTGGTGTCGTCCACCTCGTTGTCAATGTTCATCAGCTGATGCACGAAGTTCAGCCGCTCGTCAAACTGCGTGCTCTTTCCGCCGTTTTTGTACTTGTAGTGCGCAGCCACGCCGTATTCCGCCACGCGGTGCATCTCGTGCGTGCGGATCTGCACCTCAAAGGGCAGGCCCTGATCGCCCAGCATGGTGTTGTGCAGCGATTGGTAACCGTTGGCCTTGGGCTGGGCAATGTAATCCTTAAACCGGCCCTGAATGGGCTTCCAGAGCGAGTGGACGATGCCCAGCACCGCGTAGCAATCCTGCTGGGTATCCACCAGCACGCGCACGGCGATCAAATCGTAAATCTGATCAAAGGAGAGGCCCTTTTTCTTCATCTTCTTGTAGATGGAGTAGAAGTGCTTGGGCCTTCCCGTGATCTCCGCCCGGATGCCCGCCTCCTTGAGCGCCGCGTCCAGCTTGCCGACGATGCGGTCAATGGTGTCCATGCGCTCTTGCCGCTTCATGTTGACGCGGTCCACCAGCTCGTAATAGCTCTCCTGGTCCAGATAGCGCAGGCAGAGATCCTCCAACTCCCACTTGATGGAGTTGATGCCCAAGCGGTTGGCCAGCGGCGCGTAGACCTCGATGGTCTCCTTGGCCGTGCGCACGCGCTTGCCTTCATTGCAGAACTTGAGGGTGCGCATGTTGTGCAGCCGGTCGGCCAGCTTGATGATGACTACGCGGATGTCCTTGGCCATGGCAAAAAACATCTTGCGCAGCGACTCCGCCTTCTGTTCGTCCTTGGAGCGGAATTCGATGCCGTCCAACTTGGTCACACCGTCCACCAAATGTGCCACGTCCGAGCCAAAGAGCTGCTCAATGTTCTCAAAGGACGCCTTTGTGTCCTCGATGCAGTCGTGCAGCAGCGCAGCCACGATGGTGGTCTGATCCATCTCCATGTCCGCCAGAATATCCGCCACCTTCAGCGGATGCACCACATACGGCTCGCCCGATTCGCGCACCTGCACCCCATGCATGTTGAGCGCGTAATCAAACGCCGTGTGGACGATGCCGCCCTCCACCTTAGGATCATAGGCGTGCATCTTGCTGACGAGCTTGTTTACTTCCCCGTCAAAATAATCCTTTGTGTATTCAACCGGCGGCATATTCGTCCCCCCTCTTGCCGGCGGCCGCGCCTTCAATAGCCGCCCCTTCCTTAGTCCCCCGGGAAGGTCATCACAGACCCCACGTCGTAATCCTTGAGCCGCTCCCTGCCGCCCATGCCTTCAAGCTCAATGGCAAAGCGCACCGCCACCACCTCGCCGCCGAGCTGCTCGGCCAGCTTGCAGGCCGCAAGGGCCGTGCCGCCGGTGGCCAGCAGGTCGTCCACCACGGCCACCTTCATTCCGGGCGCGATGGCGTCCTTGTGAATCTCAATGGTATCGGAGCCGTATTCCAGGTCATAGGAATAGGAGAGCGTCTCCGCCGGCAGCTTTCCGGGCTTGCGCACCGGCACAAAGCCCGCGTGCATGACATAGGCCAAGACCGAGGCCACGGTAAAGCCGCGCGCCTCCGGGCCAATGACCACGTCCACATCCATGCCCTCAAAGGAGCAGACCATTTTGTTCATCAGCAGGTGGAATGCTTTGGGGTCTTTAAACAGCGTGGTCACGTCCCGAAAAACGATCCCTTCCTTGGGGAAATCCCGAATGCTGCGCACCGTTTCCTTCAGATCCATTGCGATTTTCCTCCATCTTCTACTGTATTTTTTCCTGAATCCACCGATAGGTATCCGTCGCGTAAAAATCCCGCTTGCCCACCGCCCGCTTCAGCTTTAGGCGGAAGGGCTCCTCCTGATAATCCACCAGATCCATGTCCCGCATTTCCAGCAGCGCCAAGTGCAGCTCCGGCAGCGAAACCGGCTGCATGCGCGAGGAGAGCGCGTTTCTGACCGCTTGCAGGCTGCCGGCCCCGGCAAGAACCGTCTGGGCGGCGGTAAGCGCCTTGTAAAACTGGCGCACGCGCGTGATGTCCGGCGAGACGCGGGCGAGGGCTTCCTTGGCCTCCTTTTGCAGGGGCAGGGCCATGATCACCGCGTTGGGTGAGCACTGCAAGATACGCTCGACAAACGCATTGTCAAAGGCGCCGTCCAATAGCACGATGTTGCGGTAGAGCGAAAGCTGCTCCGCCGTCAGAAAGGGCACGCTGGTCATCAGGTTGTACGCACAGGGGTCGGCCGGCTCTCTTCCCGCTCCGCATCCAACGCGCCTGAGCAGCCCCTCTTCCTCCAGTATGCCGCTCCACAGGCGCGCCGTCTCCACCGCGCCAAAGAGCAGCAGCGTGCCCGACAAATTGCCGCGCAGCAAGTGTCCCACGCGCTCGCGCGCCGCGTCCGCATTCAGGCTTAAATACCGTCTGAACTTTGGCTTATGATCATTATACATAACCCATGACAAAAAATCACGCATTCTTTGTTCATCGGTTTGTTGCAAATTGGTAAAGTAGTGCGCTTCCGAGGGCTTGAATTGCTTGACATAGAGCCGGAGCATGGTTTTGCCGTTCCACTCATTGCGGTCGATGGTCGCCAGTATGTCCATCCGCCCCGCCGCCTGTTCCAGGCGCCAGCCCATCTTAAAGGCCGCCGCGTCCGCCACAGTGCCGTCCTGCCGAAGCTGCATCCTCAGATGCGCGCCGGTGGCGCCCATCTTCTTGGCTCCCACCACCTGCACGCCGCGCAGCAAAAAGACCGGAACCGTGTTGCCCTGCCCCATGGGCTGCATGCACTCCAAGCTGTCCAAGAAATCCAGGGTCAGGTCCTTTAGGTGAACCTCCAAATCGTACTCCTGGGTAGGAATCCAGGGATCGTCCTCCATGGTGAGCATCTCGTCGTTGATGCGGCGCTTGAACTCGCTCAGCCGGTCCGCGCGTATGGTCAGCCCCGCCGCCATGTCGTGCCCGCCGTAGCGCAAGAACATATCGGCCATGTTCTCCATGTGTTCAAAGAGACGAACGCCCTTGATGGAGCGCGCGGAGCCAACGTAGGTATCCTTTTCCCTCGCCAGCACAAACGCCGGGCGATGGAACCGCTCCACCAGCCTTGAGGCGACAATGCCGATCACCCCTGCGTTCCAATCCTCCCCCACCAGTACCAGCACGCGATCGTGAATGAAATCCGCCCGCTCCTCGATTTGGCGCAGCGCCTCCTGCATGATGGCCTGCTCCTGCGCCTGGCGAATCTGGTTGTGGTTTTCCAGCTCCCGCGCGATCTCCCTGGCCAAGGACATATCCTTGGTGCAGAGCATTTCCACCGACCGCGAAGAGTGGCCGATGCGCCCGCCCGCGTTGATGCGCGGTCCCAGCGCAAAGCCGATGGACGAGGAAGAGAGCGGCCGTCCGCTCAGACCCGCGACCTCCATCAGCGCCATCAGCCCCGGCCGCGTGGAGCGGCCGATGACCTCCATTCCCGCCTTGACCAGCGCCCGGTTTTCCCCGGTCAGCGACACAATATCCGCCACGGTGCCGATGGCCACAATGTCCAAGTACGGGCGCAGCGCCTCCATGCCGCCCATTGCCTGCACGAGCTTTGCCGCCACGCCCACGCCCGCGAGGTTGGGAAAGGGATAGCCGTGCAGTCTGGGGTTGACGATCAGGCAATCGGGCAGCACTTCCGCCGCGTGGTGATGGTCGGTCACGACCACCTCCAAGCCCAGCGATTTGGCCAGCTTCACCTCCTCCACCGCGGTCACGCCGCAATCCACCGTCACCATCAAATCATACTTATTCGCAAGCTCCCTGACGGCTTTGAGGTTCAATCCGTATCCCTCTTCGTGCCGGTCGGGGATATAGTAGCCCGCCTTCATTCCCAGCGACCGGAAATAGAGCAGCAGAAGTGAGGTTGCCGTCACGCCGTCCGCGTCGTAATCGCCATAAACGCATACCCGCTCGCCTTTTTCAAGGGCCAAGCGGATGCGCTGCACCGCCCCGTGCATATCCCGGAGCAGATAGGGATCATATAGGTCGTCCAGGTTGGGGTGCAGGTACTTTTCCGCGTCCTCGCGCTGCTCGATGCCGCGCAGGACCATCAGCTGCGCCACCTTCTCCGGCAGGCCCATCCCGCAGAGGCGCTCGACAGCCTTGGGGTTCAGCTCGGCTCGCTGGCGGAATTCCAGCATGATCTCTCCTCCCTTCCACTGTTCTCATTTTAGAATAGCGAAAGGCCGCCGCGGTAACTGGTGCGCGCGGCAGCCTTTGATCCGGCATTCCATCCCGGCAAATCGAAAACTCTCTGTCAGCCTATGCCTTTTTCGCCTTTGCCTTGCCCGACTTCGCCGCGGCCTTTGCAGCGTCTGTCCTATCCTGCCACAGGCCCCACAGGGAAGGCGCGATGAAGATGGAGGTATAGTTGCCTGCCAGCAAGCCGATGATGATGGGCAGGGCGAATTCTTTGATGGAATTAACGCCCAGCACGTAGAGCGTCACAATGGTAAAGAGCGTGGTAATGGTGGTGTTGATGGTGCGGGGCAGCGTATCCTTGACCGACTTGTCCGCCAGTTCCGCGCGCGTCATCTCCTTGCGGGAAATGATGCGGTTGTTCTCGCGGATGCGGTCGAAGATGACGATGGTGTCGTTGATGGCGTAACCTACGATGGTCAACACCGCCGCGATAAAGGAGGAGTTGATCTGAAGCCGCAGGATCGTCACCATGGAGATCATCACCGTAACGTCGATGATGAGGGCGGCCACCGCCGTCACGCCAAAGTGCAGCTCAAAGCGGAACCAGATGTAGACCAGCATTAAAGCGCAGGCAATGAGCACGGAGGTAAACGCGCTGAGCACCAGCTCGCGGCCCGCCACAGCGCCCACCCGCTCGGTGGAAGCGACCGCCGCGTCGGCATAGGTCTTCTTGATCTCCTGCTCCACGTTGGCGCGGATCTCGTTTTCCTTGTCCGCGTCGTTGGTATCGGGGAAGCGGACCAGCGCCTGCGCCTCCGCGCCGGAGCCGGAAACGGTGACAGAAATATCCTTGTCGGAGAAGCCCTGGCCCACGAACGCGCTGCGCACGATGGAGGAATCAAAGTCCTGACCAATGTCAATGGTCATCATCGTGCCGCCGGTAAAATCAATGCCCAGGTTCATGCCGCCGCAGGCGATGCCTACCACGATGCCCGCCAGCACGATCAGCGCAGGCACAAGGACGGTAAACTTAAAATTCTTGGAGAATTTCATCACGCATTACCCTCCTTCACGCCATAGAGGCTGTGTTTGGTCAGGTTCAGGCCAACCATCTGCCGGAGCAGGAATCGCGTCACAACCACGGCGGTGAACATCGAGGCCACAACGCCGATGGTCAGGGTGATGGCAAAGCCCTTGATGGAGCCCGCGCCAAAGAGCATGAGCACCACGCCCGCGATGATGGTGGTGACGTTGGAGTCCAGAATCGCGGTGAAGGCGCGCTTAAAGCCGCTCTCCACCGAGGCGCGCACGGTCTTGCCCGCGCGCATCTCTTCCTTGATGCGCTCAAAGATGATGACGTTGGCGTCAACCGCCATGCCGATGGAGAGCACGATGCCCGCGATGCCGGGCAGCGTCAGCTGCACGCCGGGAAGCACCGCCAGCAAGAACAGGTCGATGAGGATATAGATCAGCAGCGCAAGCGTTGCCACCACGCCCGGCAGCCTGTAGAGAATCAGCATAAACAGGATCACCAGCGCCACGCCGATAATCGCCGCCAGAACCGACGTTGAAAGCGCGTCCTCGCCCAGGGTGGCGGAGATGGTGCGCACCTCCAGCTGCTCGATATCCAGCGGCAGCGCGCCGGACTGAATGAGCATGGCAAGGTTCTGCGCGCTGTCGGCGGTGAAGTTGCCCTCAATGTAGCCGGAGCCGCCGGTGATGGCGGTGTTGACCGTGGGCGCGGAGATCACTTCGCCGTCCAGCTCAATGGTGATCACCTTGCCGATGTTTTCCGCGGTTGCCTTGGCAAAAGCGTCGGTACCGGCGCCGTTGAGCTCAAACTGCACCACAGGCGCGCCTTCCAGATAGCCCATCTCGGCCTTTTTGACCGCAGCGCCGTCCATAATCACCTCGCCGTCCGCGGTTTTAAACTCCAATTTCGCCGGCTGGCCGATGATCTTGAGGATCTCGTTGGGATCGCTCACATCGGGAATTTCGACGCGGATGCGGTTGGTGCCCTGCTGCGTGACCGTGGCCTCGGTAAAGCCCTGTCCGGTCAGTCGGTTGCGCAGGACCGCCATTGTGCCCGACAAAAGGTTCTCATAATCGGACTGTCCCTCGTCTATTGCCTCGTAGACGGCGGAGACACCGCCGCGCAGATCAAGTCCCTGCGAAATACCACTGGTCAGGGGCTTGATTTCCAGCGCGCCGATGTTGAGTCCGAAGATCGCCAATGCGCCAAAGGCTGCGATCAATACGATCACAACGACCATATTGATGGCACTTTTCGTCTTCATGTGGCTTGGACCTCCTCATTAGATTGCGGCGCGCGCACATCACGCGCCACGTATGTTGCTAAGTGTACATTATAGCGTTAAGTTTGTGTTTCGTCAAATGTTTTTCCCTGACAATTGCGTTTTTTACAATTGTGCGCGCTCGCTCAGCCCTCCAGCTCCGCGGCCTGCACGGCGATGGCGCATTCCAAGCGCTTTTTCTCCATCTCGCACTCCATCTCGTAGGGCTTGGTCAAATCGTCGTGGAAGGCCTGCGCGTTGGCCGCGCAGCCTCCGGTGCAGTACAGCCGCGCCCAGCAGGATGCGCACTTTTCCTTGTTCAGCACGTGCGCCGCCGCAAACTTTTCACGGATGGATTCGTCAATCTCGCCGGTGATCACGCTGCCCATGCAGTATCCCGGCCGGCCCACAAACTGGTGGCAGGGGAAGATCTCGCCGTCGGGCGTGACGGCGATGTATTCCACGCCCGCCCCGCAACCGGAAAGGCGCTTTTTGATGCACGGTCCGCCCTGCAAATCCACGCAGAAATGGAAGAAGGAGAACCAGCGCCCGTCCGCGCGGCGCTTCACATACTCCTTATAGAGGATGTCGTACTGCTCCAAAATTCCCGGCAGGTGCTCTTCCAGCAGCGCATAGGGCGAGTCGGGCGAGAGCACCACAGGCTCTACGCTGACCTGCTCAAACCCCGCGTCGGCAAGCGCGAGCACATCGTTGGAAAAGTCCAGGTTGTCGCGCGTGAACGTGCCGCGCACGTAGTAATTCTGCTGGTTTCGCGCCTGGGCGACCTTCTGCGCGTTCTTCATCGCGCGGTCCCAGGAGCCTGTCCCCTTCACCGTCGGGCGCATGGCGTCGTGAACTTCCTTGCGGCCGTCCACCGAGAGCACCACGTTGCTCATCTCGCGGTTGAAATACTCGATGGTCTCCTCGTCCAAAGCATAGGCGTTGGTGGTGATGGTAAAGCGGAACTTCTTATCGTATTTTTTCTCCAGCTCGCGCCCGTAGGCCACCAGCTCCTTGACCACCTTGAAGTTGAGCATCGGGTCCCCGCCGAAGAAGTCCACCTCCAGGAACTTGCGCCCGCCGGAGCGAGCCACCAGCAGATCCAGCGCTTTCTTTCCCACCTCTAAGGGCATGAGCAGGCGCTGGCCGTGGAAGGAGCCCGTGGAGGCGAAGCAGTACTTGCAGCGCAAGTTGCAGTCATGCGCCACGTGCAGGCACATCGCCTTGATCACGCCGGGCTTTAAGGCCGTCTGCGGCGTATAGAGCGATTCGTCGTGAGAAAAGAGCGTGCCGTTGCGGATCAGCTCCTCCACCTCGCCGGCGACTTCTTCGATTTCCGCGCGCGCAAAGCGCCCGGCAAGGGCCTCAACAATCTCCTCCTTGCTCGACTTCTCCCAGCGAGAGACCACCTCATAGCCCAGCTCGTCGAGCATGTGTACCGCGCCCGAATCCACATCCAGCGCCAAATAGCGCCCGTCTTGGCAAAACGTATGTACCATAATTGCTTCCAATCTCCTTAAAAAGGCCCGAACGGCCCATCCGAATTACAGATCAAAAGCCCCAGTCCGCAAAAACTGGGGCTCCGTTTCGCATCCCTTGGCCTTACGCGTTCTTGCGCGCGGGGTTGTAAACCTTCTCCCCCTTGTTCTGGCAAGACTGGTTGGCGACGGTGCAGCTCGTCTTGCAGGCGCTCTGGCAGGAAGCCTGGCACTCGCCGCAGCCGGTGCCCGCACCCTTGTTGATGCAGGAATTGGCAATGGTCTTGATATGCTTCATTGTGTTACACCCTCCTTTACCACATAAATCTTAATTAGTATACATGAATCCGCCTCTGTTTGCAAGGCGTGAGGGCCCGTTTAACGTAAATTCTTCACGTCTCCGCTTTTTTCGCGCGCTCTGGCGAAGTTTTTCTCCGCCCAGGATTTCATCCCGCTTTATTTCTTCATGGTGGCGGCCAGCAGCCCGGACAGAAATCCCGCGGCAAGGCCAAGCCCCAGATCCCCCGCCATCACCAGCGGCGGCAGAATTTCGCCGGCAAAGGCGCAGTAGAGGAGGATGCCCAGGAGCATATACGCGCCGCCCAGGCAGAGTCCCGCAATCCATCCCTTCATGCCGCTCTGGGCGGCAACGAAGGTTCCCGCCAAAATGCTGCACACCTTGATGACCTGATTGACCGGCGTGATGACGCCGTTCCCAAGGTCGAACATGAGCACCAGCAGCGCAAAGAGCAGAACCAACAGCGCGGATACGATCACGGATACCAGCAGCCCGCGCACCAGCGATGCGGGCGCCGAGCGCATGACGGACGATTTTGCAGCCATAATTGAGAACCTCCCCGCTCATCTTAAGTCTCTTTATTGTGGATATGCCAAGCAGGGCGTTTTTATTCATTTCGCGGTTCTGCGCACAAAAAAACCTCCCCACATGGGGGAGGTCATATCCTATCTGCGCTTAGATCAGGTCGTTCTGGGAGTCGGCCGGCGTATTTTCCAGGGAGCGAACCGCCCAGCGCGCGATCATCGCCTTGGTGCTTTCGGGGCCAAAGGAAATGGTGATCACATCGTCCTTAATCGCGGCGATGGTGGCGTAAAACCCACCGATGGTGGTGATGCGGTCGCCGACCTTGAGGTTGGCCAGCATGTTCTTGACTTCCTTATCCTTCTTGCGCTGCGGGCGGATGAGGACGAAATAAAAAACCACAAAGATCAGCAAGAGGGGAACGATCTGAACCAAGATCGACGCTACGTTGCTAGGCATGGATGAACGCACCTCCAAATCATGTTAAAACTCATTATATCAAACGGTATCGCGCTCCACAAGCGCAATCAAGGGTTTTGGTTATAGTTTTCCAAAAATTCACGTTTAAAGGCGGAAAAACGATCCTCCGCGATGGCGGAGCGAATCTGGCTCATCATGTTGATCAGGAAATGAAGGTTGTGATAGCTGGTCAGACGCGCGCCGAGGATCTCCCCCGCCTTGATCAGGTGGCGGATGTAGGCCCTGGAGAAGGTGCAGCAGACCATGCAGTCGCAGTGCTCGTCCAGCGGGCGCATGTCGCGCGCATAAGTCTGGTTGCGCACGACCAGGCGGCCGTACTTGGTAAAGACAGTGCCATTGCGGGCGATGCGGGTGGGCAGCACGCAGTCGAACATATCGATCCCGCGCTCCACGCCCTCCAGCAGGCAGTCGGGCGAGCCCACACCCATCAAGTACCGAGGCTTGTCCTTGGGCATGTGCGGCTCAATCTCCTCCAGCATCTCATACATAATGGGCTTGGGCTCCCCCACCGACAGCCCGCCAATGCCGTATCCCGGGAAATCCATGTCGGCAAGCGTCTTTGCGCTTTCGATTCGCAGGTCTTTGTAAAAAGCGCCCTGCACGATGCCAAAGAGCGCCTGGTCCTGGCGCGTATGCGCCCCGAGGCAGCGCTTTGCCCAACGATGGGTGCGGCCCATGGCCGCCTTGGCCCGGTCGTAATCGCAGGGATAGGGCGAGCATTCGTCAAACGCCATGGCAATATCCGCGCCCAGCGCTTCCTGAATCTCCATGTCGTATTCCGGCGTAATGAAGCACTTGCTGCCGTCCAGGTGCGAGCGGAATTCCACGCCCTCCTCACGGATCTTGCGCATTTCCGAGAGGGAAAAGACCTGAAAGCCGCCGCTGTCGGTCAGGATGGGCTTGTTCCACTGCATGAAATGATGCAGTCCGCCCGCATCGCGGATCAGCTCGTGACCGGGCCGCAAAAAGAGGTGATAGGTGTTGGAGAGCAGAATTTGCGTGCCAACCTCCTCCATCTCCATCGGGCTCATGGCCTTGACCGTCGCCTGCGTGCCCACCGGCATGAAAATGGGGGTCTGCACGTCTCCATGCGTCAGGTGCAAAACGCCCAGCCGCGCGCGCGTTTGCGCATCCACTTTGTTAACCTCAAACTTACATCTCTGCATGATTATCCTCTATCCTTGCGTAAATTGTCTATTCCTCAATATATCCGATGCCTCCCCCTTTGTCAAGCGCCTCCACTATCCAAGAGCCGACTGCCGCCGCGCATACTGATTGATCAAATACAGGAGGTAATCGTCCATGGTAAAGAGCCGCTGGCTCTGCCGGTCTGCGCAGGCTCTGACCAATTCTCCCTGCGCAACGCGCGCGCAGATGCGCTGCGCGGGCGTCTCATCGGCCAGGTAGCGCGCCAGAATCGCCTCCGCGCCATCCCTTAGCAGGTTGCCCAGGCGCCATTGCGGCGCGGGCGCGGTCCAGTTGGGATAGACGTCCATCCTGGCGTCGATGTTGAACACAACGCTTCCCCCCTTCGCCCCGCCGTAAACCTCGCCTCTCCCCTCCAATTCACGGCACAGCTCCGCCTCTGTTTGGCCAAAGACCGCCTCCAGCGGCTTGCCCATGTACTGCTCTGTCCAGGCCCTGAGACTGGGCGGGATGCGCTCAACTTCCCGCGGCGTGAGCCGAACGGCGTAGAGCTTCTCATTCTCCCCATCGCAGCTCCCCAGGTGGACAAAGGCGCGGAAGTTCGGATCGTCCGCAAGGCCGAGCTCGCGCACGAAGTCCTCCACGGCCGGCATTTCCCCGATATTCTCCTGATTGACAAACACCTGCAAGCGCGGGACAATGCCGTTTTCGCGCATCAGCGCAACGGCGCGCCGCACCTCGTCATACGCGCCCGCGCGGCCGTAGTAGCGGTCGGTGGTCTGGCGGCCGCCAAAGAGCGTCACCTGTATCCGTTTGACGCCCAGCTCCCGCAGCCAGGGCAGGTACGCCTCATCGCGCACGGCGCGCCACAGGCTCATCAATTCGAAGTGCGGCGTCTTTTCGTCGGAGAGCGCCGTCTCCAACTCCCACAGGGCGCGGTAGTCCGCGCGGTAGTCCGGCTCGCGGCACCAACTGGTCACCTCGATTTTTTGGGCGTAGGGCCGGAACGCCTCCGCCGCAAAGCGCAAGTCCTCCGGCGTGAGGCTTCCGCTGGGCATGCGCCCCAGCCAGCAGTGCAAGCACCGGCTGGGACAGCCCGCCATGTCCAGGCAGGCGATGATCTTGTCCAACATTCTTTTTCTCCCTCCACGTCCCGCGCCCGCGCAGCTCTCCTGCCGTGCGCTTTATGCCTTTGCCCGGGAAGACAGCGCGCGGCAGATCTCGCGGTACAAGGCGTCCACGTCGATGGGCTTGGAGATAAAGCCGTTCATTCCAGCCTCCAGCGCGGCCATTTCATCCTCGCTAAACGCATTGGCCGTCATCGCAAGTATGGGAACGGCGCCGGCGTCGGGCCGGGGCAGCGCGCGGATGGCGGCCGCCGCCTCCAAGCCGTTCATCTCCGGCATTTGAAAGTCCATCAAGATGATGTCGATTGCGCCCGGCGCGCTGGCTGTGAACGCCTCCACAGCCTGTCTGCCGTTTTGCGCCCACTCCACTTCCGCGCCCTTGATGCGCAGCAGCTCTATGGCGATCTCTGCGTTGAGGAGGTTGTCCTCCGCTACCAGCACCTTGGCGCCGCGCAGCCGTTCAACATCCGCCTCAACCCTTGCCGCCGAGGGCTTGCTCCCCTGGCCCTTGGGAAGCGCGACGGTGAAATAGAACTCGCTCCCACGCCCCACCTCGCTCCTGACGCGCAGAACGCCGCCCATCCGCTGCACGATGTATTGGCTGATGGATAGGCCCAGACCCGTGCCCTGGCTCTTTGCGTAGTTGGAGCCAAGCTGCTCAAAGCGCTCGAAAATGCGCTGTTGCTCCTCCGGCGCGATGCCGATGCCCGTATCCTTGACGCTGATTTCAAAGGCAGCGTCCCGCGCGCTTTCCAGCGGCTGTTGGCGCACCGCGAGCGTGATCGCGCCGCCCGCGGGCGTGAACTTCAGAGCGTTGGAGAGCAGGTTGAGGATCACCTGCTTTAGGCGGATGGCGTCGCCCATCAGCGCATCGTCAGCAATCTCTTTCTCCACGCGGAAGGCAATCCCCTTATCCGCGGCCGCCGCGGCCAGCATGCTCTCCACCTCGTAAAGCATCTCGCCGAGCGAGAAGGGCTCGCTTGCCATCGTCATTTTTCCATGTTCGATGCGGCTCATATCCAAAATGTCATTGATCAGGCCGAGCAGGTATTGGGAGGAGGATTTGATTTTCATCAAGCTCTCCCTCGCCTCCTGCCCGAGATCCTGCGTCATCTCCATTAAGTTGGTCAGCCCCATGATGGCGTTCATGGGGGTTCTGATCTCGTGGCTCATGCGCGAGAGGAACTCGCTCTTGGCCCGGTTTTCCGCCTCCGCCTTGGCAAGCTCCGCCCGCATGGCGACGTCGTGCACGCGCGCGCGGCTGATGAGGATGACGACGAAGAGCACCAGGAGCAGTCCCGTTGCCACCACCGTCAGCGCCAAAGCGGGGTAAGCGGTGACGATTCTCTTTAGCGACATTCGCGTATCCCCGATGGAGACGAGGTTCCGGCTGCTGACGGCCGCCCGCTCCTCCTCGGTGAGGTTGTAGAGCGCCTTGTTGAGGATGGAGAAAAGCTCGGGCTGCACAGGTCTTAACAGGGCAAAGCTGATCTCCTGGGTATCGTTGACCAAGTTGACCTGCATTAGATTTGTGAAGTTGTTTTTTTGAATGACGCTCTCCATCAGGGAGGAGATGCCGTAAAAGAAGTCCACCCTGCCCCGGTTGACATCGGTGAGCGCGTGCTGCATGTCCGAATAGCTGACCACCTTTTCCACCGTGATGCTCTCCGGCATTTTGCGCCCTTCCAGCACGGCCCCGGTCAGCCCTTTGGCCGGATAGCTGGACTTCTTATTGCGCACCAAGATGGAGTTGAGGGTTGTATAGGGCGCGGTCAGCGCCAGGTTCTGCTCGCTTGCCTCCTGGCTGTCTCCCAGATAAAAACCCAGCACCTCCGCCTCCCCTTGCTTTAGAGCTTCGAGCGCCTGCGCATAGCTGTCAAAAAACACATACTCGAACCGGAGGCCGGAGTATTGCGTCACCTTCTCCAAGATTTCGGGCACAAAGCCCTTGTGCTGGGCGCTGCCTTCGGGGCACATAAAGGGGTGCCAGTCCCGCGGCACGGCCACCCTCACCTTTTGCGTCCGCTCCACATACGCTTCCTCCCCGGCGCTCAGCCGCGCGCTGAGGCTCGCGCTGGGGAAGTTCTCCTCGTACAGCTCCCTGGCGAAATTGGGATTGGCCTCGTAGATCTTTTCCAGCGCCTGATTGAGGCCGTCCAGCAGCGCCTTGTTATCCGGGCGTGTGATGATGTAATGGGGCTGAGAATCAAAGGTCGCCGCGACATAGAGCTCTTCATGCGGCACAACGCTGCTGCTAAGGAGCAGGTCCACCTCCCCACTGAGCAAGAAGGGATTGAGGCTCCCCTGCTCCATCCACTGTTCTAAGGTATAGGTCTTGATCGCACAGTCGATCTTGTTGAGCTCCAAATAGATCTTCAGGCGGCGGATGTTCTCCTGCGCCTGGTCCAGCGCCCCAATGGTCTTGCCGTTTAGCGTGCTCAGGTCGTAGCCCTTGATGCTGGAATCGCTGCGGCGGGCCGTTAAGAGGAGCTTGCTGTACCCGCAATGATAATCGGGATAGGCAGCGAAGTCCTCCAGCCCCTCCATATTGTACTGCCCGCCCATCAGGTCGAAGTCTCCCGCCGCAAAGCGCGCCAAGAGGTCCTCGTTTTCTACGTCAATGTATTCGTACTTCCAGCCGGTGTACTTGGAAACCTCATCCAGCACGTCCACGACCAGCCCATAGGGCCGCCCCTCCCCATCCCGCATGGTGTAGCCCTCTACCTGGGGAAACGCCACGCGAACCAAGCGCTCCTGCTGCGCTTTTGCCACAGGGATGAGCAGCGCCATGACCACAAGCGCCATAAACGCCGCAAACAGCGGGCGCGCCTTGCGCAGTTTTGCCTTCATAAGAGTCACCTTCTCCGCTTCATCTGCGGCGCGATCCGCCGCCTCTTGAAAGCCCGCGGCGCAACGGCGCTTTTCCCCGCGCCACGGGCTTTACATCGTTAATTTTTCAGCATTGTTTCAAGTAAAAACGAGCGGCGCGGGGACGCTTTCCCTGCACCGCTTTGCTGTATCATGATCATAACAGGTATGGTTGGGGAAGTCAATGGGGTATGGAAATTCTATGGCGCATTTTTCAAAGCTACCCGCTCACGCATCTTTCGTTTTCCGCAGCGCTTCCCACCAGTGTGCTGCTTCTCCCTTTTCAGCATTGTTTACCGATTCAAAATAAGCCGGTAAATATGTGTTGCGGGCGATGGGTAAATCTCTTATAATCAAACCGATGCGTGGGAATTTTGGGGGGAGCGGTGCAGATGCATATTGAAACGCAAAGATTGTTGATCCGGGACTATACAATGGATGATATGAAAGACTTGCAGGAGATTCTGGGCGATGACGAAGTAATGAAGAAGTGTGAGCCTGCATATAGCCTTGAAAAGACGGCCGACTTCCTGCGGGCGTTCTGTATCGGGAAAAAAGGGGCCGTCGCCGCAGTGCATAAGAGCAGCGGCAAAATGATCGGATATATTCTGTTTCATGAGTTTTACGAGGGCGTATATGAAATCGGCTGGTTTTTCAACAAAAAGTTCTGGCGGCAGAATTATGCGTATGAGGCATCCAGAGCGGTGATCGATTATGCCTTCCATGAGCTGGACGCGCACAAGATATTCGCCGAAACTATAGACGGCGTAAAGTCAGTAGGTCTGATGCAAAAACTCGGCATGCGTCTGGAAGGAATACAAAAAAGTCATACAAGAGACAATGATGGGAATTGGGCGGACATCTTTCTGTATGGCCTTATCAAAGACCAGTGGAGCGCGGTATAAATCAGTATAGACAGAAGAGGGGCCATGATCAAGGCATGAGCAAGAAAAAAAGCAGAAATACAAAAGGGAAAATTATCTCCGCAGCCTGGAAGCTGTTTTACGATCAGGGATATGACGATACCACCATCGATGAGATCATCGCGTTATCCGGAACTTCGAAGGGTTCCTTCTACCATTATTTCGACGGGAAGGATGCGCTTCTTGGCTCCCTCTCCTATCTTTTTGATGAGAAATATGAGGAGCTGGAAAGTCAGCTGTCCGGCTGCGATACCTGCTTTGACAAGCTGATCTTCCTTAACCAAGAGCTTTTTGCCGTGATTGAGAACAGCATTGCCCTGGAGCTCCTGGCTTATCTGCTCTCCACACAGCTCGTGACAAGGGGGGAGAAGCATCTATTGGATCGCAATCGCTTCTATTATAAGCTGCTGCGGAAAATATTTCTGCAAGGGCAGGAAAGCGGGGAGTTTCGGACCGATCTTTCCGTGAATGAACTGGTCAAGCTGTACGCCGTTTCCGAGCGTGCGCTGCTCTACGACTGGTGCATTTGCAACGGTGAGTACTCTTTGAAGGGTTACGCTGCTTCCACCATGCCCTGCTTTCTTTCCCGGATTCTGGCATAGCTTTCCCAATCCTTATCGCCCTGTGCTCCGCCATCGGCGGGGTACTACAGGGCGATATTTTTCACTCCCATCCCAGAATTTTTTCAGTACAATTTCATCTCAAGTTATATTTCATATTTTAGTATATCTTTTTTATGCTTAATTTAAAGTATATTCATCCATTTTTATCTTTTTTATTCTGTACTCTAGTCTATAATCCGCTCTGTATTGCAGTCTATTTTTACTTGTATTATACTTGGACAGTAAAAGTTTTCCTATCTGAACAAAGGGGAGTGGGATTGTGACCGGAACAACCATTGGATTGTTGATTATCATGGGCATTTATCTCGTTGCCATGGTTCTCATCGGCATTTCTTTTTCTCGCAAAAACAAGAATGTTGGGGATTTCTATCTTGGCGGACGCAAGCTAGGCCCCATCGTCACCGCCATGAGCGCCGAGGCATCCGACATGAGCAGCTGGCTTTTGATGGGGCTTCCAGGCGTAGCATACCTGACCGGTATCGCGGACGCCGGATGGACGGCCATCGGCCTTGCCATCGGCACCTATTTTAACTGGCTCATTGTGGCAAAAAGGTTGCGCCGCTATACCGTGAAGGCCAACAACTCCATCACGCTGCCCGATTTCTTTTCCAATCGTTACCGGGATAAGAGCAAGGCCCTGCTGGCCATCTCCGCGATACTGATCGTGGTCTTTTTCGTGCCTTATACCGCATCGGGATTTGCCGCCTGCGGCAAATTGTTTTCCACACTGTTTGGCGTTTCTTATCTGCCGGCCATGATTGTCAGCGCCGTTATCATCGTCGCCTATACGGCCCTGGGCGGGTTTCTCGCGGCAAGCACTACGGATCTGATTCAGAGCATTATCATGACTGCCGCGCTCATCATCGTGGTGATTTTCGGCATCAATGTCGCCGGCGGCTTGGATGCGGTCATCCGCAACGCGCAGTCCCTGGATGGCTTCACCTCCATGTTTGCGACCCACGACCCCGCCACCGGTTCAGCCGCACCCTACGGCGCATTGAAAATTGCCTCTACGCTGGCTTGGGGCCTTGGATATTTCGGGATGCCTCACATTCTGCTTCGCTTCATGGGCATTGAGGATGAAAACAAGTTGAAGACATCCAGAAGGATCGCTTCCGTGTGGGTGGTGATCTCCATGTTTGTCGCCATTTTCATCGGCATCATCGGCTATTCCATGACAAAGGCCGGCGCTGTGGAAGCTCTGGTCGGCTCCGAGTCCGAGAAGCTGATCATCAAGATTGCCATGCTGCTGAGCAATCACGGTGTGCTGGCCGTCATTATGGCCGGTCTGATTCTGGCAGGAATTCTGGCCTGCACCATGTCCACTTCCGACTCCCAGCTTCTGGCCGCCTCCTCCAGCGTATCCCAAAACCTGCTGCATGACGTCCTGGGAATCAAGCTCTCCCAGAAGGCTTCCATGCTGGCGGCCCGGCTGACGGTTGTTGCCATCGCAATCATTGGCGTTGTGCTTGCCGCCGATCCGAACAGCTCCGTCTTCGGCATCGTATCCTTTGCATGGGCTGGCTTCGGCGCTTCCTTCGGGCCCGTCATGCTCTTTTCCCTGTTCTGGAAGCGTACCAACCGCAACGGCGCTCTGGCCGGGATGATCGTGGGCGGCGTCATGGTATTTGTATGGAAGTATCTGATCGCTCCTATGGGCGGCCTCCTTGCCATCTATGAGCTGCTCCCCGCATTTATCTGCGCCAGCATTGCCATTGTCGTGGTCAGTCTTCTGACGGCCCCGCCTTCGGAAGAAATTGTGAAGGAATTTGAGAGTGTGTAACCAAACAAAAAGGGTCTCCTGATATGGAGACCCTTTTTGTTCTTGCAACACTACACGCATCCGCATTGGAAACGAGAACTTTCTCAAGATACAGATTGCTTCCCACAGAACCAGAAAGCGCGAGAATCGATGGCTTGCTCACAGTATACACATCGCATCCCCAAAGGAGAAGAAGCGGTATCGCTCCTTGACAGCGGTATTGTACAGGTCGAGCGCGGTCTCGCGGCCAATCAAGGCGGAGACCAGCATCAACAGCGTGGACTCAGGCAGGTGAAAGTTGGTGATGAGCGCGTCCACCGCCTTGTAGCGATAGCCCGGCATGATGAAGATCTGCGTCCAGCCGCTGCCCGCATGCACCACGCCGTCTTCGGTGGCCACCGTCTCCAGCGTGCGCACCGAGGTGGTGCCCACGCACACAACGCGCCCGCCCCGCTCCCGGGCGCGGTTAATGCGCGACGCGGAGTCCTCCGGGACCATGTAGTATTCGCTGTGCATATGGTGATCCTCGATGTTCTCTTCCTTGACGGGCCGGAAAGTGCCCAGCCCCACGTGCAGCAGCACCGGTACGATGTCCACGCCCTTTTCCCGGATGCGGTCCATCAGCTCCGGGGTGAAGTGCAGGCCCGCCGTGGGCGCCGCCGCCGAACCCTCCTCCCTGGCGTAGACGGTTTGGTAGCGGTTTTTATCCTCCAGGCGCTCCGTGATGTAGGGCGGCAAGGGCATCTGCCCCAGTTCATCCAAGATCTCCTCAAACACGCCGTCGAAGTGGAAGCGCACCAAACGGCCCCCGTCGGGCGTGGAGGAAAGCACCGTGGCGCGCAGCTTGCCCTCGCCAAAGACAAATTCCGCTCCCGTCTTGGCCCGCCTGCCCGGTTTGACCAGCGTTTCCCAGGTATTGTAGTTCACGCGCTTGAGCAGAAGGAACTCCATCGATCCGCCCGTGTCTTCCCTCTGCCCGATGAGGCGCGCGGGGAGCACGCGCGTTTCGTTGACCACCAGCGCATCCCCCGGGTTTAGATAGTCGATTATGTCGTGAAAGATTCGATGCTCCACGCTCGCGCCGTCCCGATGGTAGACCATCAGGCGCGATTCATCGCGCACCGGCGCGGGGGTCTGGGCGATCAACTCTTTGGGCAGGTCATAGTAAAAATCCTTTTTGTTCACTCTTCCTCTTCCTCGATTTCCAATCGGATTTGCTGCCCAAGGGCGCTTTGCGCCGGCACGGGGCAGCCCATGTGTTCATAGCCAAGGGGCGTGACGATCCGGCCGCGCGGCGTGCGCATGATGAATCCCAGTTGCAAAAGATAGGGCTCGTAAACGTCCTCAATGGTGATGGTGTCCTCGCCCGTTGTGGCGGCAAGCGTGTCCAGCCCCACGGGCCCGCCGCCGAACTTCTCAATCATCGATTGCAGGATCATGCGGTCGATGTGGTCCAGGCCCAGCTTGTCCACCGCCAGCATGTCCAGGCCCTCGCGCGCCACCGCGTCGGTAATGCGGCCCTGGGCGCGCACCGCGGCGTAGTCCCTCACGCGCTTGAGCATCCGGTTGGCGATGCGCGGCGTGCCCCGGGAACGGCGCGCGATCTCCAGCGCGCCGCCCTGGTCGATCTCCACCTTGAGTATGCGCGCCGAGCGCATCAGGATCACCGCCAGCTGTTCGGGCGAATACATCTCCAGGCGGAAGGTGATGCCGAACCGGTCTCTGAGCGGATTGGTCAGCATCCCGGCGCGCGTGGTGGCGCCAATCAGGGTAAAATGCGGCAGGTCCATGCGGATGGAGCGCGCCGACGGCCCCTTGCCGATCATAATATCCAGCGCGAAATCCTCCATGGCGGGGTAAAGCACCTCCTCCACGGCGCGGCTGAGGCGGTGGATCTCGTCCACAAACAGGATGTCTCCGGTATTGAGCCCCGTCAGTATCGAGGCCAGGTCCCCCGGCCGCTCGATGGCGGGGCCGGAGGTCACGCGC
Organism: uncultured Christensenella sp.; assembly: GCA_948468595.1. GTDB lineage: Bacteria > Bacillota > Clostridia > Christensenellales > UBA1750 > Spyradocola. The sequence continues at coordinate 25,280 of CAOKIU010000020.1, forward strand.
AGCTGCGCGCCCATCTCCGCGGCCACGATGCCCGCCAGCGTCGTCTTGCCAAGCCCCGGCGGGCCGTAAAGCAGCATGTGGTCCAGCGGTTCGCGCCGCAGTGTCGCGGCCTGCATATAGATGGAGAGCGTGTCCTTGACCGCTTCCTGTCCAAAGTACTCTGCAAGTGTTTTGGGGCGCAGGGTCGTCTCCGCCTCGTCCTCAAAGGGATTGTAGCCCCCGCCTGTCATTCTCTCTTCCGGCATGTTGCTCTCTCTCATCCTTTCCGCCCATTACCTCTGCGACATCGCGCGCAGCGCAAGGCGGATCAGCTCCTCCGCCTTGGTTGCCTGGTCCTTGACCTTGGCCAGCGCGCCCGCCGCCTCCGCCTGGGTGTAGCCCAGCGCCATCAGCGCCGCCAGCGCATCCTGCGCCGCGGAGGATTCCGGCGCTTGCGCCGGCGCCTTGCCCACGGCAAATTCGCCCACCAGTTCCTCATCCGATACCTTGTCCTTGAGCTCGAGCATCAGGCGCTGCGCCGTCTTGGCGCCGATGCCGGGCGCGGACTTGATGGCCTTGAGATCGCCCGTGACAATGGCCAGGGCCAGATCCCGCACCGGCAGCGCCGAAAGCACGCCCAGCGCGGTCTTGGGCCCCACGCCGGAGACCGCCGTGAGCTTTTCAAACATCTCCTTCTCTTCGCGCGTGGCAAAGCCGTATAGGTCCCAGGCGTCCTCCTTGACGATCATTTTGGTATAAATCCGGCATTTTACATCCCCGCCGGGCAGCCGGGAGATGGTCTGGGGGCTGGCGCTGACCAGGAATCCCACGCCGCCCACGTCCAGGACCAGCGCGCCCTCGCCCTTCTCCGTCACGCGCCCCTCCAAATATGCAAACATGGCTTTCTCTCCTATATTTTGTAGTTTTGGCGCATCCTGATGGAATGCGCGTGGGTGATGGCGATGGCCAGTCCGTCCGCCGCGTCGTCCGGACGGGGAATCTCCGGAAGGCCCAGCAGCATTTTGACCATCTGCTGCACCTGTTTTTTGTCCGCCTTGCCGTAGCCCGTGACCGCGAGCTTGATCTGCATGGGTGTATATTCAAACAGATTATTTGTATGTTTACGCATCGCGACCATCGCCGCGCCCCGCGCCTCGCCAACGGAAATAGCGGTGGTGACGTTCTTGCAGAAGAACAGTTCCTCCATGGCGATGTCGTCCGGATCGAACCTGCCGCAAAGCTCTTCAACACCGTCGTATAAGCACATAAGGCGCTGCGGCATGGGCATGTCCGGCGGGGTAATGAGCGCCCCGTAGTTGATAATGCGCGGTCTTACGCCGTCGTAGCTGATGGCGCCCCAGCCCATGGTGGCAAGGCCGGGGTCAATTCCCAGTATCGTCATGTGGCATCCTTTCCATGTTAAGGTTTTTTTACACAGCAAACCCTTGTATTTTTATGCAAGATGTTGTATACTCACTTCATTGCTTGGACAGGACATTCTTTTTAGGAGGTTTTCATCATGGCAGACAAGAAAAAGGTCATCCTTGCCTACTCCGGCGGGCTGGATACGTCCATCATTATCCCTTGGCTGAAGGAAAACTATGACTTTGATGTCATCGCGGTGGCCGGCGACGTGGGCCAGGGCGAAGAGCTCGCGCCCTTGAATGAGAAGGCCATCAAGACCGGCGCCTCCAAGATCTATATTGAAGACCTCCGGCAGGAATTTGTCAAGGACTTCATCTTCCCTACTATTAAAGCACAAGCGGTTTATGAAGGCAAGTATCTGCTGGGCACTTCCTTCGCGCGGCCGGTCATCGCCAAGCGGCTGGTGGAAATCGCCCGCAAGGAGGGCGCCACGGCCATCTGCCACGGCTGCACGGGCAAGGGCAACGACCAGGTGCGCTTTGAGCTGACCATCAAGGCCCTGGCGCCGGACCTGGAGATCATCGCGCCCTGGCGCATCTGGGACATCAAGAGCCGCGACGAGGAGATCGATTACGCGGCCGCCCGCGGCATCGACGTGCCGGTGACCAAGAAAAAGCCCTATTCCATGGATAAGAACCTCTGGCACCTCTCTCACGAGGGCCATGACCTGGAGGACCCCTGGAACGCGCCCCAGGACGATCTATACATGGTGTGCAACACGCCCGAGAGCGCGCCGGACGCTCCGGAATATGTGGAAATTGAGTGGGTGAAGGGCGAGCCCGTGGCCGTCAACGGCGAGGCCCTCGATCCTGTCGCCCTTATTGAAAAGCTCAACGCGCTGGGCGCGAAGCACGGCGTTGGCATTGCGGACATGGTGGAGAACCGCCTGGTCGGCATGAAGAGCCGCGGCGTGTATGAGACGCCTGCCGGCACCATCCTCTACGCCGCGCACATGAACCTGGAGGAGCTGTGCCTCGACCGCGAGACCCGCCACTTCAAGGACACCTGCGCTATCAAGTTCGCCGAGCTGGTGTATTATGGCCAGTGGTACACCCCCCTGCGCCAGGCGCTTTCCGCCTTTGTGGACTCCACGCAGGAGACGGTCACGGGCGTTACCCGCGTAAAGCTGTACAAGGGTTCCGTCACCCCCGCGGGCACCAAGTCCCCCTACTCCCTCTACTCGATGGATTTCGCCACCTTCGATGCGGACGATGTGTACAACCAGAAGGACGCGGGCGGCTTCATCAACTGCTTTGGTCTGCCGCTCAAGATCCGCGCGATGCTTCTGGGCGACAAGTAAGCGGGAATTTTATCCAAACAATCCATTCGGGCGGGCAGCGAATTGCCCGCCTGCTTTGACTTTCAGGAGGATACGACATGAAACTTTGGGGCGGACGCTTTGAGAAGTCCACCGATGGCATGGTGGACGACTTCCACTCCTCCATCACCTTTGACCAGCGCCTCTACCGGCAGGATATTGCCGGGTCCATCGCGCATGCGACGATGCTGGGCGAGCAGGGAATCATCCCGCAGGCCGACGCGGATTGCATCGTTGAGGGGCTAAAGGCCCTCCTTGCCGACATTGAGGCGGGCAAGGTCGCCTTCGCGCTGGACGCGGAGGACATTCACATGAATGTGGAAACCCTGCTCATCCAGCGCATCGGTCAAGCGGGCAAGCGCCTGCACACCGGGCGCAGCCGCAACGACCAGGTGGCGCTGGATTGCCGCATGTACGTAAAGGATGTCTCCTTGGAAGCGGTGGATCTTTTATCGGCGCTCATGACCGCGCTGCTTAACACGGCGGAGCAGCACACGCGCACCATCATGCCCGGCTATACGCACATGCAGAAGGCGCAGCCCATCACCCTGGGGCATCATCTTTGTGCCTATGTGGAGATGTTCCGCCGGGATATCGGCCGGTTTCAGGCGGCTCATCGGGCGGCGGACGCCATGCCGCTGGGGTCCGGCGCGCTGGCGGGAACCACCTACCCCTTAAATCGCGCGCGCGTTCAGGAGCTCCTGGGCTTTACCTCCCTTACGCGCAACTCGCTGGACGGTGTTTCTGATCGGGATTTCGTTTTGGACTACCTCTACGCATGCAGCGTAACCATGATGCACCTCTCCCGGTTCTGCGAAGAGCTCATCCTGTGGAACACCCACGAGTTCCAGTTTGTGGAAATGGACGACGGCTATTCGACCGGTTCCTCCATCATGCCCCAGAAGAAAAACCCCGATATGGCCGAGCTTGTGCGCGGCAAGACGGGGCGCGTCTACGGCGACCTTACCGCGCTGTTTACCACGATGAAGGGTCTGCCGCTGGCGTATAACAAGGACATGCAGGAGGATAAAGAGGCGCTCTTTGACGCGCGGGATACGCTGGTCAAGTGCCTGAGCGTCTTTACCGGCATGTTCAAAACCCTGCGCTTTAAGGCGGAGAACATGAAAAAAGGCGCGAGCGGCGGGTTTACCAACGCCACCGACGCGGCGGATTACCTGGTCAAGAAGGGCCTTCCCTTCCGCGAGGCCCACGAGGTGTTGGGCCGCATGGTGCTCTCCTGCATCAAGGAAGACCGCGCGCTGCTGGATCTTTCTTTGGAGGAGATGCGCGCTTTCTGCCCGCTCTTCGCCCCCGATGTCTACGACGCGCTCTCCCTGGAGACCTGCGTCAACTTGCGCGGCGTCCCCGGCGGGCCCGCCCCCGCCATGGTGGCGGAGACGATCGCCGACAACCGCGCGTTTCTGAGCGCCCTGTAGGCGAGCGCCACTGAAACGGAACCCCCGCTCCGCATGATGGGCGGAGATGTTTCGCTCATCCGGTTCGTCCTTCCCCCAGTGCGAGACAGCTCCTCGGCCATCACGTCACGACGCTGGGTGCGCAAGGAGGCCGCGTGCTTGAGGTTCCGTCCCTGGCTTCGTGCGCGGCAACCATGTGAAGCCTAAATAGGACACCTCTCCGCCCTGTGCCACAGGCGGAGAGGTGTTGCGCTCATCCGCACCTGTGCAAGGGGTGCGGGGCGGCTCCACAACCGCCATGCCACGACGCTAGGTGCGCAAGGAGGCCGCGCGCTTGTGGTTCCGTCGCTGGTTTCGTGCGCGGCAACCATGTGAAGCCTAAATAGGACACCCCTCCTTCCTATGCCACAGGCGGAGGGGTGTTTTGCTCATTCGGCTCGTCCTTCATTCGCATTCTGCGCGGGGATGCCGAACAGCCGCATGCCGTTGCGCGCGGTGATGCGGGCCAATTCCTCGACCGCCATGCCGCGACGCTGGGCGAGGAAGGACGCCACGAGCTTGACATTGGTGGGGTCGTTGCGCCTGCCGCGCAGGGGAACCGGCGTCATGTACGGGCTATCCGTCTCGATCATCAGGCGGTCCAAGGGAATCTTGTCGGAGACGAGCGCGAGCTTTGTGGCGTTCTTGAATGTCACAGACCCGGTAAAGGAGATGTCAAAGCCCAAGGATAGGTATTCCTGCGCGCTCTCCCAGCTGCCGGAATAGCAATGCACCACGCCCCGGGGCAGGTTCCCCCTTCTTTGCCGCAAAAGATCCAGCGCGTCGCCGTGCGCGTCGCGGATGTGCAGGATGACGGGCATGTTCTCCTCGCGCGCGGCCTCCAGCTGGCGCATGAACGCCTCTTTCTGCGCGTCTCGCGGCGCGCGGTCGTAAAAGTAGTCCAGGCCAATCTCTCCCCAGGCCTTGACGCAGGGCAGGCGCACCCAGGCGCGGAGCTGTTCCATGGTCGCGTCATTGAGCTCCCCCACATCGTGCGGGTGGATGCCCACGGCGGCGTAGAGATAGCCCTCGTGCCGCTGGGCCAGCGCCACCGCCATGCGGTTCATGTCCATATTCGCGCCCACCGTCAGACAAGGTCCTATCCCCTCTTGCTTCATGCGGGCGATCAGTTCCTCCCGGTCCTGGTCGTAGCGCTCATCGTCCAAATGCGCGTGCGTATCAAAATACATGTGCTCCTCCCTGAAAAAGGGCGGGACGGCCATCGCCATCCCGCCGGATTCTCGCCTGATCGGGCTTGACGTCAGCCGATCTCGGTGCCGTCCGGAATCTCTCCGTCACACGTGAGCAGGCGCAGCAGGCCCTTTTCATCGTCCGCCGCGGCAAGCAGCATGCCCTCGGAGACGATGCCCTTGAGCTTGGCGGGCTTGAGGTTGGCCGCCAGAACGACGGTCTTGCCCACCAGGTCCTCGGGCGCGTAGTACTTGGAGATGCCGCTGACCACGGTGCGCGTCTCCTCCCCGCACTTGACCGTGAGCTTGAGCAGCTTATCGGAGCGCTTCACCGCCTCGGCCGTGAGCACCTTAGCAACCTTGAGCTTGACCTTGAAGAAGGTGTCGATGTCAATGAGCTCCTCTTCGTCCTTCTCCTCGGCCGGCGCCTTTTCGGGGGCCTTAGCGGGCGCGGCCGCTTCCGCCTTCTTGGGGTTGAGCGCGGCCAGCGCCTCCATCTCCTTGGGAATGTCGATGCGCGGGAACAGAGCCGCGCCCTTATGCACCGTCGCGCCGGGCTTCAAGCCGCCGAAAGCGCCCACAGAATCCCAGGAGGACAGCGCCGGATCGGTCACGCCCAGCTGTTCAAAGATGCGGGCGGGCGTCTGGGGCATAAAGGGCGTGATGAGCACGCCGACGACGCGGCAGCACTCGGCAAGCACGTATAGCACGGTGGAGAGCCGCGTCTTGCCCTCCTCGCTCCTGCCCAGCACCCAGGGCTGGGTCAGGTCGATGTAGCGGTTGCACTCGCCGATCAGCTTCCAAATTTCGGAAAGCGCTGTGGAGAACTGCATCTTGGTCACAAGGTCGGAGACCTTGGCCGGCAGGGCTTCGCTCAAAGCGATCAGCGCGTCATCCACTTCCTGCCTCTCGCCCATGGCGGGCAGCGCGCCGCCGAAATACTTTTCGATCATCGCCACCGTCCGGGAGACGAGGTTGCCCAGGTCGTTGGCAAGATCGGAGTTGATGCGGGAGAGCAGCGCCTCGTTGGTGAAGTTGCCGTCCGCGCCAAAGGGCATCTCGCGCATGAGGAAGTAGCGGATGGCGTCGGAGCCATAGCGGCCGCAGAGCACCACCGGGTCTACGACATTGCCGATGGACTTGGACATCTTCTGCCCATCCATCACCAGCCAGCCATGGCCGAACACCTGCTTGGGAAGGGGCAGATCCAGCGCCATCAAGATGATGGGCCAGATGATGGTGTGGAAGCGGACGATCTCCTTGCCCACAATGTGCACATCCGCCGGCCAGTATTTGCGGAACTTCTCGTCATTCTCCGTCAAATACCCCAGGGCGGAGATGTAGTTGGAGAGCGCGTCCACCCAGACGTAAACGACGTGGCCAGGGTCGAAGGTGACGGGAATGCCCCAGGAGAAGGAGGTGCGGGACACGCAAAGGTCCTCCAGACCCGGCAGCAGGAAGTTGTTGAGCATCTCATTGGCGCGGCTCTCGGGCTGGATGAATTCGGGGTGCGCCTTGATGTGCTCGATCAGGCGGGGCGCGTACTTGGACAGGCGCAGGAAGTAGCTCTCCTCGTGCGCCTTTTCCACGGGCCGGCCGCAGTCGGGGCACTTGCCGTCCTTGAGCTGATGCTCCGTCCAGAAGCTCTCGCAGGGCGTGCAGTACCAGCCCTCGTACTCGCTCTTGTAGATGTCCCCCTGCTTATAGAGCTTTTCAAAGATCTTCTGCACGACCCTCTGGTGGCGCTCCTCGGTGGTGCGGATGAAGTCGTCGTAGGAGATGTCCATGATCTTCCACAGCTCTTTGGTGGCCTTGCAGATGCCGTCCACATACTGCTGCGGCGTGACGCCCTTTTCGGCGGCCTTGCGCTCGATCTTCTGGCCGTGCTCGTCCAGACCCGTCAAAAAGTAGGTGTCGTAGCCCTCCAGGCGCTTAAAGCGCGCCAGGGTGTCGGTCGCCGTGGTGCAGTAGGCGTGGCCGATGTGCAGGTTGTCGCTGGGGTAGTAGATGGGCGTGGTGACGTAGAACTTGCCCTTCGCGTTTTCACACATATGCTATAAACCTCCTAAAATTGATGAACGTTTTTACGGCCGGGCGACGCGCTCCAACAGCAGCCTTTGGGCAAACGCGCCGCAGCGCGCGGCCTTTTCCTTCCGAACGGCCTCCAATTCGTCCCAGCTCCACCCGCGTGCCTCTACGGCCGCGCGCATCGCCTCGCAAAGATCCGCCAGCTCCTCCAGTTCGCCGGACTCCAGGTACTCCTCCAGCTCTTCCCGCAGCTTTTGATCCAGGCGTTCCAAGTATTCCTCCCGGTCCAGCACGCGCGTGACCGGCTCCCCGCCCTGCCCGCGAATGATCTCGGGAATGCGGTCGCGCACCAGTTTGTCGTGGATTTCACGCTTTCCCAACTCTCTTCCCCCCCCTATCCGTACAAAAAACGAGCCTCCACCCCCCGGTCAGGGGCGAAAGGCTCGCGGTACCACCCTGTTTCGTTCCGCGCTTTCTGCGCGCAACCTCATGTGCCTGCAATCACAGGCCGGACCGGTAACGGTGTCCCCCCGTCGCAAGCTGAGGATGCCCCCTTGCCCGCGCAGCTCCAGGCCCATGTTCACGTGTACAGCCGCTGCTGGCTCTCACCCGTCCCAGCTCTCTTTAAGCGCCGCGCTCACGCTACTCTGCCCTTCTTCGCCTTCATTCTTCTCCATTATAATGCCCGTTTTTTCCCTTGTCAAGCGCTATAATCGCGGATCACGCCGTCCATATAGCAGGGCACGGCATCCATCACGTCCTCCTGAAGGCAGAAGCGGATGTCCTCCTCCATGCCCAGGGCGCGCAGGCGCTCCACGTGCGTGCTGCCCGTAAGCGAGGCGCGCAGGTCCTCCCGGTAGGAATCGTACAGCGTCAGCGCCGTGCGCGCCAAATCGTCCATGTACTGGTTCCCGTCGATGTCCAGCAGCCGGGAGATGATGGCCCCCGAGCAGAGGATGTCGTCCAGGGAGTATTTTCCATTGGTGCCCGCGCAGAGGATGGCGATATTCTCACCGTTCTCCCGCGCCGCGGCGGCGACAGCGGCGGCGTTGAGGAACGCGCCCAGGAACAGCGCTTTTGCGTCCCTGGCCCGCAAAATGGCGCGCGTGCCGTTGGTGGTCGTCATCACCAGCACCCGGCTGGAAACCCGGTCCGAAGAATACTCCAGAGGGGAGTTGGACAGATGAAACTCGGGAATGGGCTTGGCCTCGCGCTCGCCGCAGAGCAATACGCGCTGATTGCCCAACTGCCGCGCCATCTCCACAGCCTCTTCCACCTCGCTGACGGGGATGATGGATCGGGCGCCATTCTGGATTGCGGTAATCATGGAGCTTGTGGCGCGCAGCGCGTCCACCACGATGACCACGTGATTCCTCAGATCCTTCTCCACTGACCCTGCCGTTGCGTAAAGTTCTATCGCCATTGCTAACCACCTTCCATAGTATATCCAAATTATACCACAAATTGCGCGTCTGGCAAGCGCATTTGAGAATTTTACAGATATTTGAGTGAAATTATCGCAAAAACGGCCCCAAAAATCGCTGAAATTAGGGATACCGCCACACAATAGCGCCCCGAGCGCATCTTGACGCTGCCCAGGTACAGCGACAACACGTACAGCGTGGTTTCCGACGAACCCATCAGGGCGGCGGCCATGAGGGCAGCGTCGCTATCCACACCCAGACGGTCGATCATATCCTTGAGCACAGAGAGCGAACCGGAGCCGGAGACCGGGCGGATCAGCAAAAAGGGCAGCAGCTCTTTGGGCAGGTCCAGACGCGAAAAGAGCGGTTCCAGCGCGTCCTGTGCCCAAGAGAGCACTCCGCTGCCGCGCAGAAAGGCGATGAGCAACAGGGCGGCGCACAAGTAGGGCATCACCTGAAAAGCGGTTTTGAGCCCCTCCTGCGCGCCTTCCGCAAAGGCGGAATAGACGTCCACGCGCCGCAGGGCGCCGGCCAGAACGACGAACGCGGCAAGGATGACGGCGATCATGCGGGCCACACTTTCCGGCAGAGCTTGCCCAGGAGCACCGCGCAGAGGGTGGACGCCGCCGAGCCGATCAACGCCGGCAGCACAATGCGGCTGGGGTCGGCCGCGCCGCAGGCCGCGCGCAGGGAAATGACGGTCGTTGGGATGAGCTGCAAGGAGGAGGCGTTGATGAGCAGGAACATGCACATGCCGTCGGTGGGCCGGCCTTCCCGGGCGTGTTCGGCCATCAAGCGCATGGCCTCCAGGCCCGCGGGCGTGGCCGCGTTGCCCATGCCCATGAGATTGGCCGTGAAATTGACGCACACCGCCTTGAGCACGCGCTCGTCGCGGCCCTCTCGTCCCAACAGCCAGCTGACCGGCCTTGCCATCCGACGCGCCAGGCGCTCCGTCACGCCCGACCGCTCCATGATTTTGAGCAGCCCGCACCAGAGCATATACGCGCCCGCCAGCGCTAGGCCCAGCGTTATCGCCGCCTCG
>CAOKIU010000021.1 GCA_948468595.1 uncultured Christensenella sp.
AAGGGCGTGTACCTGGGCACGGTGCTGGGCGTGCGCTCGCTCTACCAAAAGAGCTGGTGGGGCGAGGGGGAGATGAAGTTCTACCTCGATGGCGACGAAGCCTACCCCACCATCTGCGGCACCGGCACCGAGGACTACCTGGGCTTTGCCTGGGGCATGCAGGAGCGCTGCACGCCCCAGGCGGGCTGTCCATACTGCGACGATGAAAAGGGCCTCTACTCCCTCTACCGCTTCCATGGCAAGGACCCCATTTACTTTGGGGAGTCGCTCCGCCTCACCGTGCAGCAGATCGGCTGCGGACCGCGCAGCCAGGTGCAGGCCGACTTTGGCAGCCAGGCGGACATCTACAGCGCCTGGGGCGAAGCGGAAGACGCGGAGATCTGCTACTACGAGCGCAGCGACGACTACTGCTCCACCGCCCTGTGGTATCAGACCCTGCCCACCCAGCCCTTCCCGCCGCTGCCCGACCGCGCGGCGCGCTCGAAGGACCTGTAATCCCGCCGTTTTTGCAAAGCAAGGGCCCCTCCGAAATGATTTCGGAGGGGCCCTTTTCATCCAGAAAAAACCGGAGAGAAATTTGTGCGGATTTTGTCTCGTTTTGACGGCTCCGCTCGTCTTTATGAGAGCGCGGCCGTAAGGCGGGCCATCAAGCGCCTAAGCGGCGCAACCAGCACCAGCGCGGCGAGAAAATTGCCCCCGCAGTGCATCAAATCAAAGGGGATGCCCGACGCCCACGCCGCAAACGCCGCCCGCCAGCCAATGACCGCAATAAAGGGCAGCTCGCATAGCGCGCCGAACCCCAGGCCAAAGGCGCCACTGAGCACCGCCCAGCCCAGCGGGGACTGCATCCGGCGGAACGCCCACGCAAGCGCCGCTAGGACCGTCCAAACGTAGAGATAGGTGATCCACCACATGGTAAACCCGTACAGCAGCCCTTCCAAGACGGCAAAGGCGTAGATGACGTAGAGCACCTTGTGGCGAAAGGCGAGCGTATAGACGATGATGAGCAGGGAGACCAGCTCGATGTTGGGCAGGAAGGCGAGCGCGACCTGCGCCACGAACAGCAGCGCCGTCAGCAGCGCCAGCGCCACCAGCTCCTTGACCGTGAGCTTCATTTACCAGCCGGTTTTGAGCGTGAGCTCAAACTGATCGCCGTCGGCAATGGGCGTGCTGTCTGCCGACGTATTGACGTATTCCCCGCCCTTGGTCAGGCACCACCACTCCTGCGCGTCCGCATCGGCGGTATAGCCGTCCACCGTGGTGATGAACAGGCCGAATTCCCCCTGGTCGCCCTCTACGAGCTGCTCGTTGACCAGCGCCGCGCCCAGCATCTCCTCATCGGTGTCGATCTGCACCGTGCGCGAGCTCTCCTTGCCCACCAGGTCCACCGTGATGTGCTTTGCGCCTTGGTGCGTCTGCGGTCTGGTCAGAAAGTACACGCCCGCCAGCGCGGCCGCTACCACCGCCAGCACCACCAGCGACAGGATGATTTTCTTTTTCTTTCCCATTATTTATACGCTCCTTTGTGCGTTTATTCGCTCCTCATCATAGCGCAGCGTCGCTGCTTTGTCAACGAAAACCAGGGACGGGCGAGGCGACAAAACAATGGATGTTCCACAATGCGAGATTATGTGTAAAAATTTTTGTTAAGATGGGGGAGTGAAGGGGTATATGTAGTATAATGTTGAACGTAGGAAGAAGGATGAGAATGATGCGCACAAAAGCGATTTGGATATTGATTTTGGCCATGGCGCTGCTGTTGACGGGCTGCACGCCGCCGCACGCCTATGCGCAGGCGGAGTCAAAGCGGGATGTGATCGTGCTGGAGAGCGGCCATGGCGCGGAGCACGGCCAGGAGGTCGTCACCCTGAAGCCCGCGCCCACCCCGGAGATCACGCCGGAGCCCACGTTGACGCCGGAGGTCACGTCCACACCCACGCCCATGACGCCTTCCCCCGCGCCGGAGGATGCGCCCATCGCGCCGGTCAATCCCCCTCAGATCTATGACAAAGACGGCGGGGAGAAATTCGTCTACCTCACCTTTGACGACGGCCCCTCCAAGAACACCGAGGCGATCCTGGAGATCTTGACCCAAAAGGGGGTCGCAGCCACCTTCTTTGTCATTGGCGACAATGCGGAAAGGTATCCGGATAAGGTCCGCGCCATCGCCGCGCAGGGCTCGCTGGTGGCCAATCACACCCAGACGCACAAGACCGATGAGATCTATAAGAGCGAAGAGGCGTTTTTAGAGGACATCAACCGGGGCAGGGAGACGATCCTCTCCATCCTTGGCGAGGGTTATCCCGATGATCTGATGCGCTTCCCCTATGGCTCCACCAACCGGCGCTGCCGCGAGTACCGCGATGGGGTGAAGGCGGCGGGCTATCGCTTCTTCGATTGGAACGCCTTAAACGGCGACGCGGAGAGCGGCGCCTCCAAGCGCAGCGCGCAGGACCTGTACGATGAGCTGGTTAAGACCGTGGATGTGCAGGCCAAGAAGGGCCGCGACATCATCATCCTGATGCACGATACCAACAGCAAGGGCAACACCGTCACGATGCTGCCCGACGCCATCGATTACCTGTTCGGTTTGGGCTATACTTTCGCCACGCTGGAGAACGTGCCCATGGTTTGACGATAAACCAGCCCAATAGCGCAAAATAAAAAGGCCGTCCCCGCAGGGTTTGCCGGGGACGGCCTTTTTTGACTTTGCGCGTTCAGAGCGCCGCGCCGGCCTGAGCCGCCTGCGCGGGCAAATAGATCTCCGTCAGCAGCGTCCCGCCCTTGAGCTGGAAACGGCAAACCCCGCCGTACTTTGCGGCGCACTTGCGCACCTTGGCGGCCAGCGCCTTGTTCGGCCTTGCGCCCTTGACGGGATGCGCGCAGCGGACGAGGAGGAAGCCGTTCTCCATCTTGAGGGTGAAGTGGATCTGCCGTGGACGGCCGGTGACGCGCCGCGCCTGCGCAAGGCCATGGTCGAGCAGACTGGCGACGATGAGCGCCAAATCGCAGTCGCGCAGGCCGAGGGCGGGGAGCGGCGCGGTATCCAGCGAGAGGATCAGGTCCATTTCCCGCGCACGGTTGAGCTTATCGGCAAGGATGGCGTCCACCGGCGCGCAGCCCGTGCCCGCAAGCAGCGCGTTCATGGCCAGCAGACCCAGCATGTCGGAGACATAACCGGTGATGCGCGCGGTATCCCCCAGCTGGGCAAGGCCGCTGATGGCGCACAGGTGATTGCATAGGTCGTGCCGCATGGCGCGCAGGTCCGCGACATTCTGCGCCGTCAGCCCGCGACAGACGGAGAGGAGCTTGATTTTGTCGGCGATGACCCTAAAACACATAGTAGGCTCTCCCATCGGAAGGAATTGGTCTGTTTTCTCTAGCATACAGCATTGTAGGGTGTGGTTCAAGGGAAAAAGAGCAATTGTTTCGGTAAAATCCTAAAAATCATGCGCCATTGCATCAAGAAATGATCATAGTTATGAAAGTATTGATGAATTATGACGAAAAAAAGCGAATGAACCGCGTTCCTTGATTGACAAAACCCGCATCGTTTGCTATCCTAGTCCATGGTGAGATGGAGGTGGCGCATGGGTATTTATGAACGGCTCAAGGTCAAGACCTATATCAATGCCTGGGACGCGGTATCGGAATATGGATCGTCGCGCATGGAAAAGGAGACGCTGGACGCGATGCGCGACGCGGCGACGCAGTACGTCCACATCGAGGACTTGCAGGAGGCGGTGGGCCGGGAAATCGCCCGCATGACGGGCAACGAGGCCGCCTTTGTCATTGCGGGAACGGCCGCCGGGATGCTCATGGCCAGCGCCGTATGCATGGTGCGCCACCCGGAAAGCGAGCTGTTTGACCTGCTGCCCGACACGCGGGAGCTGCGCAACGAGTTCATCCTCTTGAGAGAGCGCAGGACGAGCGTGGGCTACGCCATTAAGGCGGCCGGCGGCAAGGTGATCGACGTGGGCTTTTTAAACCACGTCACCGTGGAGGACATTGAAAAGGCCATCACCCCCAAGACCTGCGCCATCGTCTACTGCGATACGCAGGTGCTGTCCATGCGGTGTCCGCCGCTGCGCAAGCTCACGCTCCTGGCGCACAAGCACGACCTGTTTATGGTGGTGCAGGCGTCCGGCCAGCTTCCGCCGGTGGAGAATCTTTGGCACTACACGGTGGATAACGGCGCGGACCTGGCGCTGTTTGCCGGCGGCAAGGCCATTCGAGGCGCGCAGCAGAGCGGCATCCTGGTGGGCAGGCGCGCGCTGATCGACCTGATGAAGATGGTGGCCCCGCCCAAGACCGGCATCGCCCGCACCACCAAGGAGGGCCGCGAGGAAATCATCAGCGTGTACGCGGCGCTCAAAAGGTTCATGCAGCCCGGCCAGATGGCCGATCGCCTGGGGCAGATGCGCGTGATGCGCGAGCAAATCGCCAGGGCGCTGGAGGGGACAGGGAATTTTAACACCGCCACGCTTTACCCCGGGCCGTCGGGGCAGACCTACCGCTATTTGGGCGTGGAGGTGCTGGGCGGCGTCCCGGCCGGCGCGCTGACCCGCCTGCTGCTTGCGCGGGACCCCGGCATCGTGGTGGGGCCCTGGGAGGGGCACAATGGCTTTACCATCAACACCCTCAACCTTGAACCCGAGGAGGCGTCCCTTGTGATCGAGGGCATCCTCGCCTGCTACGATCAAGCAAAGGAAGGGGGCGCGCGGGCATGAACGTCTATGAGGAATTGAACGTCAAGACCTATATCAACGCCCTGGACCCCATCTCCTCCTACGGAGGGAGCCTGCTCTCGCCGGCGGTGCTGGATGCGATGGAGGAGGCGTCGCGCTCCTTCGTGCGCATGGAGGACCTGCATGCCGCGGTCGGCGAGCGCATCGCCCGCATGACGGACAACGAGGGCGCCGCCGTGGTCTCGGGCACGGCCGCGGGCATGATGCTGTGCGCCGCCGCGCTGATGACCAAGGGGGACTACCGCAAGATGATGTGCCTGCCCGACGTGACGGGCCTTCCCAACGAGATCCTCATCCTCAAGGAGCATACCAGCGTTTTTGACGGGGAGATGTGCATCACCGGCGCGCGCATTGTGGCGGTGGAGGCGGGCCGGCATGAAAAGGATAAGCTGCTGGCCGCCGTCACGGAGAAGACGTGCGCCATCTATTACGCACAGGTGCGCGAGCACAACACCCTCACCTTTGAGGAGGCGCTGGAGGTCGCCCAGCGGGCGGACCTGCCGCTGGTGGTCAACGCGGCGGCGCAGCTGCCCCCCATGGAGAACCTTTGGCGCTTTACCAAGGCGGGTGCGGCCGCCGCGATCTTTGCGGGCGGGCGGGCGCTGCGCGGCCCCTCGGGCAGCGGCCTGGTGGTGGGGCAAAAGTGGCTCACGGACGCCATCCTCTCCATCGCGCCGCCCAAGCACAGCATCGCCTCGGTGGCCAACATCGGCCGGGAGGAGATCGTGGGCTTTTTTGTGGCGCTGGAGGAGTACATGGCCGGGGACGATCTAAACGCGCGCATTCAGCGCGCGGAGCGCATCATCCGCGAGGCGCGCCACAGCATCGAGCGGGAGGGGTATTTCCTGTGCCGCCGCTCCTACCCGGGGCCGTCGGGGCAGCACTATCCCCGCATGGCGCTGGAGATCCTCGGCTCCTACTCGGCTGAGGTGCTCGTGGAGATGCTGGCCGCGGGCGAGCCGCCCATCCTGGTCTCGCGCGCCGACAGCGAGGATGTCGAAAACGGCATCTGCATCAACCTGATGATGCTCGACGACGCGCAGGTGGAGACCGTGCTGCGCCGCGTGGAGGAATGCGCCGAGGCGCTGACGCTGATGTAGGTCCGGCGCGCCGGAATCCGCCTGCGCGCGGGAGAGAATAAATAGTCAGAGGGATTTTAAGCGATGCAACCGAACTACAAAAGGACTAAGCTGGCCTGCTATACGGCCATCATCACCCAGGCGATTCAAAACAACCTTCCGCCTCTGCTCTTTGTCATCTTTCAGGATCGGTTCGGCATCTCCTATGAGATGCTGGGCCGCCTCATCCTGATGAACTTCGTCACCCAGCTTTTCGTGGATTTTATCTCCATCAAACTGGTGGATAAGGTCGGCTATCGCGCCTGCATGATCGGCGGCCAGCTCTGCACGGCGGCGGGCTTTGTGTGCATGGCGGCGCTGCCGCGCGTGCTGCCGCCCTACGCCGGTCTGGCGGTGGCCATCATCCTGGCCGCCATCGGCGGCGGCCTGTCCGAGGTGCTCGTCAGCCCCATCATCGAATCCATGCCCGGGGACGAAAAGGCCGCCGCCATGAGCATGCTGCACTCCTTCTACTGCTGGGGACAGGTGCTCACCGTGCTGGTCACCACGCTGCTGCTCCTGCTCATCGGGAGCAGCGCTTGGTGGGCGCTGCCGCTGTTCTGGATTGCGGCGCCGCTGACGGGCATGGCGCTGTTCCTGCGCGCGCCCCTTGCGCCCGCCGCCCAGGACGGCGCCAAGGGCATGCGCGTGCGCGACCTGATGACCAAGCCGCTGTTCCTGGTGGCGATGGTGATCATGGTTTGCGCCGGCGCCAGCGAGCTGACCATGAGCCAGTGGGCCTCCACCTTTGCCGAGAAGGGCCTGAACGTTCCCAAGGTCGTGGGCGACCTGCTGGGCCCCTGCCTCTTTGCGGTGTTCATGGGCCTGGGGCGCATGCTCTACGGCAAGCTGGGCAGCAGAATGCCCCTGAAAAAGAGCCTGATGGGCTGCGCGGTGCTTTGCGTGGCGTGCTATTTGACCGCGTCGCTCTCGCCCAGCCCGCTTCTGGCGCTGATGGGCTGCGCGGTGTGCGGCTTCTCGGTATCGCTGATGTGGCCGGGCTCCCTCTCCATGACGGCCGCGCGCTATCCGCTGGGCGGCACGGCGCTGTTTGCCATCCTGGCGGTGATGGGGGATCTTGGCTGTTCGCTGGGGCCGTGGCTGGCGGGGGTCGTCTCCGACGCGGCGCAGCGCGTTCCCGCCCTTTACGCATATGCCCAGAGCGTGGGCATGAGCATGGAGCAGTCGGGGTTAAAATCCGGACTGCTCCTGGGCGTGATCTTCCCGGTGATTCTCCTTGTGGGCACGCTCTTTGTGCGCGAGCCGCAGCGCGCGGCAAGTGAGGAGCAAGTTGCGCAGGAGCGCTGAGGCCCGGACCCCTATTTCCATGTAAAGGTCCCGAGGGCAGCCTGTTTTAAGCGGGCATGCCTTCGGGACCTTTTTTGCGTCAAGAGCCGCGCGAGCGAGGGTTAGTCAAGCCCCGTCCACTGCGTCCACAGGGAGGGCGGCTCGTAGGCGCGCACGCGCAGCCCGTCCCGGGTAAACTCCGCAATCACCGCGCCGCATTCGTCGGTGCGATAGGCGGCGACGCCCGCCGCGCGCAGGCGGTCGAGCACCTCGGCCGCGGGAAAGCCGTAGCGATTGGGCGTTCCCACCGAAAGCACCGCCGCCTTAGGCGCTGTTGCCCTGAGCATGTCCGAGGAGGTGGAGGTGGCGCTGCCGTGATGCGCGAGCTTGATCAGGTCGCAGCCGGGCAGGTCCAGGCGCTCCTCCGTCTCCTGGGGAACGTCGGAGAGAAAGAGCATGCGCGCCTCGCCGCAGGACACGTCCAGCACCAGGGAATCCGCGTTGTCCTGACCGATGCGCACGTAGGGCGGGGAGAGCACGCGCACCTCGAATGCGCCGATGGTCAGCACGTCGCCCTGCCTGAGCGTGCGGACGGGGATGCCCTTCTCCTCGGCCAAGGCCATTTCTTGGGCGAAGCCGCTCAGGGGCATGCCCAGCGGCACGAGAACCGTGGCGACCGGAACCTCTTGGAGCACGCGCATCAGGCCGCCGGCGTGGTCGGCGTCCTTGTGCGTGAGGATCACCGCGTCCAGGCTCAAGCCCTCTGCGTTGACCGCGTTGACCGCCTGGCTGCCGGACCAGCCCGTGTCGATGAGAAAGCAGCTCGAGCCGGAGCGCAGCAGCGCGCAATCCGCCGTGCCCACCGAGAAAAAGGTGGCCTCGGGGAAGCGCGGCTGTGCGCCCGGCAGCCACAACATAAGGGCCAGCGCGCCCGCGCCCAGCACGGCAGGGAGCATCGCCCGCCGAAGATGGCGGCGGAACTCCATGAAATAGGGCGAGAGGAGAAACAACAGACCCAGATAGCACAGCAGCACGAAGATGGATGGCGAGGGAACATGGACGAGGGAGAAGGGCACCTCCGCGACGCTGTCGCACAGGAGAATCAGCGTGCGGGCCATGAGGCGCACCGCAAAGGCGGGCGCCAAAGCGAGCGCGGGACAGAGCATGTGCGCAAGCACGGTGGGAAGGCCCAGCATGACGATGCCCGCCGCCAGGGGCACGGCCGCGATGTTGGTCAGCAGCGAGAGCGTTGCGATGCTGTGATAGGAAAAGACCTGAACCGGCAGCAGGCCGAGGTTCGCGCTGAGGGTCATTGCCATCGTGCCGCGCAGCCAATCGGCGCGCACGAAGCGGCGCAGCAGCGCGTCCAGCCGGCGGTAGAGGAACAGGATGCCCAGCACTGCGCATACGGACATCAGAAACCCCAGCCGCAGAATCTGCCGGGGCTGCGTCAGGAGCGCGGCGATCACCGCGATGGCCAGCGACGTAGGTCCGTCCGCGCGACGGCCGAGGCGGCGTGCAACCAACGCGGCGGCCAGCATCGCGCTGGCGCGAAATACCGAAAACGCCGAGACCGCAAGGAGGCCGTAACCCGCCATGCACAGCAGGATCAGCGCGATCTGCGGCCAGGAATTGCGGCGCATCCAGCGGAAGCAGAAGGAAACCAGCGCCATGACAAAGCCCACGTGCAGGCCGGATACCGCCAGAAGGTGTGCCGCCCCGCTGCGCTGGAACGATTCCAGAAGCTGGTCCGATAGCTCGTCGCGCATGCCCAAGAGCAGGGCCGCGATCAGACCGCCCTCCTCGCCCCAGAGCGCGTCCACGTGCGCGCGGAACGCCGTCCGCGCCCGCTCGCGCAGGGAGAGCGTGGGTTCGCCGCTGTGCGAAAGGATGCGGCCGGAGGCAGTGTAGACCACATCCGAAAGGAGGAAGAGCAGCCGGCCGTCCCAGCCGTTGGGGTTGACGGGCGGCTCCAACGGGTGCAGCACGATCTCCACCGTGACGCGATGCCCCGCAAGGAGGGGATAGGCGTAGGGCTCCGCCTCCAGCAGCACGCGACCGGATGGCGCTTGCCTTGCGCCGCCGTCGAGCCACGTCACCTCGTCCAGCAGGTAGGAATCTCCCTCCGCTTCCCTGACCACGGCGGAGCATAGGCCGCTGACCTCCTTGCCGGGAAGGTGCTCCAGCAGATTGAGGCTCCGCGCTGTCGAGAGCAGCGCCACGGCCAACGCCAACCACACCAGCGGACGCCCGGGCACGCGCAAAGGCCGATCAGCGCTCATATTCTCCCTTCCCCTCCGCGATTTTTTCCCAGTATAGGCCAAAGTTTGACGCGGGACAAGGAAAGGGATGTTCCCCTGGTAACGCAAAAGACGCCTTCCCGCTCGGGAAAGCGTCTGTATGAAGGATTGCAGCTAAAATGATAGACTGAGAGAAGGTTTTTGCGCCGCAAAGGGGGAAAACCGCCCGAAAAATTTTTAGGGTTACGGCGCTACGCAATGTCCGCCACGACGTTGTGCAGCCACTTTTTCGACAGGATGCGCGGCACGCCCACGATGGCCTTGACGATGTCCTCCGAGCAGACGCAAAGGTAAACGCCCCAGAGCGGGAAGCCCAGATTCGCCCCCAGGAAGGCCAGCGGAACCGCCACCGCCCAGACCGTCAGCGTGTCCAGGATGCAGGCAAAGAGCGTATCTCCGCCGCTGCGGCATAGCCCCACGATGATGACCATGTTAAACGCCTTGGGGATGAGCATAAACGCCTGAAGGCACAGCATCTCCATGGTCATTTGGAGGGTTTCGGGCGTGACGGTAAAGAAGGTGAGGATCAGCGGCCGCAGCACAATGAGCAGCGCGCACATGATCACCCCGATGATGGGCACCAGCGCCATGAAGCGCAGGCCGTCCCGGGAGGCGCCCTCCTCGTCGCCGGAGCCGATGGTGTGGCCGATCATAATGGCGCAGGCATCGGAGAGGCCGCGGATGAGAACGAGGAACAGCTGGAAGACGGTGCCGGCAATCTGCACCGAGGCCAGCGCGCCCGTGCCCAGCAGGCCATAGGCCACCGTATACATGGAAACGCCTGTGGACCACAGCGTCTCGTTGAGCAGGACCGGCAGGGCGGTTTTAAAATACCGCTTGAGGAAGTCGCGGTCAAAGCGGCCGAAGAGCTGGATGAGACCGGCCGCAATGGGCGTGCGGTTGCGGTAGATCACCAGGGAGATGACGGAAAACTCCAGCACGCGGGCGATGGCGGTGGCGATGGCCGCGCCGCGCAGGCCCAGGGCGGGAAAGCCCAGCAGACCGAAAATGAGGATGAAGTTGAGAACGGTGTTGGTGGCCACGGACATGATGCTGGTGATCATGGGCAGGCGCACGTTGCCGGTGGCGCGGCAGGCAAAGCCCATGGTGTAGGAAAAGGCGGTGACAATGTAGGAGGCGCCCACAATGCGCAGATAGCTTGCGCCATGACGGATGACCTCGGGGTCCCGAGAGTAGATGGAGATGAGCTGCTCGGGGAAGAAGAGCGCGCCCACGGTAAAGAGGAGGGACACAAAGAGGGCGAGGGCGTACATCACGCCCATGGTGCGGTGCACGCCGCCCAGGTCCTGCTTGCCCCAGAACTGCGCCATGAACACCGACGCGCCGGAACTGACGCCAAAGAGCACCAGCGTCAGCAGGAAATAGATTTGATTGGCGCAGCCTACGGCCGCGATGTCCACATCCCCCAGGCGGCCCAGCATCACCACGTCGATCATGTTGACGCCGGAGGTGATGAAGGATTGCAGGGCAATGGGCAGGGCGATGGAAAAGGCGCTTTTGAGAAAGGTCTTGCTGAAAAAGGACGTGTGCGGCATGGACGAAACCTCTTGACATAAAAAAATCGCGCCGGAACCGGCAACGCCTCCAGTATACCCGAATTGATCCCGCTTTGCAAGGACGCGGAGACCCGCAAAGAAGTCGTCCCGTTCATAAATCTTTCAAAGTCGGGACATGATTCCCTCACACTTGCCTGTTATACTGACATCATCGACAGGGGAGAGTGAATCCCGCCCCGCCGATAACACAAGACAACCCCGGCAGGCAAACCGACAAATTGTTTTGAGCAACAACCAATGACTCCTCCTCTCCATTCCATAGCCTGCTTCCTCATAATTGAAACACAGTACGCCGCCCTCCCTTGAGCAAGGAGAGCGGCGCATGTGTCTTTTCGGGGAATCATAATTCATCAAGGTCCTTGCTTAGCATGAGCTCCAGCGTTTCGCCGGGCAGGGCGAAGGCGCCAACATCTTCATAGCCAAGATGGCGGTAGAAGTGCTGGGCGCACTCGTTGGCCTGGGTGGAGGTCATCACCCGTTTATGGCCCGCCTCCTGCATGCGCGCCTCCCAGGTGGAAACCAGCGCGCGCCCCGCGCCGTGCCCGCGGTAGTCCTCCAGCAGGAAGAGCAGATTCATAAACGGGATCTCGTCCCAAAACAGGCTCCAGCGCAGCCAACCGGCCAGCTTATTCTCCGCGTGGGCGATGAGCACCTGCCCGGCGGCGATGCTGCGGCGCAGGGCCTCCTTGGAAATGTGCCGGTCGTGTACGGCAATGGCGTCTAAATCGTGTTCGTCCGCGATGCGGATGAGCATAGCGTCATCTCCTTTCCTTTGCTGCCTTAGTATACCACAAAACGGGCCGCCATCCCTCCGCGCGGCATCTTTTTTCCGCGCAAAGAAACGGCGCCGTCCCCTTGCCGCCTTGGCATCCAGGGAACGGCGCCGTTTCTTTGCGCTACTTTGAAAAGCTCAGCTCCACCGAGCCCACGCCCATGCTGATCTCCACGGTGTTTTCCGCATCCAGGTGGGGATTGATGGCATAACCGTGCTCCTCCACCACCATGTCCGCGTTGTGGGCGTTGACCGAGCCGATCCCGCGGTCCAAATGCATGGAGTAGTTGTCCGCGCTGTCGGAAAAGCGCAGCGTGACGTCGCCCACGCCGGCCTCCACAGAGCAACTGCCGCGCATGACGCCGGTAAAATCGATGTCGCCCGTGCCGCCGCTGAGGGAGAGGTTATGCAGCTCCACGTCCTTCATGTCAAGGGAGAACACGCCGCCG
This sequence comes from uncultured Christensenella sp., assembly GCA_948468595.1. GTDB lineage: Bacteria > Bacillota > Clostridia > Christensenellales > UBA1750 > Spyradocola. Next base: position 12,252 of record CAOKIU010000021.1, read on the forward strand.
GAGATAATCGAGCGCTCGCTGGCGCTGCCGTCCGCAAGGCGCACATCGCCCGTGCCGCCGGAAAACTCAAGGGACTCCACGGCGAAGTTTTCCAGCGTGACGTCGCCCACCCCGCCGCTGACGCGCAGGCTCTTGGCGTTTAGGTTGGATAGGGACAGGTCGCCCGCGCCGCAGTTAAAGCGCATGACATCCGCCGAAATGGGCAGGTCGCCCGATATGTCGCCCACGCCACCCTCAAAGGTGAGCTCAGCGAGCGCGCACTCGGGCAGGTAAATGGTCACCGAGCGGTCAAGCACCTCTGCGCCCAGGTGCACGCGGCCCTGCCAATCCACGCGGAAGAGGCCGCAGTTGAACAGGGAAAACCCGTTCTTCAGGCTGCGGTTTTCCAGGGTGAGGCGCCCGTTTTCCTGTGAAAACTTCAGCTCATTCTCGAAAAAGCCCTTGGTCTCCACCCGCGCCTTAGCGGGATCGCTCACCTTTTCAAAGCGCACGTCGCTCAAGCCCAGGGAGATGGTTATCCGTTCAAGCGACGCGGCGTCCACTTCAAAGGTTTGGTTTGTCGTGCTTGCCGATTCCATCGACGCAAACTCCAGGGATTCGTATCGCTGGGCGAACCGATAGCTCCAGGCAAAGCCCGTCGCCGCGATCAACAATCCCAAACCCAGCAGAGAAGCCGAGATAATCAGCAGGACCTTAACAAATTTGTTCATTTTGCGCGCGCCTCCTTCTTCCGCTTGCGGCTGGAAAAGATCTTTTTAAACAGCAGCCCGATCCAGTAACACAGATAGCCGGTAAAGACGCCGTTGAGCAGGCCCAGCCCCCCGCAAAGCAGGGCCGCGCCCATCAGCAGCAGTCCGCCGGGCATGAACGCCGGCATCGCCACCGCGCCCGCCCAAAGCAGGGCGAAGAAACAGCACAGAAACGCCAAGCTCAGCGCAAAGAACGGAACCACGACGCAAATCAGCGCCGCCAGCACACATGCCGCCAGGCCCAGCGCCACGCCCAGGGCCGCCGCGCCCAGGGAGAGCAGGAACGGCGAGGCGAACACGCACAGCAGCACGATGCCCGTCCAGTACAGGGCGGAGCGGCCCTCCTTTTTGGGGCTGGCCGCGGCGGGGGGCGCGTAGTCGCTGAGGATGCGGTCGGCAATGGCGTCGGGCGAGCCGAGCTGCTGCGCGGCCTCTTCCTCTGAGGCGGCCTCGTCGAAGTATTCTTCGTAGTACTTCAGCGCCGCATCCTGTTCTTCCGGCGGCAGGTGGTCAAGCCGCCTGCGCAGTGCGGCCATAAATTCATTGCGCGTCATGGCTGATTCTCCTCCGATACAGTGTTGTTTGCCAGGATTTTATCGATGCATTTCTTGTATTCGATCCATTCCTCTTTGTAGGTGGCCAGCACCTGGCGTCCGCGCGGGGTGAGCTGATAGTACCTTCGGTTGCGGCCGGAGATGGCCACGTCATAAGTGGTCAGGCAGCCGTCCTTTTGCAAGCGGCGCAGCACGGGGTAAAGCGAGGATTCCGACGCGCCGATGCCGCGCGAAAGCTCCTGGGTGATGCGGTAGCCATAGGCGTCTTCCCGCTCCAGCGTCGCCAGAACACAGGCGTCCATCATCGCGGCGTTGACAGGCAGCAGCAAACCGAACGCCTCCTTTCTGGAGTATTGTTTTTACCGCTATATTATATGCCGTATAATATTGACTGTCAATAGTATATTGAAAAAAGATAGTGACCCGGCCGCGCTCCCTTTGCGCGAATTAGTGGGGACAAATCCCAGCCCCTTATGCTATACTAGGGGAGGAAAGGGGGACTGCCCATGTTTGGACTTCGCAAAAGGGACTGGACCAATGTGCTGATCCAGTGCCTTATCATCGCCCTGGGCGTTTACTTTGTGGCGCAGCGGCAGCAGGCGCTGGTGCACCTGACCACCCTGCTGGCGGCGGCGATCATTGGCAGCGGCGTTTGGGGCGCCGTGCTGTGCTTGATCAACAAGCGGCGCGCCGACGCCGCGTTCCTGTTGCCCCAGGTGGTCATGGTGGTCTTTGGCGTGGTGCTTCTCGTCTTTAGGCAGGAGGCCACGGGCGTGGTGCCCTTCCTTGTGGGGCTTTGGGCGCTGCTGATGGGCGCGGTCAAGGTGGTGGTGGCGGTGCAGTACTTCTTCTCCCAGGAGCCGGGCTGGTGGCTGCAAGTGCCGCAGGCCGTCCTGCGGCTGGTGCTGGGCGTCTTGATTCTTTCCGGCGCGGTCAATCTCAACGCCATTTTCGCGCTGATGATGGGGATTTACCTCATTGCCTTTGGCGTGTTCAACCTTGTGGAGTATTTTGCGATGATCGCCATGGAAAAGCGGAGAGGATGAGTGGATAGAACATGAGCGGGCAAAGGCGCACGCGCATCGGCATTCCCCTGTCGGTGGCGGCATTTATTCCCTCCTGGCTGCTCAAGCGCATGCGCAGGAGCATTGCCGCGGACGAGACCCTGCGCAAGAGGCTGATGGAGGCGCAGAAGGAGCCTGCGCACGGCGGCCATTACGATGTGGAGATCTTCATTCACCTATCCGATGTGTTTAAAGAATCCTTCGGCCATGTGGACATTGCCCTGGGCGACAAGGTGATCTCCTACGCCAACTATGACGACAGCAAGACCATCCTCTTTGGCGCCATATCCGATGGAGTGATTGCCACGGTGGACAAGGCGCGCTATATCGATCACGCGCTGCACAGCGAAAACAAGGTCCTCATTGGGTTCCGGCTCAGGACGGGGCACGACTACCAAGCGCAGATGGAGGAAAAGGTGCACGAGCTCTGCCCGGTGCTGGAAAAATGGGAGCCGCCCTACGCCGCCTGGGAGCGGGAGCGGCCGGCCGGGCGCCCTGCGCCCCAGGACGGCGCCAGCGCGCTCTACCGGGACACGGGCTGCACCTTCTGGAAGGTGAAAAAGCGCAAGTATCGCTTCTTTTTCTGCCTCAATACCAACTGCGTCTCCTTTGCGGACGAGCTGCTGGGCGTCATCGGCATTGACAAGGTGCGCCACAGCGGCACGCTTTCGCCGGGCGAATACTACGCCTATCTGGATCGCCAGCTCGGGCTTGGCGGCGGAAGCGCCTTTATGGTGGAGGAAAAACACATCTACTTAGACGCCGAGGGGCAATTGGAGCGCTTGGCCCGGGAAGAGGCCGCGCGGCCCTGATGGAACCGAGAAGGGAGCTGGGAAGGGGCATGAAAACCCTGAAGAGGCCAATGGCCTTTCTTTTGCTTCTGCTGTGCGCGCTGCTTGCCCTCGCGCCCACGGCGAGCGCGAACTCCGCCGAGCCGCCGGGGCTTACGGTGCTGGTGCTCTCGCCGCCCGAGGACCTCGCCCTGTACATCCGGTTTGCCGGCGGGGACGAGGAGGCGGGCGTGCAGCTGGTCCGAGGGACGAGGGCCTGGGAGGCGTACTACCGCTTCTTTTACCACATGGCCCCCATGTCCAGAGAGAGGATTGAGCAGGGCGCGGAGCTGGTGGTGGAAACGGGCGGCGAGCGCTTTGTCTGCGCGCTCCCCGCGGGCGCGCTTAAAGGGTATAACAACCTAGTCACCCTGGATGTTGCGGGCCGGCGCGTGGTGGCGGGACAGCCGCCGTGGCGCACGCCGCTGTTGGTGCTGCTGCGCGTGGCGCTCACGCTGGCAATCGAGGGCGCGGTGTTCTACGCCTTTGGATACAGAGGAAGGATGAGCTGGGGCGTGTTCCTGGCGGTGAATCTCGTCACCCAGGGCGCGCTCAATGCGATGCTGGCCGGGCCGAACCAGAGCGCATACGTGTTTATCGGCTATGTGCTCATCGAAGGCGCGGTCTTTGCCGTGGAAACGGCGGCCTTTGCGCTGGCGCTTAGGGAGCATGGGCGGGGGCGCGCGGCGTGCTGCGCGCTGGCGGCCAATCTCTTTAGCCTTGTGCCCGGCGGGCTGATGCTCGCCTTCCTGCCCCTGTAGGCAGCGGCGCAGGAAATGCGGGCGCTTTTTCCGAATTACAATAAGGGATGTCCTGAGGGATAGGGACGATAGGGGAGGGATTTTTCATGCAGCCGGGACGAAACGAATCCCATGGGGAGGGCTTTGGAATGCTGTTGGGCCGGGGCTTTAAGCTCTATGGCCGCACGCTGGGCGCGAGCTTTCCAGCGTATCTTCTTTGCTCGGCACTGCCCGCGATGCTGGGGGTGGCGGCGATTTATTACGCCCTGGTCGCGCTGATGCAGCCGCTGTTTGCGTGCATACAGGCTTTTTTTGAGGCGTTGATCACCTACGGCTTTGACGAGAGGGCCATCGAGCAGGCGATGTGGCCGGCGATCGACGCGCTGGAGAGCTACAGCCTGCCCGACGCCGAGCGGGTGTTGGGATGGATCATTGGCGCGGTGCTGCTGGTGGTGCCCCTGGGCATGGGCAGCGCGGTGTTCTTGCTGCCGCTGGGGAACGGCGCGGTGGCCGAGGCGCAGTCGCGCGCCTGGCACGGCGTCACGCTCCCCTTTTCCCGCGCCTTTGGCGCGGTCAAGGGGCGCTATGGCAAGCTGATTGTGCTGGGGCTGGTCAACCTGCTCAGCGGTTTTGTGCTGAACCTCCTGTTCTATGGCGCCACCTCCCTCTTGTCGATCCATCCCCTTGTGGGCATGGTGGCCGCGCCGGTGGCGATGGGGCTGAACCTGGCGGCGGAAGCGGCGGTGGAGGGCATCCTGTGCCTTGCCTACCTGGTCGCCGTCAATGAGGACAAGTGGCATTTTGACGCGCTGTTTGCCGCCGTCAAGCGGTTCTTCACGCATGGGGCCTATGTGGGCACGGCGATGATCTACGTGCTGATCCTCGGGTTTTCGTCGTTCCTGGTGTGCTTCCTGGACCTGTTTTTAGCGGTGGTTCTTCTGTTCCCGCCGGTTATGACCATCCTGCTTTCCGCCCTGGCGATGCCGCTGAATATGGCCATGATGACCAGCGTTTACTACGCGCAGCGCAAGAAGGAAGGGTATGCGCCCGCGTGCAGGGTGCCGTGATTGGCAGTCGCGCGGGCCGGCTTTAGTAAATCGCACAGAGGCAACGAGTCAAAAAGAGAAATTTAGATTGAAACATTTAGGAGGATTATTTCAACATGAAAGCTGTCGTCACCGTTCTTGGCAAGGACCGCACCGGCATCATCGCCAATGTATCCAACCTGCTCTATCAAAAGGGCGTCAACATCCTGGACATCAGCCAGACCATCCTCTCGGGCATGTTCACCATGATTATGCTCGTGGAGGTGGGGCAGGACGCGCAGTACGACGAGGTGCGAAGCGCGCTGATGGACCTGGCAAAGGAGATGGGGCTGGAGATCCGCGTGCAGCGCAGCGACATTTTCGACGCCATGCACCGCATCTAAGAGCGCTGAACTTAAGGCGAAGGAGTAAAAAGAACGTATGCTCAATTCAAATGAGATTTTGCAAACGCTGCGCATGATCGACCAAAACAAGCTGGACGTGCGCACCATCACCATGGGCATCAGCCTTCTGGAATGCGTGCCCGGGCCCGAAAGCGGGCTTTGCGACCGCATCTATGACCGCATCGCCCGCCAGGCCGAGCGCCTGGTGCCGGTGGGGGACGAGATCGAGCGGGAGCTGGGCATCCCCATTGTCAACAAGCGCATCTCCATCACCCCCGCGGCCCTGATCAGCGCCGGAACGGACCCTGTGGCGCTGGCGCGCGCGCTGGACCGCGCGGCAAAGGCGGTGGGCGTCAACTTCCTGGGCGGGTTTTCCGCGCTGGTGCACAAGGCCATGACCGCGGCCGACCAGGCCCTCATCCGCGCCATCCCCGAGGCCCTGGCCACCACCGACGTGGTCTGCTCCTCGGTCAATGTGGGCACCACCAAGGCGGGCATCAACATGGACGCGGTGCGGCTGATGGGGCAGGTCATCAAGGAGGCGGCCGAGCGCACCAAGGAGATGGACGGCTTTGCCTGCGCCAAGCTGGTGGTGTTTTCCAACGCCGTGGAGGACAACCCCTTCATGGCCGGCGCGTTCCACGGCGTGGGCGAGGGAGACGCGGCCATCAACGTGGGCGTCTCCGGGCCGGGCGTGGTCAAGGCCGCGCTGGAGGAGTGCAAGGGCGCGCCCTTTGACGTGGTGGCCGAAACCATCAAGCGCACGGCCTTTAAGATCACCCGCGTGGGCCAGCTGGTCGCCAAGGAGGCGTCCCGCAGGCTGAACGTGCCCTTTGGCATTGTGGACCTTTCGCTGGCGCCCACCCCCACCATGGGCGATTCCGTGGCGCACATCCTGGAGGAGATGGGCTTGGAGGTCACCGGCACGCACGGCACCACCGCCGCCCTGGCCCTGCTCAACGACGCGGTGAAAAAGGGCGGCGTGATGGCGTCCTCCCATGTGGGCGGGCTGTCGGGCGCGTTCATTCCCGTATCCGAGGATATTGGCATGATCGACGCGGCGAACAAGGGCGTGCTCTGCCTGGACAAGCTGGAGGCCATGACCTGCGTTTGCTCCGTGGGGCTGGACATGATCGCCATTCCCGGCGATACGCCGGCGGAGACCATCTCCGCCATCATCGCCGACGAGGCCGCCATCGGCATGATCAACCAGAAGACCACGGCCGTGCGCATCATCCCCGCGCCGGGCAAGGGCGTGGGGGACCAGGTGGTCTTTGGCGGACTGCTGGGCGAGGCGCCCATCATCCCCGTGCACAGGGAGTCCAGCAAGACCTTTATCGATCGCGGCGGCCGCATCCCCGCGCCCATTCACAGCCTGAGAAACTGACCCGCCGGTAGCGGGACCGCACAGAACACATAAAAAAATAAAAGTAAATATTTGGGGTGGAAACGCCATGAAAGGGAATATTTCCCGGCTCTTTTCACGCTTTAGCCTCTATGACACCACGGGCCTTGGTCACGTTGTGCGCAAGAACCTGCGCCTGGTGATCCTGGGGGTGGTCATTGGCAACGTGAGCTTTACCATTACCGGCGGCACGGCGCTGACGGGATATATCAAGGCGCTGGGCGCCTCCGACTTTATGTATTCGATTCTGCTGGCGATGCCCTTTGTCTCCAAGTTCATGCAGTTGGTCACCTCCTACATCCTGGAAAAGACGCGCAAGCGGCGGCAGCTGATGTTGGTCTTCGGCCTCATCTCGCGGCTGATGTGGATTCCGGTTGCGCTGGTGCCCTACTTTATCCCGGCAAGCGAGGCGACCATACGCATCTTCACCATCCTGGTGTTGGTGCTGCTGCTCTCCTGCATGGGCGCGTTTATCGATTCTTCGTTTAACTCCCTGGTGGCGGATATCGTGCCCATGCGCATTCGGGGGAGGTATTTTTCGGCTCGCCAGCGCATGATGATGATCTCGGGCGTGATCTCGGGCATCGTCATCTCCTTTTTGCTGGACAAGTTCACCGTTGGCGGGTCGCTGGCGGGGTATACCATCGTCTTTATCATCGCGGGAATCTTCGGCGCGGGGGACATCATCTGCTTTTTGTGGGTCTCCTTCCCGCCCATGAAGGAACCGGAAGCGGAGCCGGAGAGCATGGCGCGGATGCTCCGGGAGGTATTCTCCAACCGCAGCTATATGAAGCTGATTCTGCTGTGGACGGTGTGGACCTTCTCGGTCAACATCTCCTCGCCGTTTTTCAACGTACACATGCTGGGTCCCATGGGCATGACCTATTCCGAGGTGAATTTCCTCTCCGTCATCATCAGCAACGTCTCCACGCTGCTGTCCATCGGCTTGTGGGGCCGGCTGATGGATCGCTATGGCAATAAGGCTGTGGCGCGCACCTTCACCCTGATTGCCGCCTTTATCCCGACGATGTGGCTCTTCACCGGCCCGCGCGAGATCTGGATGGTGCCCATCATTCAGTTCATCTCCGGCATGGTCTGGCCCGCCATCGACCTGTCCACCCAGAACATGTACCTCTACCAGGCGCCGGAGAAGAACCGCTCGATGTACTTTGCCGTCTACTTCTGCATCACGCAGATGGTGGGCGTGGCGCTGGGCTATTCGGTGGGCGGCTGGCTGCTGGACAACGTGTTTGTGCACCTGTCCCAGGAGCTCAATTGGACCTTTTTCGGCCGCCAGATCAACCAATATCAGTTCATCTTCCAGCTCTCGGGCATGCTGCGCCTTGTGGTGACGCTGGCGCTGCTGCGGCGCTTGCCGGAGACGCCGGAGGACCGCCCCGCCCTGGAGATGGTGCGCGATGTGCTCTCCGGCGGGCGAAAAAAGCGGACAAAATCGGTAAATCTGATGAAATAATCCCGCGCCTCCGTCATTTTTTTGGGGCATCCTTAAAGCGGGCAAAAATCAAACAATACCAGGGAAAGAGGGTTGCGTTTATGGAAAGAAAGACGCGCGCGCAGATGGATGCGCGCTATCAGTGGCGCTTGGAGGACCTTTACCCGAGCGACGCGCGTTGGGAGGAGGACTTTGCGGCGGCGCGGCCCGCCATCGAGCGCGCGGCCGCCTACAAGGGCAAGCTGGGCACAAAGGAGGGTTTGCTGGGCGCGTTGCGGGCCTATGAGGCGGTTTCGCTGTTGCTCACCCGCTTATACAGCTATGCGCACATGCGCCGGGATGAGGACAACGGCAGCGCCGTCTATCAGGCGCTGACCGACCGGGCGCAGGCGCTGCTGGTGGAGCTTGGCGCCGCCACCGCCTACATGACGCCGGAGATCTTGAGCGTGGGGCGGCAGGCCGTGGAGGAATTCTTCCGTCAGGAGCCGGCGCTGGCGCCCTACCGCAGGTTTATCGAGGGGCAGCTGCGCATGCAGGCGCACACCCTATCGCCCGCGGAGGAGCGGCTGCTGGCGCAGGCGGGGGAGATGGCCTCCGCGCCAGACACCATCTATTCCATGCTCACCGACGCGGACTTTACCTTTGGCTCCATCACGGGCGAGGACGGGGAAAAGGTCGAACTGACCAGCGGGCGCTTCATCCCGCTGTTGCAGAGCGCTGATCGCCGCGTGCGCCGCGAAGCCTATGAGACCTACTACAAAAAGTACAGGGAATTCTCCAACACCATCGCGGCGACTTATTCCGCATCCGTCAAAAAGGACATCTTCTTTGCCAAGGCGCGGGGGTATTCCTCCTCCCGCGAGGAATCGCTGTTTGAAAACGAGATTCCCGAGAGCGTCTACGACGCGCTGATTGAGGCGGTGCACCGCCACCTGCCCGCCATGCACAAGTACCTGGCGCTGCGCAAAAAGGCCCTGAAGGTGGACCAGCTGCATTTTTACGACATCTACGCGCCCATCGTGCCGGACGACGGCATGGGCGTCGATTATGAGACCGCCTGCGCCATGGTTACCGAGGGCCTGGCGCCCTTGGGCGATCGGTACGTAAAGGACCTGAGCCAGGCCTTTACCCAGGGGTGGATCGACGTATACGAAAACCCGGGCAAGACTTCGGGCGCATACTCCTGGGGCGCTTACGGCGCCCATCCTTACGTGCTGCTCAACTACGAAAAGACGCTCGACAGCCTCTTTACCCTGGCCCACGAGCTGGGGCATTCCATGCACACCTATTATTCCAATCAGAATCAGAGCTACCTAAACAGCGATTACCCCTTGTTCCTGGCGGAGATCGCCTCCACCACCAACGAGGCCATCGTCCTGGAGCAGCTCAAGAAGAAGCTCACCCAGAAGCAGCAGCTCATGGCGCTGTGCAACTATCAACTGGAGCAGATGCGCGGCACCGTTTACCGCCAGACGCTCTTTGCCGAGTTTGAGCGCGAGATACACCGGATGGCCATGCGCGGGGAGGCGCTCACCTGTCAGGCGCTCACGGACGTGTACCGCCGGCTCAACCAGGAGTATTACAAGGGCGTTGAGATCGACGACGACATCGCCATCGAGTGGATGCGCATCCCGCATTTTTACCGCGCGTTCTACGTCTACCAGTACGCCACGGGGTTCTCGGCGGCGGTGGCCTTCTCCCGCCGCGTGCTCTCGGGCGACGAACGGAAGCGGGACCAGTACCTATCCTTCCTCTCCGCCGGCGGGTCCAAGCCGCCCATGGAGATCCTGCGCGAGGCGGGCGTGGACATGGAGAGCCCGGAGCCGGTGGAGGAGTGCCTAAAAACCTTTGAGGAGACGCTGGATATGCTGATCCGGCTGATGGAGGAGGAGTAAACATGCAGGGATACGACAAGGACGGGGCGGTCGCCTTCATCACGCAGAAGATCGACCGCGCGGCGCACAAGGGCTTTGCCCCCAGCGAATTGGATTCGCTGCTGCGCCAGGCGGTGGAGCTGGACCTAAAGTACATGCAAGATGCGGGCGTGATCGTCGACGGCGTGGCGGGGGACAGCTTCTACGACGATGACGAGGCGTTTGAGTACATCTCGGACAACCTGATCAAGCTCTACGGCGGCAATGACGAGACCGCCATGCGCATTTGCGCGCTGGTGGACGACTACATGGATTTGCAGGAGGCCTACATGGAGCAGGCGGGCCTGGTGGAATGGGAGTAAAGACAGGATAGGAGGAATGAGCATGCGCAGGGCGCTGACCAGAGAGGAGACCATCGCGGCCATTGAGCGCAGGAGCGGCGCAAACGTGCCCGTATACATGGCAAAGTGGTGGGGAGACGGGCTGCGCGCGCAGTATGGCGCGGCGCTGGACGAATTGGAGCGCGCCTTTCCCGAGGACTTTGCGGCGGGTTGGTATGTGGAGCCGGGCTACGATAAGTCGCCCAACGGCAATCCCGAATACCGCATGGGCTTCCTGGACTATACCGGCGCGCAGACGCACTCCATCGGCCGGGCGGTGACCCTGCTGCCCGACTGGGACCAACTGGACGAGTTTCTCGACCACTTCCCCGACCCCAACGAGCCGGGGAACTTCGCCCCCGCCATCAAGGCCGCCGAAGGGGCGGACGGACGCTACAAGCTGGGCGGCTGGTGGCGGCTGTTCCACGAGCGGTTCTGGGGCATTCGCGGCATGGAAAACCTGATGATGGACTACTACGACAACATGGAGGGGCTCAAGCGCATCGGCGAGAAGTTGCTGGAATACTACCGCGTCATTGTGGACCGCTATGCGGATTTGGGGTACGACGGCATCTTCACCTCCGACGATTTGGGCCATCAAACCGGCCCCATGATGTCGCCCGCGGTATTTGAGGAGCTGTACCTTCCGCTGTACAAGGCGTTCATCGGCCACGCCCACGAGCGGGGGATGCACGTCTTTCTCCACTCCTGCGGCGACAACACGCTGCTGATGGAGTACCTCATCCAAGCGGGTCTGGACGTGTTCCACCCCGTGCAGAAGGGGTGCATGGACATGCCCCAAACCGCGGCGCTTTACGGCGGCCGCATCTCCTTCCTGGCGGGCGTGGACGTGCAGCATCTGCTGGTGGAGGCGACGCCCGACCAGGTGCGTGAGGAGATTGCGCAGATGAAGCGCACCTTCAACCGTGGCGGCGGCTGCCTGCTGGCCATGGGCAACGGCATCATGCCCGGCACGCCGCTGGAGAACATCCGCGCCGCGCTGGAGGAGATGTACCGTCCCGACTAAACACGACAAATCGCCCCTCTCGCACAGCGCGGAAGGGGCGATTTTCTTACCGGCGCGCCCCATTGCCAAATGGGTTCACGCCGGACCGTGATGGAAGACTGCGATTGGGGATTTGCGTCACATTGCCCTTTTTAGTTGGATATAAATGCCCACAAAGCAAGTATAGGGCTTGATCATCGTTTCAAAGTGCTGCTTGTCGCCGAGCGCGAATGGCTTATTTGTCGCAAGCCAATCGCCCCATGCCTGGTCGAAGCAATCCAATTCCCATGTTCGCACCGACTGGATGCGCTCGTCGGTGCCGATGAGCGCCCTCCAGGTCTTTGGGCTTTTGAACATAGAGGCGTCGCCGCCAAGCCAATCGGAAAGAAGCTCTTCGGCGCGGCCTGTGTATTCATCCTTAAGACCGGGAACCCCGATCAAAACCACGCCGTCATCCCTGAGAAAGGGCAGAATCTTTTCCTGAAAGAATCCCTTGCTTCCCGCAAAATAATGATAAGCGTCGATGCTGATCAGCGCGCGGAATTGCTTTTTGTCAAAGGCAAGGCGATTCGCATCTTCGCAAATCGGCGTGATCTGCGCCCCAACGCCCCATCGAGCAAACCTTGCCCCGTTCTCTTCCGCGCTGATCCATAGATCATTGGCCCAAACGCGCGCGCCCGTCTCCTTGGCGATGATGAGGCTGGTCAGCCCCGTCCCACATCCTAAGTCGAGGACGCTGTCGTCGGGGGCGAGCTGTAGAGGATAGGAGTTCAACAGCGCGGCCAGTATCCTTGCGCTGTTGGGTCCCATCAACGTTTCTGGCGTAATATAGGCCTGATAGTCATGGAGATTCATGCGCCCTACGACCTCCCGAATGGATTTTGATCACAAACCGCAAAGCACTTGCCCGCAGCTTAAAGCAGGGGCGGTCCTCAGACGAGGATGCCGCCGAAATAGGTGACGGTGTTCTGGCCGTTGACGTAGCGCAGGCCGCACAGGGAGGCCAGGGTGGAGACCTGAATGCCGTAGCTCTCCAGCGAGGGCATGGCGTTGGCAGGGCTTGCGCACGGCTCGCCGCGGCGGGCGGCGCACTCCTGGCAGTATTCGCAGCCGCCCGCGCCCAGCAACAGGGGAGCGGGGAAGGCGGCTCTGGCCCGCGAGGCGATGCCGCGCGCATCCTGCTTGAACTGCTGCTGGCCCGCCATCATGCCCTCAAAATCAAAGCTGTCCTCCAAGGGGAAGACCTTGTTGTAGACGAGGGCGTATTCCCGCTGTTTCGCGCGGGCGATCAAGGCGTCTATCTCGCCCACCAGCGGCGGGCACATCCAGTTTTTGCCGTAATTGCCGCATACGTTCTTGGCGCAGGCCTGCCTAAGCTCCGGGCAGAAGGGAATCTGCTCCACGGGCAGGATGCCGAAGTTCACCGAAAAATCCGCCGCCAAGGATTGCGCAAAGGAAGTCAGCTCGTTTCTCATAGGGTTACGCCTTTCTCAAGAAAAAAGGGCGGGGCGCGCCGCGCCCCGCCCGGAAGCAAGCCGTTCGGATGGTCAGGCGACAAACTGCTGTAGCGCGACCTCCGCGGCGGTGGCGGCGTCGGGCGTATAGATGTCCGCGCCGATGGAATTGCGGAAGGACTCGGTCACAGGGGCGCCGCCGATCATGACCTTGATGGGCAGGTTCTCCGCCTTGACCAGGTCCACCACGTTTTTCATCTCGCCCATGGTGGTGGTCAGCAGCGCAGAGCAGCAGATGATGCCCGCGTTGTTTTCCTTGGCCGCGGCGACAAACGCCTCGGGGGAGACGTCGGTGCCAAGGTCCACGACCTTCAGGCCGCGGCCCTCCATCATCATCTTGACCAGGTTTTTGCCGATGTCATGCAGGTCGCCCTTGACCGTGCCGATGACCACGGTGCCCTTGGACTCCACGCCCTCCTTGACCAGGTAGGGACGCAGAATCGCCACGCCCGCGTTCATCGCGCGCGCGGCCACCAGCACCTCGGGAACGAAGACCTCGTTGTTCTTAAACTTTTCGCCCACGATGCTCATGCCCGAGAGCAGGCCCTGCTCCAGGATGTCCTTGGCGTCGATGCCATCGCTCAGCGCCTGATTGACCAGCTCCTTGACCTTGGGCATGCGGCCCTTTTGCAGATAGTCGCAGATCTCGTTGAGAATAGCCATGGAAAGTGCCCTCCTTACGTTTTCTTTCGCATTTCCTTGTATCGCTTGGGGGAAGTGCCGGTAAAGGTCTTAAAGACCTTGGTAAAGTAGCTCTGGTCGTCAAAACCCACCAGGTTTGCAACGTCGATGAGCTTGACCTGGCTGTCGCACAGCAGCAGCTTGGCCTTTTCAATGCGCACGCGGTTGATGTACATGGACATGTTCTCGCCCGTTTCCTCCTTGAAGATGCGGGAGAGGTAGGTCTTGGAAAAGGAGACGTGCGCGGCCACGTCGTCCAGGGTGATCTTATGGGGATAGTTCTCGCGGATGTATTCGATGACCTTGTAAACGGTGTCGGAGTGCTTGACAGAGGAATAATCGAAGGAATAGCTGATGAACCGGTGGAGAATGCCGGTGATCCACGCGCTGATGTCGTAGATGTTCTTGCAGTTGTTCATCTCCTTGATGCATCCGGTGGAGAACCAGAAGATCTCCTTGGAGTCCGCGCCCGCCTCGATCGTGGCGCGGGAGAGCAGCGTGAGCAGCTCCACCATGCGGATGCGGATCATCTCAATGTCGTAGTTGGAGATGAGGAAGATTTTGGAAAGCACCTCGTTGAGCACCGCCGTTGCCCCCCGCTTGTCGCCGGAAAGGATGCACTGCTGCAAGCGCCTTTCCGCCTCGTAAGGGTAGGGCTCTCCACCCTCGCGCTGGGCGTAGAGGGATTGGAGCAGGTCCTCCTGCCGGAAGGAGACGCTGCCCATCACCGAGTGCGCCACGCCCGCAGCGTGCTCGGTCAGGGTGGCGAGGATCTCCGCCGCGTCGCCCACCTTGCGGGTGGATAGGTTGCACAGGCGCCGGACCAGGGCCGCATTTGGAGCGCCCTGGAAGCTATCCAGGGTATCCTCCATCTCGCCCATGACGATGGGGCCCAGAACCAGACCGCCTGCCGGCTGACCGGCTTCATCCGAGACGGAGCTGGCCACAAAGGCCAGGCCCGCATGACAATAGTAGACGTACTTCCCGCCCCAGCGGTACGCCTCATGGCAGCCATAGGAAAAGGTGTGGCACAGGTTGCAGGCGGGATTGCCGCACGCGGGACAAAAATCCGGCGCGTCCCCGATAACGCCGGCCACAAGGCGCCCGTTCTCCAGGTCGACGATGCGCAAGGGCACATCCATAAGGCTGGACAGCCGCCTGGCCAGGGCAACGAGCTTATCCGTCAATTCGTTGGTCAAATCATCACCTTCTCTGCTATTGTAATGCGCCGGGTGCGTTTTCACTATAACAATCCTGAGTTTTTTGGTAATATATTCGCAAGATTTTTATAAAAGGAAACCCTGCACGGCCCCAAACAGCGCAGGAAATTACAAGAAAAAAGCGCCGCAAATCGGTAGGATAGTAGGGGAAGAGGAGTGAGCGGAATGAAGATACTGGTGCGTCAAGGCGAGAGATGCGTTGTGGTCCCGGCAGAAGGGAGAATGCTGCTCAGCGAGGCGATTCGCCTGGCGGGCATTCCCCACGACATGCCCTGCGGCGGGAGCGGGCGCTGCGGCAAGTGCCGCGTGCGCGTTTCGGGCGCGGTCAGCGCGCTTTCGGCGCGGGAGCGCGGCTTGCTTGCGGGGGCGAACCCAGGGGAGCGCCTCTCCTGCCTTGCCTGGGCTGAGGGAGATTGCGCGGTGGAGGTGCGTTCGGAGGGCATGGACGCGGTGACGGCCGGCCAGATGCCCCGCCTGACGGATGAGCCCATGGGAAGCAACCTGGGCGCGGCGGTGGATATCGGCACCACGACCGTGGCGGTCTATCTTTACGACTTTGCCGCGGGCGCGCTCCTTGCGCAGGAAACCTTCAAAAACCCCCAGGGGATCTACGGCGCGGACGTCATCTCGCGCATCCAGGCGGAGATGGACGGGCAGGGGGAGCACATGCAGCGCCTGATTGCCGGGAGCATCGAGCGGACGCTGATGGCGATGCTGGAGGCGGCGGGCAGGAGCGCGGGCGAGGTGGATGCGATGGTGGTCACCGGCAACGCCACCATGCTCAGCCTCCTGGCGCGCGTATCCTGCGCGCCGCTCTCCCACGCGCCCTTTGCGCTGGAGGAGTTCTTTGGCCGCAGCCTGCGCGCGGAGGAGGTGGGGTTCTCCGCCCTTAGCTGCGCGGTGTACCTGCCGCGCGCGGTCTCCGCGTTTGTGGGCAGCGACATCACCTGCGCCATGCTCTCCTCGGACTTTTCCGCGTTGGAAGGCCCGGCGATCCTTTGCGATATTGGCACCAACGGCGAAATGGCCATCGTCCGGGACGGCGCGCGCTTTGCCTGCTCCACGGCGGCGGGGCCGGCCTTTGAGGGCGCGGGCATCGCCTTTGGGTCGGTGGCCAAGGCGGGCGCCATCGACAGGGTTTGGCTGGAGGACGGCCGCGTGCGCTGCACCACGCTGCACGGCGCGCCGGCGGTGGGCCTTTGCGGTTCGGGGCTGATCGACGCGGTGGCCGCCTTCCTTGACGCGGGGCTGATCGATGAGACGGGGCTGATCGACGAGGAGAACGAGGCCGGGGCCGGCTGCCTTTGCCAATACGAGGATCAGCCCGCCCTGCGCCTGGGGGAGAGCGGCGTGCTGCTCACCCAGAAGGATGTGCGCGCTGTGCAGCTGGCCAAATCCGCCGTCTGTTCGGGATTGGAGAGCCTGATGCAGGCGACCGGCACCCGGCCGGAGGAGGTGCGCGCGCTGCTCATCGCGGGCGGGTTCGGCGCCTTTCTGGATAGGAAGAGCGCGGCCAGGATCGGGCTGATTCCGCGCGCGCTGGCGGACAAGGCCAGCGCGGTGGGCAACGCCGCGGGCATGGGCGCGCTCAAGCTGCTGCTGGGGAAGGAATACGAGAAGGAGAGCGTGCTGCTGGCGTCGAATACACAGGTGTTGGACCTGTCCACAAGCCCCTATTTCATGGAGAGGTATGTGGAAAATATGATGTTTGAGGGATGATATGCTTTCGATTCGGCCGATGATGGAGGCGGAGCTGCCCCAGGTTTACGCGCATGTCGCGCGCGATTTTCCGCCCATTGAGTATCCGCCGCTTTACAAGATGCGGCGGCACGTCGCCTGCCGCGCCGTGGAGGGGCTTTTGTGCGATGTGGGCGCGCAGCGCGCGGCCTATGCCTTTGTGCTGCGTGCCGACGGCCTGCGGCGCGTCATGCTCTTTCTCTACGCGGTGGAGCCGGAGCTGCGCGGCAAGGGCGTGGGCAGCGCGTTTCTGGAGGAATTGCTGGGGCGCTACGCGGCGTGCGCGGGGCTATATGCCGAGGTGGAGAAGGCGGAGCTGGCCGAAGAGGAGGCGGAGCGCCGCGTCCGCCAGCGGCGCATCGCGTTTTACCGGCGCTTGGGGTTCGCGCCGATTGAGGGGCTTTATTACTCCATTTATGGGGTGGAGATGCACTTGTTTTACCGGCCGTTGCAGGACCCCGGCATCCCCGGCGCCCAGGAAGCGGTTCGGGACGCGACAGCGCTGTACGAGGGCATCCTGCTGCCGCACGAGCGGTATAACCTGGACGCGCGGCCGGCAGGACCCAAAGGGTAGGGCGCCGCCGCACAGGGAACATACATCAGACGGGAAAGAGAATCTCATGCTTTTGCGCGGCTTGGACAAAGCCGCTTTTTTTGTACATTTCCTGCGCCGTATCCGCGTCGTCGGTGATGAGGTAGACGGTGTGCGCGCCGCGATCCTCGGCCCGGCGCACGAGCTGGGCGAGCATGGCGGAGCCGAACCCCCGGCGCTGGTAAGCCGGGGCCACGTCAAAGTCCTCGATCTTGGCCACGCCCTCATGCAGGAAGAGATCGCACATGCCCACGACGCGCCCGGCGTGATAACAGAGAAAATGCGTCACCTCCCCGGACAGATAGGCACTGCGGCGGCGCGCGAACCTGCGGCGGAGGAAGTCCTCCCCAAAGGCCGCGCCGTTTACCATCACGTCAAAGGAGAGCGCTTCGCCCCGCATGGCGGGCGTCATGGGCACCGCGGCGCAGTTCCCGACGCTGCGGGCGGTCTTTCCCGTATAGAGATAGTAATCGTAAACCGTGCGCACGCAGCCCATGCGCGCAAAGCGCTGGAGCAGGCGCGTCGAGGGGGCGCGCTCCAACGTGAGGTTGAGATATTGCTCCCCCTCGGCCCGGCGCAGGCGACGCTCCTGGAGGAACAGTGAAAAGAGCGCCTCGTCCGGCAGCGGCCGCTCAATATACGTCAAGTTGTGGGAGAACATGTCGCGCAGCGCGCTATCCCGCAGACGCACGCCCCAGGGCTGGGGCGTGCAGGTGCAAAAGGTGGATAGATAGGCAAGTTCAGTCGGATAGAAGTTCTGCATGGGCCTCCTTGTCGCACGCCGCGGGTTGGGGCGGCGCGCCGCAAGGATCATTATAGCCGATGGGAACGCCGGGGCACAAGATACAGGGGATGGGAAATAATGGAAGAAACCCCCTTTTGCGGGTCGGAGTATCCGCTGCCTGCGGCGCGCCCTTGCGGCGGCTGTAGAGCGCGGCGCGGGAGGACGGCCTGCCAAGGCGCAGGCGCGTGCGCAGGGGGGCCGGACGCGCGCGTCGTCGCCGGGCGGAAGATGCTTGGGAACCGGCGTGGCGCGTGGAACCGTCCCATGCAAGGATGGAGGGCTTCCCGCCCAGCACTTTGCTACCATAGCGCCGCGATCGTAACCAGCGGGCGCGCGACAGAGCCCCGGTGTCAAGGGAGTGCGCGCGCCGCCGGGCGGAAGACGCTTGGGAATCGTCCCATGCAAGGATGGAGGGCTTCCCGCCCAGCACTTTGCTACCATAGCGCCGCGATCGTAACCAGCGGGCGCGCGACAGAGCCCCGGTGTCAAGGGAGTGCGCGCGCCGCCGGGCGGAAGACGCTTGGGAGTCGTCCCATGCAAGGATGGAGGGCTTCCCGCTCAGCACTTTGCCGCTATAGCGGCGCGATCGTAACCAGCGGGCGCGCGGCAGAAGGGAATGTGCGCGCTGCTGGGGGGAAGAGGGCCGGGAACCAGTGCATGGCGCGTGAAATCGATTCAGGCGAGGGAAGAGGCGGCCCCGCCCGGCGCTTTGGCGGTATAGTGCGCGATCACGCCCGAAAGACATGTGTCAGGGCGCGGCCCCTTGGGGCCGCGCCCTGACGCGCAGAAGCGGTTCGGGAATCGGATTGCGGTGCGTGGAACTGGCTCGGGCAAGGGAAGGGGCGCGCGTTAGAGCCGAATCAGCCCGGCGCTTCCTCCCGCCAGTTGCGGTACAGCTCCGCGATCACGCCCTCAATGGGCGCGCGGCTGAGCTCCACATCCTTGACGCCGGGCAGGCGCGCGATGTTGGACAAAAGCGCGCTGACGGAAACCCTGCCGGGGTCAAAGGCGAAGGTGTGCCGCTCGCCCTGGCTGCCCAGCAGGGTGCAGCCGGGGAGCGCGGGCGTCGCGCCGCACACCACGGTGACGCGCCGCGGGTCGCCCGCCCGCCTTTGCAGGTCGCCCGGCGCGCCGTCAAAGGCGATGCGGCCGGCCGAGAGCATGACAATGCGCTGCGCCATCTCCGTAAGGTCGTCCAGATCGTGACTGGTGACCAGAATCGTGGTGCCCTGCTCGCGATTGAGGTACTTGAGAAAGTCGATCATGCGCCGCTTGGCCAGCACGTCCAGCCCCAACGTGGGCTCGTCCAGCAGAATGAACTGCGGCCGGTGCATCAGCATCATGCCCAGGTCCGCGCGCATCCGCTGGCCCAGCGAGAGCTCGCGCACAAAGGTATGCAAAAAGTGCTTGAGGTCGAGCATTTCGCAGGCCAGCGCGAATTGCTCCTGATAGGTGCGCTCGTCGATCTCCCACACGGCTTTCTTCCATGTAAAGGAGGAGAGCACCGGGTGATCCCACCAGAGCTCCGTCCGGTTGCCGAACAGCACGCCGATCTGCCGCATCAGCGGGATGCGCTGGCGCAGCGGGTCCAGGCCGCAGGTGCGCACGCGCCCGCTGTCCGCGCCGATCATGCCGCACAGGAGCTTGAAGGTGGTGGACTTGCCCGCGCCGTTGGGACCGGCGTAGGCCACGAACTCTCCCCGCCGGATGGTCAGGTCCACCTCCTTGAGCGCGTCAACCGTCTTATGGCGGGGATGGAGGAGGTTGGCAAGCACGTTGTCGCCGTTCTGTTTCTGGCGGAACCGCTTGCTCACTTGGGTCATCTCAACTGCGGTGTCCCATGGCTTTGTATCGTGAAGAGCCGCGTTTGGCATAGAGCTTCATTCCTTTCTGAAAGGTCGTCACGCCCGCGCCGAAGATGAGAACGGCAAAGAGCGGATAGAAAAAGGAGAGGGTGGGGGAGGGCGCCTTGCCCAGCAAGATCAGCGTGGGCAGCCAGGACAGGCACCCGGCCGGCAGCACCGTGTTCAGCGCCGCCCGCGCCCAACCGGGCAGGCCGGAGAGGGGATAGTATCCCAGCGAGGAAAGGAATCCGCCCATCACCGCCGAGATCTCCTCGCTGCCGGCGGGATGGAAAAAGGCGGAGAGGGAGACGATGTAGCGCATCCCCACCTGAATCGCAAAGGAGCAGAGCACAAACAGGACCGTGCCGAGCACCCAAAGGGGCGACACGGCAAGGCGCAGCCGCGCGGCCGCAAAGAGCAGAAAGCCCAGGCCGCACAGCGCGCCCGCACTGCCCGATACCGGCAAGAATCCCTCCGTGGCCAGCTGCATCCAAAGGGGCAGCGGCTGAATCAGGCAGTGATCCAACTGCCCTCTGCCCACGCGGCGGGAGATGTTCAGCGCGTTTCCCCCGTCCATCATGTTGACCAGGCCGGTGGAAAGCGTGTAAAACCCCAACATAAAGAGCATCTCGTCTACGCTCATGTCGCCCACGCCGCCAAAGCGCACCGCCAGCAGAAACAGCCCCGTCACGGCCGCGAAGTTTGCGATGGTCTCCGAGAAGACCACCAGCAGGAACATTCCCGTGTCCTGGGCAAACCACTGGGCGTCCATCTTGGCATAGTGCGCCCAGAGAGAGAACAGCCGCTTGACCTTACCCGCCATAGGACATCATCCTTTCTGTGGATTTGTGAAAGAGGTAGAGGGAGAGCGGCAGCAGTACGGCGGTCCAGAACGCCTGCGCCGGCAGCAGCCGCGCCGCATCCCCGGACCCGATGTACAAAGATAGCGTGGCGCCCGCAAGCGTCCCCATGGGGGAGAGCTCCAGCGCTTGACCAATGCCCCAGGGGAGCAGGGAAAAGGGAATCACCGCGCCCGTGAGCAGCCCCGTCAGCGCGCGGCGCAGGCTCTCAATTTGCCAGGACAGATTGGCGGCCCGCACGATCAGGCAGGCAAAGAGAAAGTCCACCAAAAAACCCTGCGTCACGGCCAGACACAGCGAGGGCAGAAACCAGGGACTGGCGGGCAGCCGGCTCCCGCCCAAGGCCGGCATCAAAAGATACAGCGGCAGGGAGAAGAACACAAGGTGCGTGCCCCATCGCCCCAGGGTCATGGACACCAGCTGGGTCATCACCCCCATGGGCCGCTGGTAAAGGGAGAGAAGCGTGCCCTCGTGCAGCCAGGAGGAAACCGGCGTGCGCACATCCAGCATGGGGGACAGGATGCCGGTCATAAGGGTAAAGGTCGCCAGCTGTTGATACGTCATGCCGCCCGCCTCCACGCCGTCAGGGGCGATCATCCGCCAGATCATCAGCATGAACAGCGTCCCAAACAGCTTGATCAGATACGTGCGCGCAAGGTTGACAATGCCGAAATAGCTCGATTCCTTCAAGCACATGCGCATGGTTGCCATCGTGGGTTTCATGTCGTCATCCTCGTTTCTTTGATTTGCGTTGCGCGCGCCCATCCGCCGCGGCGCGCAAAAAAAGCCGCGCCCCCATCTTTGGGTGCGCGGCCACATTTTACGCATCACGGCCTATGCCACGGCACGCTCCACGGGTCTCGGAGTTCCCAAAATGGGCAGACTTTCCCCTTGGAGCGCAAAGAAAAACGCCTGCGTATATACGGCGATGCGGTATTCCTGCATCTGCTTGACAGCTCCGCACATTTTGGTCACCCCCTATCCGACACATCATTTCACTTGATTATAACGCGGCCGCACTGGTTTGTAAAGAGTGGACGCGGAACAAAATATAAGTAAAATACGCATTAAGCGTAATTTGAAATACAAAGGATGGGAATAAAATTAATTATATAAAAATAATGAAAATTATGGCGAGAATATAAGCAATTCTAGAAATTGTGTTTCACAATGCGGCATAATATAAAATTATACCGATGCGTATATTGATTTATTCGATAACTTTGTGTAAAATAACTTGTAAAGTGAAATGGACACAAAATGTTCATATTTCACGACATGTGGCTCATCCACATGTGGAAAAATACAAGGAGGAATTGCTATGTCCATCCGTAAGAGCATTGCCATCGTCATCGCATTGATGATGGTGCTGGCTACGCTGGCCGGCTGCTCCAGCACTCCCGCTCCTCAGGCGACTGCGACCCCCGCGCCGTCTCAGGGCACCGATCCCGCTCCGGACGATACCGCTGAACCCAGCGAGCCTGCGGACACCACGCCCGAGCGCGAGCCGGCGACCTTCTCCATGCTGAACATGGCGGCGGCCACGACCACGGTTGACCCGTGGAAGGACACCCCCGTCGGTCAGTACCTGGCCCAGAAGACCAACGTGGATCTGGAGATTGAGTACCTGGTTGGTTCCGACGTCCGTCAGAAGGCTTCCCTGCTGATCGCGGGCGGCGAGTATCCGGATCTGATGACCACCGCGGACGCCTCCGGCGACCTCAAGGCGGCAAATGCGTTCATCGCGCTCAACGACTACATCGCCAACTCCACCAACCTGAAGAACTGCTACACCAATTCTCAGATGAAGCTGATGACCCAGGAGGATGGCAACATCTACTGGCTCGGCGCTCACGCTTCTGAGAACGCCGTCTACCCGGCGGCGGGCTACTACCTCAATATGGACCTGCTCAAGCAGGCGGACTATCCCACGCCCAAGACCTTCACCGAGTGGCAGCAGCTCATCATCGATTACGTTGCGGCCAACCCCACCTTTAATGGTCAGTCCACCATCGGCGTTTCCGAGCCCACCGAGGCGTGGCGCGCTTCCGCCG
>CAOKIU010000022.1 GCA_948468595.1 uncultured Christensenella sp.
CTATCCGCGAGGGCGGCCGCACCGTTGGCTCCGGCGTTGTCATCAAGGTCATCGAATAAGTTTGTCCATATAGGGAAGGAGCTTTTGCTCCTTCCTTTTTGCATGGAAGAAAAAGGGGGACAAAAGATGGAGCTGCGATTCGCTTTTGACCGGTCCCCGGAAGCCTTCGACGAGCGGCGGCAAGGGTAAATTGGTTGTTGCAAAAAGTAATTTGTCAATGATTTATACGTTAATATTTATATAGAAAAGTAAAATAAATATGAAGAAATTGTTGACTGGCGGGACAGAATGAGCTATAATGCAACTAAAAGTAGAGAGGGTGATATCAATGGATTAGGGAGAGGATTCCTACATGAAATGAAAGGGGTAGCAGTATGAAAAAATTGTTGTCTTGGGCTATCACCTTTGCGTTGATTATATCGGTCATGGTACAGCCGGTATTTGCGTCGGGTCATCCAGAAACAGATATCGCAAATATCGATGCCAACGAACTTACGGAATTGGTTGCGAGCGGAGTGGATCAGCGCAGCCCTGGAGCGAAACAAAGCATGACAATCAATGCGTCTGCTCAAAAGTTGAGTTCCAAGGCAAGAAGTGCGAGATTGGAGGAACATGTCTTTGAACCTCAAATAGCCACACTGCTTTTAGACCGCACCGAACAGGACGGAGTTACGCAAGAAACTTACATGACGGTAGCAGCTGTAGACTTCCA
The DNA here is from genome assembly GCA_948468595.1 of uncultured Christensenella sp. GTDB lineage: Bacteria > Bacillota > Clostridia > Christensenellales > UBA1750 > Spyradocola. The sequence continues at coordinate 713 of CAOKIU010000022.1, forward strand.
AAGCAGCAATACGGAATCAAGCTCGAGCAGCAAGCAGTCCATGACCGTCTATGTATACATTACATATGACTACAAGTTTGAGGATGGATACACCAACGCGTACACAAGATTCAACAAGACGCAGCACAAAATTGTCGTTCATTCTTCTAGCCTAAGAGCAACAGCTTTGCGCATGGAACATAATGCTTGGAGCAGAGCAAACTTGGATGAGGATAGTGATGAGCGCACTGTATCAAATCCCACTAGCAACACGATGTATACGCTCAAAGCACGCACTGGAGCCGCATGGTGGTATATTAATGAAGCAACATATATCGCTTCAACTTCTGGTTATACAAGTGATGGAGCGGTAGGCTTTGTTGAACTGGAAATACTCCCTGGTAAGGCGGATTTGCAATGACTGCATTTTGATTGGATGATTACGTAGTTGATTGGGGGGAGAAGAACGAAGAGTTGGAAATGGGTGTGGCTTGGCTTGGGAGTCGCGATGGTGTATGTCTTAGCAGTGTATGTAATGCTTTTAATAGGCCCGCGTATCGGCATGGATTTGGAGACCAAAAAATGGTTCCTTCGCACTAGTTTTTCTCCTCTGGTTTGGGGGATTGCGTTGGCTGTGGGTCTGCACCTGATGGGCGTGATGCGGCTGGACATCCACTCGCTGGAGTGGCTGCCGGCGGCAGTAGTGGGCGCCGTGATGTGGGCAATGACCAAGACGCCCGTGTGGTTTACGGCCTACCCATCCGGAGACGGGCGGCGGATGCCGCCGGTAACGGTGTTCTTCATTGGCCTTGTGCTGACGGACGCGCTGCGAGGCGGCCTGGAACGACGGGGCCTTGGGTTCCGCTGGCGGCTGGCGCTGGGCCTGGCGGCGTTGGTGCTGGCAAGCTGCGCGGGCGACCTGCTCTACGACCTCATGAACGCCGTGGAGCGCAACACGATGAAGTCGATGATTACCTGGAAGGACCCCCTGCCCTTTGCCGCGATGTATTACGGCGTGCCGCTGCTCCGGGTGGCGTGCGGGCTGGTGCTGGTCCCCCTCGTTCGCCGCAACGTGCCCGCGGGCGCGGCGATGGCGGCGCTGGGGCTGGCGGGTTGCGCGCTGTTGCTGCTGAGCTGGTACGAGAGCCCGCTGGGGCTGACGGATTGGTTTCAGGAAGGGCTGCCAAACAGGCTTGTCCAGGAGCACCGCGCGCTCTCGGTGTACGCCGCGCTGCTGCTTGGCGGGACCGCCGCGATGGTCAAACGGCCGGAAGATTAAACCGCCGTCCCCCTCTCAGGGAGAGGGGGACGGTTTGATTTTCCGAAGGAGGCGGTCAAAAACGGCGGGCCGACCACTCGGCAAGGATGAGGGGCACGATGTGCGCGTTCAGCTCATAAAGAATAAAACACTGCGCTTCCGGTTGTTTTCTAATCATGTGGATCAGCACGTCACGGATGCCCGTCTCGTCCTGAGGAGGGTTCGGGGCGAGCAGGCATTCCATGGAAACACACAGCGCGCAGGACAAACGGTAGAGATAACGGACGGTCGGCATCTGCTTTCCGCGCTCTATGCTGCCGTAGTAGTTGGGAGACATGCCCACCATCTCCGCCAACTCTTCCTGCGTATAACCACGCAGCTCCCGAAAATACTTGAGATGCCGTCCGAATTCCGGGAACGACAAAGGCGTTTTGCGCTTGGCCATAATCGATCTACCTCCATGTAAATTTTTTCGAAATGGAGATAGATTGTTAGGAGCAATTCACCCTATTTTTTAGGGTGAATTGAATGCGTAAACAATGGTTTTACCGGTCGTTTAGATCGACGAATTGTCCCACTGCCGCATTGATTTCATCATTCTCCTCCAGCATTGGTAGGCTGATACCCTTTTCGCGCAGCACTTCCGCAAAGATCATGGCGCTCAACAGGGATTCCCCATCTTCCGGGTTTTTTAGCCATGCATCCCGCATGGAAAGCGCGCACTCCACAAGGTGCTCCGTCCTCATTTCCTCCAGAGATTGATAGAGCTCATCGGAGATAAAATGACTATTCATTAATAATATCCTCCCCTCGTGATGCTCCCATCATAACACATGCAATCTAACCTGTAAATAGAGATAAATGTACTAAATGGAGTATTGTTGTCGGTAAATGATACAAATAGTTTACATTTGTCGGGAGATTGCACGCAGGGGTGAGGAGCGGAAAAGGAGGGTATTGAATAAAAAACCGCCCCCACAAGAGGGGGCGGCCAGCAATTGAATGAAGGGAGGATTTATTTGTCGGTGGAGGCCAACTGCTGAGCCCTGTGGCGGGCGAGCAGGTTTTGAATGCGCTGCATGGGATTGAGCAGCGGAGAGATGGAGCGGTCGTGGTTGAGGGTGGCGATGATGAGCGCGATGTACTTGGACATATCCACCTCAATAAACCAATCCTGCTGCTTGAGCTCCGGGCGCAGATAGTTGAGGTTGGTGGCGAGGATATAGTCGAAGAGCCCCTCCTGGTGCGCCTTGTTGAAGACCTCGATGCCGTTGGTGAACATGGCGAAGGTGGTGGCCATGAAGATGCGCCCGCACTTGCGGCGCTTGAGCTCGCGCGCCAGGTCGAGCATGGAATCGCCGGTGGCGAGGATGTCGTCGGCGATGAGCACATCCTTGCCCTCGACGGACTCGCCCATGTACTCGTGCGCGACAATGGGATTGCGGCCGTTGACCACCACGGAGTAATCGCGGCGCTTGTAGAACAGGCCCATATCCAACCCCAGCATGGTGGCGTAGTAGATGTTGCGGTTGGCGGCGCCCTCATCAGGGCTGATGCACATCATGTGGTTGCTGTCAATCTGCAAATCGGGCAGCTTGCGCAGCAGCGCCTTGAGCATCTGGTAGGTGGGCTGCACGTTTTCAAAGCCGGAATGGGGGATGGCGTTCTGCACGCGGGGATCGTGCGCGTCAAAGGTGATGATGTTGTCAATCCCCATAGCGGTCATTTCTTGCAGCGCCATGGCGCAGTCCAGGGATTCGCGGGCGCCGCGGCGGTGCTGGCGTCCCTCGTAGAGGTAGGGCATGATGACGGAGACGCGCTTTGCCTTCTTGCCCTCGGCCGCGATGATGCGCTTGAGGTCCTGGAAGTAGTCGTCCGGGGACATGGGGACATCCATGCCGTACATGCGGTAGGTTTTGGAATAGTTGGTCACGTCGCAGAGGATGTACAGGTCATACCCACGCACGGACTGGCGGATGACCGCCTTGCCCTCGCCCGAGGAGAAGCGCGGGCAGTCGGCTTCCAGTAGGAAGCTATCGCGCAGATAACCAGGATAAGTGAGCAGGACCTGATCCGCGTTCTCCGGCTCCTTCTCCCACCGGATCAGGTAGGAGTTGACCTTTTCTCCCAGGGTTTTGCAGCCATCCATGGCGATGATGCCGAGAGGACCTATGGGCTTGGGGTCATTGCTGAGACGAGACGGACTTTCTGACATGAGAATTACCTCCCAATATTACTGTATACAGTATAGCACGGTTGGTGCGAAATTTCTCCATGAATGACGGAATTGCCCGAATTTTTACATTTCACTCGGCAATAAAGTTCGGCCATGTTCGGAATACGATTCAGAATAATGGCCTCGTTTTCGGCGCGCGAGGGGTTTTTTATGCCTTCAGCGGTAAGCTCTTTTCCGCACACTGAAACCAGGCGGGCGCTGAACCGGCCTAGCCCTGCGAAAGGTCCTCAATGAGTTCGGGAAGGACGTGCCGCCAGGGCGTCCACGCGGCAAGGGGCGCAGGCGCTTCATTGGCGGTGGGCAGCGCCTGCTTGGGAAGAGCGCTCCCGCCCTGTGCGCGGAGCAGCTTGCCGCTCGCCTCAAGGCGGAGGAGGTTTTCCTCCTCCAGGAGCAGGGCGAGGGCGCGCCGCGCGAGGTCCGCATCCGTGGCGCTTGCGTTGACTGCAAAATAACCCGCGCGCGGCAGCTCGCGCGTGGCGGTTACCTCCCCGGAGGGCGTGGGCGGCAACGCGATTTGGTAGGAAACGCAGTCCGGCCACGCAGCCAGATGCGCAATTCCCGTGGAAGTGGTCAGCAGCATGCCCGCTCCGCCCGCGGCAAACAGCGCGCTGCCCTCCTCAAGGCTGAGACTGGCCGAACCGGCATACAGACTGCCATCCCTTTGCATGGCGGCAACGGCCGCGCGCCATGGCGCGTACGGGTCGTCGATCGCCCCGTCCTCCGCCATGCCGGCAAGCGGTTCTCCCTGCGCGGAGAGCGCGCTCTCCAGCGGGCGAAGGAGGCCGTTCCACGCATCGCCGCCACAGACCGCCAGGCCGCACACGCCGTTTCCTCCCTCCGCCTGCCAAATGGCGCGCGCGCAGCGAACCAATTGCGCAAAGCTGGCGGGAGGCGTCAAGCCGAGCCGCGCGAAGAGGCGCTCGTTGCACACCAGCCGCACCGTGCGCACCCCGGCGGGCACCGCGAAGATGCCCTCCTGGGTCAAGCTCTGCGCGGCAGCGCGCGCGCCCTGGGGGAGCGGATCGTAAACCTCGGCAGGCAAGGCGTTTTCCAGCGGCAGCAGCCACCCCCTCGCCGCGTAGGGCCCCACCCATTCCTCGCTCACCTCAAACAGGTCCGGGCCCATGCCCGCGCACAGGCGCAGCGCCAGCGCGTCGTCATATCCTTCGGCGGGCTCCTGCGTCAGGGCGACTTCGCAGGCAAGGCGTTCGGATAGCGCCGCGCGCACGGCCTCCAGCGGCGCGCCATCCGCCGCTCGAACCGTCATCCATTCCAGCGTGGGGCACGCCGGGGAGGCGGATGACGGTTCGGGAGGCGGGGACGCCAGCGGACGCGCGGCCAGAAAAAGCGAGCCTCCCCCCAACAGCAGGGCGGCCAGAAAGCTAAGCGCGCGCGCCGGTTGCCGCATACCGAACCCCTCGTTTCCCGTGTTTTTCACCTATCATTATAGATTAACCGTTAGGGTTCTTGCAAGGGGCCGCGCAAGAACGTATACTGGGGAAAGAGCGATGCTTTTTTGTGGGGAGGTCGGCGATGAGATACGGCATAAAATCCTTCCGCGCGCGCACGTTGGGCGCCGTCATCGGCTGCGCCGTGGCTGTGGCGCTTCTGACATCCGGGACGGTGTGCCTGGTTCAGGAATCCCGGCTTGAGAGGGCGCGCCTTGATGTGCTGAGCGCGAGCGCGGCGCGCGCGGCCTCCTGGGCAAGGAGCCTGATGCAGGACGCGGACAGGCTGGCTTCGGCGGCCTGCCTGGCGCCCGCGGTGCAGGCGTATTTGCGCGGGGAAGGCAGCGAGGTGGGCGCGGAGGAGGCCCTGCGCGCCCTGGAACAGGCCTGGGGTGCGGGAGAGGCGCGCCTGCGCCCCAAGCTGTGGGTCGAGGGCCTGAACGACCGCGCCGGCCGCGTGCGCGGACTGGAGGCACCTATAGGCGTGGAGGCGGAACAAGGCGCGCGCCGGATGGCGGCTGGGGAAGGCGGGGGGCTATGCGCTCTTTGGCCCCTGACGGACCTGGATGCGCAGGGGCTGGATACCCGGGGCGCGGTGACCGTGGAGATAGAGGGCGATGGTCTTGCGCGGGCGCTGGGCGGGGCGCTGGAAGACACAGGCGGGGGGTGGAGCCTCTGCCAGGCCGATGGGACGGTGCTCGCCTCCTCGAAGGATGCGCCCGGGCAGGTGGACGCGGCCGCCGCCCAGAGATCGGAGGGCGTTTGGCGGGAAGGCCAAGGCGCGCAGGCGCAGTGGGTGCGCGCCTTGGCCCTGCCCGAGTATGGGCTGACGTTGGTTGCGCGCTGGCCAGGCGAAAAGGCCGCGCCGGAAGGCATAGCGCGCATAGCGGCGCTGGCGGTCGCGTTGAGCGCGGCGTTGGCCGCGCTGATGGGGGCGGCCGCGGGGGATGGCTTGCTTCAGCCGCTCAGGAGGCTGGGCGCCAGCCTGCGCCGGGCGGAGGCCGGCGGAGCTTCGGGCACGTTGGAGCCATGCGGGTGTGAGGAGATCGACGCGCTGATCGCGCGGTACAACGACCTCAAAGGCAGTGCGGGGGATTGGATGGCGCGCTCCAAGCAATCGGAAAAGGAGCGGCGCGAGGCGGAGTTCCAGGCGCTGCAAGCGCAGATCCACCCGCACTTCCTCTACAACACGCTCGACGCGGTCAATTGGCTGGCCATTGCCTACGAGGCGGACGACATTTCCACCATCGTCACGGCGCTTTCGGACTTCTTCCGGCTCTCGCTGTCGGGCGGGCGAAACATCATCTCCCTAAGAGACGAGTTCCAGCACGTCAAAAGCTATTTGGAGATTCTCAAGGTGAGGCTGGGGGACGCGATTCGCTACGAAATGAACTTGCCGCCGGAGCTTGGCGGCTGCGCGGTGGCCAAGCTGACGTTGCAGCCGCTGGTGGAAAACGCCGTCGAGCACGGTCTGCGCCCGCGCGATGGGGGCGGCACGATCTGGATTTACGCCAAGCGGGAAAAGGACGATCTAAAACTCTTCGTCGAGGACGACGGCGTGGGCTGCTCCATCGACGAGATGGAGGCCAGCATCCGGCGCGAGCGCAGGACCTCCTCTTATGGCGTGTACAATGTCAACGCGCGCATCAAAATGGCGTATGGAGAGCAATACGGGCTTGCGTATTCCCCGCGGGAAGGCGGTGGATTGACGGCCTGCGTCACCCTGCCCGTCCGGGACCTTGACGATATGGACGCCCTCAGCTGAGGCCCCGCAGCCGGCGTATTGCACACAGGAGGTTGAATACTTTGGAGAAGAAACAAGGCATAACCATGGTGCTGGCGGACGACGAGATGCTGGTGCGCAAGGGGCTTGCGGCCCGGCTGCCGGTCAAGGAGTTCGGCATCGAGATCGTGGGCGTGGCCGAGCACGGCCTTCAGGCGCTGGAGATGTGCCGCACCCTGCGCCCGGACATCCTCTTTACCGACATTCGCATGCCGCACATGGACGGCATTGAGTTGGCCTCTACCCTAAAGGACGAATTCCCCGGCCTGCGCATCCTCTTTTTTTCCGGGGTACAGGACTTTGACTATGCGCGCTCGGCGCTGGAGATCCAGGCGGATGGGTACATCCTCAAGCCCATCCACATGGACGAGGTGCGCCGCGTGCTGGGGAAGGTGGTGCGCCAAATCGAGCTACAGCGCGAGAGCGAGCGGCAGTTCGCCCACCTGCGCGCCCTGCTCAATGAGAATAAGGATGCGCTGCGCGACCATTTTTTGCAGGTGCTGTTGCAGGGCGGGAGCCTGACGGATGAGGAAATCGAAAGCCGCATGCGCTGGTATGACCTAAACCTGCCCGATGGGGAGATCACCTGCGCGATCATCGAACCGGATGGGCACGGCCGCTACGACGACATGATTGAGGAGGAGAGGCAGCTTGTGCTCTTCTCGATGCGCAACATCGCCTGGGAGGTGCTGGGCGAGATGCGCACCTGCGCGTGCTTCATCTGCGGCGACCGGCAAATCGCGCTGATTCTGTGCAAGAGCGAGGAGATGTCGGTATCCGCCGTATGCGAGGACATCGTCTCCAGCATCGACCGGTATTTGCAGCAGCCCGTCTCCATCGGCATCGGCAGCCGCGTGGCCCGCAAATCCGAGATATACATCTCCTTTCTGGACGCGCGCGTGGCGCTCAAGTACGGCGCGAGCATGGGACCGCATACCATCATCTCCATCGAGGATATCCACACCATTCGCGCCGAGGAGCGCGAGGGCATGGACACGGCCTGGGTCTACGAGACGGTGCGCCAATATGAGAGCAAGATCCTGCTGGTCCTGCGGCAGAGGAACCGGCAGCTGATGCGCCGCACGCTGGAGGAGATCTTTAACCGGTTGGAGAGCGCGCAGCTGCCCCTGATTTACTATAAGCCCCTCTGCCATGAGCTGATGGGCATGGCGGGCCGGCTGCTCTTTGAGCAGGGCAATCCGCCCTCTGTGGGGGATTGGTCGGCCTGGATGAACACCATTGCGGCCGCTTCCGATCCGGAGGACCTAAAAAGACTCGTCTATGCCGCGTTTGACGGCCTGGCCGGGCAGACGGGGGAGATGGAGCGCTCCCGCAACCGCTCGCTCATCAACAGCATCCAGAGCATCGTGCAGCAAAAGTACATGCAGAACATCACCGTTCAGTCCATCGCCAAGGAGGTGCACTTTTCCCCCAACTACATCTCCTCCCTCTTTCGCAATCTGACCGGGCAGAAGCTCAACGATTACATCACCAACGTGCGCATCGAGCACGCATCCCGCCTGCTGGAGGAGACCAGCCTGCGCATCTTCGAGGTGGCGCACGCGGTGGGGTTTGAAAACGCGCAGTACTTTTCCACCGTGTTTAAAAAGAAGATGGGACGGCACCCGCGCTCCTACCGCAACGACGAGGCGGAATAGCGCATGCGACCGAGCGCGGTTTGACAAAGGCGGAGGCGTGCGCTAGACTGGGAGCGTCGAGCCGGGCTTGGCAACCGGCAGAAAAAAGGAACGCGGAGGATGCCCTATGTGCTTTCGACCCGATACGCAGGCGCTGGCCCTGGAAAACGTCAATCTCTATGTGATGCGCCACGTGGGCGTGCGCGCGCTGTTTCTGGACGCGGATAACACCGTGGCCAGGTGGAACAGCCACGAGATCTCCGCGCCTGTGCGCGCCTGGGTTCAGGCGGCCAAGGACGCGGGGTTTGCGGTGATGGTGGTCTCCAACAACCATGCGCAGCGGCTCGCCACGCTTTCACGGGAGCTGGAGATCAACTGCATGCCGAAGATGCGCAAGCCCCTGCCCTTCCGCCTGCGCCGGCTGGCCAGGTCGCTGTCCCTTAAGCCCAACCAGTGCGCCATGATCGGCGACCAGATTCTCACCGACGTCCTGGCGGGTAACCTGGCGGGGATGCACACGGTGCTGCTTCAGCCCATCGACCCGAGCGCGGAATTTGCGGGGACCCGCATCAACCGCAAGCTGGAGCACGTCGTCAAAAAACTATTTAAGATCATTTAAGCGGGAGGACGAAACATGACCCTGTTCGGCACGGCGGGCAACTGCGAGGATTTTTATGAAAAGGGGAATAAGTCCACCTTGCAGGCGCCCGCGTATTTGCAGCAAATGGGCTTGAACGCCTTTGAATACTCCTGTGGGCGCGGCGTCATGCTGCGCGAGAACACGGCCCGCGCCATTGGGGAGGCGGCCGCCGCGCACGGCGTGACAATCTCCATTCACGCGCCGTATTTTACCAATCTATGTAATCCCGATCCCGAAAAGCAGCGCGCCACCGTGGGCTATCTCCTCAAAGCGGCGCAGGCGGTGATCTGGATGGGCGGCCGGCGCGTGGTGTTTCACCCCGGCGCGCTGATGAAAATGCCGCGGCAGGAGGCGCGGGAGCGCGCCGAAAATGCGATGCGGCGCGCGGTGGAGGAGGTGCTCTCCGCCTTTCCCGATGCGATTCTCTGCCCGGAGACGCTGGGCAAGCGCAACCAGTACGGCACGCTTAAAGAGGTGCTGAGCCTGTGCGCGCCCTACGGCGAGCACGTACTTCCCTGCATCGACTTTGCGCACCTGCACGCGGCGGGAGAAGGCTGCCTAAAGAGCGAGGCGGATTTTGACGCCCTGCTCAAGGAGGCGGTCGAGGCCCTTGGACCGGCGCGGATGCGCCGCTTTCACGCGCACTTTTCCCACATTGAATACACCGGCGCGGGCGAGAAGCGGCACAGAACCTTCGCAGAGGAGGGGTATGGCCCGGACTTTGCCCATTTGGCGCCCTGCTTGCTGCGCCGGGGTCTGGAGCCCTCGATCCTGTGCGAATCGGCGGGCACGCAGGCCCAGGACGCCGCGCAAATGCAGAAAATTTACCTGCAATGCGCAGAAAAGATGTAAATTGGCGGCGGCGCGCACTAGTCAAACGGGAACGGATGTGGTAAAATAAAGCGGATAGTGTGAGGGTTTTTGCCCAGGCGCGGATGAATTCGATTTGCGGCGCGCCGCGGCGGGCCGCTGAACCATTTATTTCAATAACTGGAGGTTTTACCATGATTACTGCTGGTGAATTTCGTAAAGGCGTGACCATCGAACTGGACGGCAACGTGTTCAACATCGTCGATTTTCAGCACGTCAAGCCCGGCAAGGGCGCCGCGTTCGTGCGCACCCGCATCAAAAACGTCATGACCGGCGCCGTGCTGGAGCGCACCTTCAACCCCACCGACAAGGTGCCGCGCGCGGTGATTGAGACCAAGGAAATGACCTACCTCTACAACGACGGCGATTTCTTCTATTTCATGGACGTGGATACCTACGAGCAGATTCCTCTGGGCCAGGATGTGGTGGAGGACGCCATCCACTTTGTCAAGGAGAACACCAACGTCACCGTGCGCTTCTTCAAGGGCACCGCTTTCTCGGTGGAAGCGCCCAATTTCGTGGTGTTGGAAGTGACCGATACCGAGCCCGGCGTCAGGGGCGATACCGCCACCAACGTCACCAAGCCCGCCACGCTGGAAACCGGCTACACCGTTGCGGTGCCGATCTTCATCAACCAGGGCGAGAAGATCCGCATTGACACCCGTACCGGCGAATACATGGAACGCGCGTAAAAAGGGCAGCCTAAAGGACTGATTCGGACGGAAGGAGGGTTCCATCATGAGCGAGAGTTCCAAGAAGGTTGCGTTCCTGCGGGGAATGGCCGAAGGCATGGACCTTAAGGCGGACAGCGCCCAAAACAAGCTGATGCTCAAACTTTTGGAAGCGCTGGACGAAATGGCCGGAGAAATTGACGACCTCAAGGCCCGTCAGGATGAGCTGGAGCAGTTGATTGACGAAATCGATTCCAATCTTGGCGATGTGGAAGAGGCGCTCTTCCCCGATGAGGATCAGGAGGGCGGCTGCAATTGCGGTCATCACGGCCACGCGCACGACGGGGATGAGGATGACGAGGACGAAGAAGACGAGGATGACGGGGAGAGCATGGACTTTATCGAGTACGAATGCCCGCACTGCCATACCGGCGTCTACTACGACCAGGAGGCTTTCGACCTGGAGGAAGAGCACCTATGCCCCCAGTGCGGCAAGGAGCTGTTTCCCAACGTTCCCGATGAAGACTGAGCCTTTTGAGGGCATCAGGGCGGCGATGAATTTCGCCGCCCTTTTTGCGTCCAAATGCGCCGTTGGGGTCACGGCCGCTGTCCTTGGGCACACTTCCAGATGGTGGAAAGATATATCCAAATAATGGTTTGCATGCAATGAATTTAGGGTTATTTTCTTAAATGTGAACGATATGTGACAAAAAAGCGGCTGCAAGAGGGTTGAAGCGGTCAAAAGCGGTGAAATTTGTTCCAAAATTGTTTCAGCTTTACAACGGACTATTTACAAGTGGAGATGGTTGTGCTATCTTATAGATGGATTCGACAGCCGGATCCCAAATCACACCGAAAGGGGTAAACACTATGAAGAAGACTCTTGCAATCGTGCTGGCGCTGGCTATGGTGCTGTGCATGATTCCCGCGGCGTTCGCGGACACCAGCAAGACCATTACCGACAAGTCTTATGACATCACCGCCTACAGATGGCATGAGAAGGCTTTTGGCGATGAGCTTAACAGCGCTCCCAAGGCCAACTCCCTGACCGTTAAGTATAATTACGAGGACGAGGACAAGGATGTCACCGGCCGCTTCACCGAGGACAAGAAGATGGCCCTGGTGAAGGTCGCTGGCTTCGACGCCGACCTGAACGCGGATACCGACGAAGTGTACATCGACGGCAAGAAGCTGGAAGTGAACACCGATGCCGAGTATAAGAGCTACATCGGCTACAACAAGGATCAGAAGTCGGTTGTGTTCCCGGTTGAGCTGACCAAGGCCGGCTACACCGATACCTACCTGATCACCGTGAAGTCCACCGTGGGCGGCGTGGCCATCACCGAGACGGCGAAGGTCACCTTGAAGTTTGAGAACACCTCTTCCTACAAGAACGCCAAGACCGCGACCATCTCCAAGATCGAGAGCAAGGAAAAGGGTATGGACGCCTACATTGTGGGCTCTAAGATCTACCTTGACTTCGTGGCGGAGGCCAAGAATCTGGCGGATTCCCTGGAGCTGACCTTCAAGGATGAGAACGGCTCTCTGTTCAAGGCTGTGACCTGGGCTTCCGAGACCAAGTCCAAGGGTGGCGCTGGCGCCATCATCAACCTGGCTGGCAAGGAAGACAAGCTGGATGGCTCCAAGATGAAGTACAGCGTTGACGCTGCGACCCACAAGGAGACTGACTACCGCAAGGAAGTCGTGTTCAACCTGGAGACCTCTGGCGCGATCTACGAGACCAAGAAGTACGATGTTGTCGTCCGTGAGAACGTGGTCGAGACCGACCCCAAGGGCATCTACTTTGCGGAGAACACCAAGACCATCCGCGTGGGCGAGTCCTATACTCCCGTCGTGATGGGCGTGGCGACCAACAAGAAGATCAACGCGGATATCTTCATCGGCACGCGTGCTGACAACACCCCCGTCAACAACGATGTTCTTGATATCGATGGCAGCGCTGTCATCGGCACCAAGGAAGGCGTGGCGTTCATCTACGCCAAGTACGCCACCAACGACAACAAGGTGTATGATTCTTCTTCCATGAAGATCATCGTCACCGCTGGTGAGGTCGTGGATAACTCTGATTCCACCACCTATCGCGTGACCGCCAGCTCCCTGAACGTGCGCAAGGGCCCCGGCACCTCCTACGCCAAGGCTTACTCCCTGGCCAACGGCCAGACCGTTAAGGTTGCGAGCATTGCCAACGGCTGGGCGAAGCTGAGCGATGGCAACTACGTTTCCGCGCAGTACCTGGTTAAGGTTTCTGACAACGCCAACACCAATGGCGACACGATGTATGTGACCTGCCGCACGCTGAACGTGCGCAAGGGCCCCGGCACCTCCTACGCCAAGGCTGGCACCCTCTCCCGCGGCAACGCGGTCAAGGTGGTTCGCGTGGCCAATGGCTGGGCTGAGCTGGACAACGGCACCTACGTCTCCTACAAGTACCTGTCCAAGTAAAAAGTGGCCACAGGAACTTGTTGAAATGGGATTACGGCTGTGAAAACGAGCGAATTCCGCGATTCTATCGCGGAATTCGTTTTTTTATGCGCGTTGCGTATCGCTTTGCAGATTCGGGCGTATGTGTTATAATCAGGTACAGGATTAGAGCGGGAGGTGCGCGGCGTGGCAAAGTCGAAGCGGTCGCCCATGGTGGCCGAGCTGATCAAAGGTCTGATATTCTTGGGGTTTGGCGTAATTCTCATCGTGCAGCCGTGGCTCTCCGCCGTGTCCTGGCTGGGGTGGCTGATCCTGGTGCTGGGCGCGCTGATTGCCTGCGTCATGGGCGCGCGCATCCTTGGCGCCCGCAGGATGCAAAGGCACGTGGTGGCGGAGTTTTCCAGCGGCAACGCAGTCTACGATAAGGGACTCAAAATCGACGGCATTTTGTATGACTTTTCCACCTTTGGCGCGGAGATTTGCGGCGCGACCTTTGACGGGGAACGGCTGAGCATTCTCTACAGCTACTATGCCAAGCGGCGCGGCCGGGCCATGGAGGAAGTTGGTTTTAACGTTGAAGGCGATGAGGCGGACAAAGCGCTGAAGGTGATCCAGCACCTTGGCGTACCGCCGGTAGAGGAAGCCCGGGCGCGCGAACAGGCGCGGCAGGATGCGCTGGAAGCCGAGCGGAGCCGCGCGGCGCTGGAGAGAAAGGATCGGTGAGGCGGAATGGAATTTGTGACCGGCCAGGCGCCGGATATGGCGGCGGCGCGCAGGCTCTACGATGACGCAGGGTGGATCTCCTATACCAGCGATATGGACACGCTGGAAAGGGCGCTGCGCTCGTCGCTCTACCTTGTCTGCGCGTATGAGGAAGGCGAGCTCTGCGGCCTGCTGCGCGCGGTGGGCGACGGGTGCACCATCCTCTACATTCAGGATATTCTCGTCATGCACGACCACCGGCGCAAGGGCATTGGCAGAACCATGGTCAAAATGCTCATGGAGGCCTATCCAAACGTGCGCCAGCGCGTGCTGATGACCGACGAGACGCCGGAAATGCACGGCTTTTATGAGAGCCTCGGCTTCTATCCCTGCCAGCAGGTGGGCTTGACGGCGTTTTACTACATTGGCGGCGAGCCATAAAAAGCGCGGAAGCGCGCGGGATGTGACGGGAACATCCCGCGCTTTTCTTTGTCAGCAGAGGCTGCCTTTTGCGGCGTTGAATGCACAAAGTGAATAAATCAGCCCGGCGGACGGTACAGAATGCGAGGCGCATGGTATACTGATGGGGAAATGGAGGGAATCGTTTGTGAAAAAGAAGAGCACAGGGCGCTTAATCCTATGGGGCGTGATCCTGGCGCTGGCGGCGCTGTTCGCGCTGACGGGATTCTACCGCGTCAACGAGGGCGAGGAGGCCATACTGCTGACCTTCCGCGAGATGACGGACAAAAAGGGTCCGGGCATCTACTGGCGGCTGCCGCTTGTGCAGACCGTGGATAAAGTATCTACCTCGCAGATTCATACCCTGGAATTGGGCTTTAGAACGGAGACGGGCGCGACAATGTCCGATCCCAGCGCCTATACCGATGTAAAGGACGAGGCGCTGATGCTCACGGGCGACGACAACCTCGTGCGCGTGGAGGCGGTGTGCCAGTTCACGGTCAAGGATGCGCAAAGCTACCTGTACGAGGTGGATCAGCCGGAATCCACCATGAAGCTGGCCTTTGAAACGGCGCTGCGCCGCAACATCCAGAACAAGGCGCTGGACGACGCGCTGCTGTCCAAGGCGACCATTGAGCAGGAGGTCATCCCCGACTTCCAGCGGATGCTGGACAGCTACTCCATCGGCGTGACGGTGCGCGAGATCCGCATTCAGAACATCACCGTGCCGGAAGAAGTCAATGCGGCCTATGAGGACGTAAACAACGCCAAAAACGAGAAGACCCGCAAGCTGGATGAGGCGGAGCGGTATTCAAACGAGGTCATCCCCGCCGCAAGGTCGGAGGCCTATCAGAAGGTGCAAGAGGCGGAGGCCTATAAGTCCGAGGTGATCTCCCAGGCCACCGGCGACGTGGCCAACTTCAACAGCGTGTATGAGACCTATGTCACCAGCAAGGAAATCACCCGCAAGCGCCTGATGATCGAGACGATGGAAAAGATACTCGAGGGCGCGGATCGAAAGGTCGTCGTCGAGGGCGACGGCAACATACTGCGCCTGATGCCCATCGAAACCGGAAAGGAGGGCTGAGCGCATGAACATGAATTACGGCACCGGCGAACCCAATCCCATTGACCTGAACAAGCGCAACCATGCGCGCGCGGCCTTCAAGGCGGCCAAGGGCACGGCCATCTTCCTGGCAACGCTGATTGTGGCGATCCTCCTGTTTGACGCCTGCACCTACACCATTGGGGAGAACGAGCAGGCGGTGATCTCCCAGTTTGGCGTCATCAAGGAAGTCGTGCTCACCCCGACCAACGACTTTGTGGAGAAGAATCCCGACCTGATGAACGCGCCCGGCGCGAAGCTGGACGGCGTAAAGGTCATCAAGGACAAGGGCCTGCGCTTTAAAATGCCCTTCCTGACCCAGGTCAGCATCTACGACGGCAGGCTCAACACCTTTACCTCCAACGCCGAACCCGTCAACACCAAGGATAAGAAGCAGTATTACGTCACCATCTACGCGCAGTGGCAGATCAGCAACCCCGCGCTGTTCTCCATCACCCAGCAGAACATGACCAAGGCGCGCCAATACCTGGATAACCTGGTGTTCCCCGTGATCGTTCAGAACATCAACAACCTTTCGGCCGAGGACTTTGTCAGCAACAAAGATGTGCTCAACGCCACCATGGCCGATGCGCTCGCCCAGATCAACGCAACGGTGCGCGAGAGCGGCATCAGCTTTGCCGACATTCAGATCAACCGCACGCTCCTGCCCGATGCCAACATGCAGTCCACCTATGAGCGCATGATCGCCAACCGCGCCAAGGTAGCGCAGCAGCTGCGCAGCGAGGGCGAGGAGGCTTACCAAAAGGCCGTTTCCGAGGCGGATAAGGAGGCGCGCGTGATCAAGTCCGACGCCATCCGCGACGCCGAACGCATCAAGGGCGAGGGCGATGCCGAGGCAATCCGCATCTATGCCCAGGCCTATGGCAAGGACGAGGCGTTCTACACCTACTGGCGCTCCTTGCAGGCCATGGAGGCCATGATGGCGGACAACACCACCCTGGTGCTGGACCAGAACCACCCGCTTTGGAAGGACATCCTTACCTGGGCCAGCGAGGTGGAGGTCAAGGATGGGCCGTCGGTCCCAACCGCCCCGGCGGCGGAACCGTAAGGCACTTTCTGGAATATTGGTGAACAAAGTGTAAATTGTGCTCAAAGCCGTTCCACAGGGATGTGGAGCGGCTTTATATTGTTGTATAATGAATACAAAAGAGAAGGACGGAGGGGAAGGATATGCCGGCATTCGTTACGCTGGAGGACGTGAGCAAGACCTATCGGATGGGCGAGATGGTCATTCACGCGGCGGATAAAGTGAGTTTTGAAATAGAAAAGGGCGAGTTTGCCGTGATCCTGGGCCCCAGCGGCGCGGGCAAGACCACGGTGCTCAATATTCTGGGCGGGATGGACCGTCCAAGCGGCGGGCGCGTATGGGTGGACGGCCAGGATGTGGCGCAGTTTGGGCCGCGCAGGCTAACGCAGTATCGCAGGGACGATATCGGGTTTGTATTCCAATTCTATAACCTGGTGCAGAACCTCACGGCGCTGGAGAACGTGGAGCTGGCGCTGCAAATCTGCAAAAACCCGCTGGACGCCGGCGAGGTCCTGCGCGAGGTGGGGCTGGAGCAGCGCGCCGGCAACTTCCCGGCGCGCCTTTCCGGCGGCGAGCAGCAGCGCGTATCCATCGCGCGCGCCTTGGCCAAGAATCCCAAGCTGTTGCTCTGCGACGAGCCAACCGGCGCGCTGGACTATCAAACGGGCAAAGCCATTCTCAAGCTGCTTCAGGATACCTGCCGCGGCCGGGGCATGACGGTGGTGGTCATCACCCACAACTCCGCCATCGCCCCCATGGCTGACCGAATCATCGAAATTAAGAACGGCAAATGCCAGCGCGTGCGCGTCAACGCGCAACCCCTACCCGTTGAATCCATTGAGTGGTGAGCGGCATGAAGAGAAACGCACGCATCAAGGACTTTTTTAGGGAGATTCGCGGCAGCCTGAACCGCTATCTGTCCATTATGTGCATTGTCATGCTGGGCGTGGCCTTTTACGCGGGCGTGCGCTCGGCGCAGCCGGACATGAAGCTCTCCGTCGACA
Organism: uncultured Christensenella sp.; assembly: GCA_948468595.1. GTDB lineage: Bacteria > Bacillota > Clostridia > Christensenellales > UBA1750 > Spyradocola. The sequence goes on from CAOKIU010000022.1 coordinate 17,995, forward strand.
AGATGTATGACGACGCCAATATGATGGATATGCGCGTGCTCAGCACGCTGGGCCTCACCCAAGAGGATGTTGACTTCATCGCGGGCATTGAGGGCGTCACCAAGGCGGAGGGCGGCTACACAGCCTATGCCTTGACCGATGACAACGGCCGGCATTCCGTGGTGAGCGTACAATCCATCGCGCGGGACATGAACCGCCTGGACCTTCACAGCGGCCGCCTGCCGGAAAAGGCGGACGAGTGCTTCCTGGATCAGCGGTATATGGACGAGGCTGGCATCGCCCTGGGCGATACCATCAGCCTGTATTCGGACCAGGAGGATGAGGACATCCTGGACACGCTGCGCACCAGCACGTTTACCGTGGTGGGGTCCGGCAGCTACGCCTGGTATCTCAACTTTGACCGCGGCACCGCGCCCATTGGCAACGGCGACGTGCGCTTCTTCATGATGGTGCCGCCCGAGGCGTTTTCGCTTTCCGCCTACACGGTGGCGTACATGACCTGCGACGCGGTGGATGGCGAGATCGCCTATGACAGCGCGTACAAGGACTACATCGCGGGCGTGACCGACCGGGTGGAGGCCATTGCGGGCGAGCGGTGCGCCGTGCGCTTTGCACAGGTCAAGCGCGAGGGCGCGGACAAGATTGCGGACGCCAGGCAGGAGATCGCCGACGGGGAGCAGGAGCTGGACGACGCCAAGCAGGAGCTGAGCGACGCCAAGATCAAGCTGCAAGACGCGGCCCAGGAGATTGCCGACGGGGAAGCGGAGATCGCCGACGGGGAAAGGGAGCTGGCCGACGCCAAGGCGGAGGTGCGCCGCCATGAAAAGGAATTAGCCGACGGCTGGGCCGCGCTGGCCGACGCCAAGGCGCAGCTGGAGGAGGCGGCGCAAAAGATCGAGGAGGCGGAAGTCGAGGTGGTGGGCGGCGGCTCCGCAATCAGCAACAATCGCGCCGCGCTGGGCGAGAAGGCGAGCCAGTTCAACGCCTTTGCGGCCCAGGCCGAGGCGCTCAAGACCGCCGAGGGATACCAAAACGCGCAGGGTAACTACGAACAGCTCAAGGCCGCTCAGGGCGCGGGGCTGCCGCTGGACGAGACGCAGCAGGCCGCGCTGGGCTTTTACGACCAGATTTTGCCGCAAATGGACGGCGCGTTGCAGCAGGCGGGCATTGCCAACCCCAGCGACGAGATGTTGGGCCAGGTGGTGGACGGCGCGCTGCAACCCACCCGCGACGCGATTGAGAGCGGATACAGTCAGCTCCACGCGGCGGATAAAGAGGTGGAGCGGGGCCGCGAGGCGCTGGAGGAGGCCAAGCGCGAGTATGCGGAGGGCGAGCGGGAGATCGCGCAAAACGAGCAGAAGCTGCGGGACGGCCAAGCGGAGATCGACAAGGCGTGGCGCGAGATCCGAATCGCGGAGGCGGACCTTGCACAGGGAAAGCGCGAGCTTGCGGACGGCAAGAAGGAATACGAGGACGCCCTAAAGGAGTACGACGAGGCGCAGGCGGAGTTCGACGAAAAGAGCGCGGACGCCCAGGCGGACATTGACCAGGCCAAGGACAAGGTGGCCAAGGCGCAGCAGGAGCTGGACGACCTAAAGGAGCCGGAGTGGTATGTGCTGGACCGGGAGAGCATCCAATCCTTCGTGGAGTACGGCCTGGATACCGACCGCATCGGCGCCATCGGCCAGGTGTTCCCGGCGATCTTCTTCCTAGTGGCGGCGCTGGTGTCGCTGACCACCATGACGCGCATGGTGGAGGAGGGCCGCTTGCAGATCGGCACGATGAAGGCCCTGGGCTACACGCAGACGGCCATTGCCGGCAAGTACCTGGGCTACGCGCTCTCGGCGAGCCTGGCCGGCAGCGTTTTAGGCATTGCGCTGGGGAGCAAGCTGCTTCCCTACGTAATCCTTTCGGCCTATGGCATCCTCTATGACAACATGACGGTCATGCTCTTGCCCATTCAGTGGGACCTGTCCCTCTTTGCGCTGCTGATTGCGGTGGCGTGCACGGTTGCGGCGACCTATGTTGCCTGCTATGCGGAGTTCCGCGCCACGCCCGCCGCGCTGATGCGCCCCGCCGCCCCGCCGCAGGGCAAGCGCGTGCTCCTGGAGCGCGCGACCTTCCTCTGGAAGCGCATGACCTTTTCCCAGAAGGCGACGTTCCGCAATCTGTTCCGCTATAAGAAGCGCTTTTTCATGACGGTGCTCGGCATTGGGGCGTGCATGGGTCTGCTGCTGGTGGCCTTCGGCCTGCGCAACTCCATTTCCGAGATCGTGGATAAGCAGTATACGGCGGTGTGGACGTACGATACGGGGGTATCCTTTGACGACGAGGACCCCGACGCCCTGCCCGGCATCCGGGAGGATCTGCAAAAGACCCAAGGCGTGCGCGAACTGCTGGCCGTCAAGCAGACGGGCATCGAGGCCAAGGCGGGCGGCGTAACCAAACAGGTCAACCTCTTTGTGCCGGAGGTAACCGACAATCTGGATGATTTTGTGCGCCTGCGCGACAGAAGGACGGGGGAGCGCTACGCCCTTGAAGCGGAGGGCGTGGTGATCACCGAAAAGCTGGCGCGGCTGCTCTCCCTGGCGGTGGGGGATGAAATTGTGCTTCTGCGCGACGAGGTGCAGGAAACGCCGGTCAAGGTCACGGCGATTGCGGAGAACTACCTGCACCACTATGTGTACATGACGCCCGCGCTCTACCAGCTCCTCTACGGCGAGGAGCCGTCTTACGGCATGGTGCTTCTGCGCACCGACACCGACCGGGAAGGCGAGGGAGCCATGGGTGAAGCGCTGCTGCGCATCGACGGCGTCACGGGCGTATCCTTTGTCAGCGCCCTGGAAGATCAGGTGGCGGATATGATGCGCAGTTTGGACATGGTGGTTTGGGTGCTGGTGATCTCCGCGGGCTTGCTGGCCTTTATCGTGCTTTACAACCTGAACAACATCTCCATCATCGAGCGCCGGCGGGAGTTGGCGACGCTGAAGGTGCTGGGGTTTTATGATGGCGAGGTCGCGGCCTATGTCTACCGCGAGAACGTCTGGCTGACGTGCATCGGCATCGCCCTGGGCGCGGTCATCGGCTTCTTTCTGCACAAGTTCGTCATCCGCACCTGCGAGGTGGATATGATCATGTTCGGGCAGTCCATCCGGTTCATGTCCTACGTGTGGAGCGTTGCGCTGACCTTCCTGTTTGCCATTGTGGTCAACCTTCTCATGTTCTTTAAGCTGCGCAAGATCGACATGGTGGAGAGCCTCAAGAGCGTGGAATAATCAAACACCCCCGGAGACCGCGGCGGCGTGCCGCAGACTCCGGGGGTGTTAAGGTTTTATGGCGTTTTTGCGTAGGCGCACGGTGCCGCTGCGCGGGGTATACATAGGAAGTGGAAAAAAGCGTTTTTTATGGAGGAAGCGCACGGCAAGGGCGGTGCGCCGGGGCTGCGAGGTTTGCGGGCGTGGGAAGCGGCCGGCGGTTGGAGGCAGGCCCGTGCCTGCGGCGCGGTCGCAGCGCAGGCACGTCGGCGAGGGAATGATGCGGAGGCATTTTGCGGGCGAAGCGCAAGGGCAGGGAAGCGCTCCGGGGTTCTGCGGCTTACAGGCGCAGGAAGCGGTCGTCGGGGATGGCCAGCCGCGTGGCGAGCTGTGCGGCCAGGTGGATGTACTCCAGCTCCTTGGGCGCGTGGGCGTCGCTGCCCAGGGTAAAGGTAACCCCGCAATCGCGCGCGATGGAGAAGAGGCGTTCATACCCCGCCACCAGCGCGGGGGTGCTCCACTCCCCGGCCATGCACGAGCCGTTGATCTCGATGGCCGCGTTATGCGCGCGGGCGGCGGAAAAACAGCGGGCAAACTCATCGTCGGTGATGCAATCGAGGATCGCCTTGACGTTTTCGGGCGTGCGGCCCACCGGGCAGAAGGGATGCGCCACGGCGGTGGCAAAATCCTTCTCCACCAGAGATACGAAGCTATCCAGCAGGTACTGGGCCACCTGGCGGTCCGTCACGCAGGCTTCGGGCAGCACCAACCCGCGCATGTGAATGTGGGAGTGGGGCACCAGCACGTAGTCCAGCGCGTCACGGTGCGCGCGCGTCAGGGCGATGCGGCCGCCCGCGTACTCCGTCTCCGCGCCGATGAGCAGCCGAACGCCGTGCAGGTCGCGCGGAATCTGTTCCCGGATGCGCTGAATATGCGCAAAGTCCTGCGGGGCGTACCAGGAGCTGCTGCCGGGGATCTCCCTGTCCCAAACATGATTGGTCACCCCCACGACGGGGATGTGGTTGGCCGCGGCAAAGGCGACGATGGTTTCCAGCGTTTGACCGGGATCGGTGGAGCAGGCGGAAAGATTGGTGTGGATGTGGAGATCGTAGAGCGGATACTGCATGAGAATTCCTCCTTGAAATGTCCTGTATTAAGCATGTATGCCTATCGGAAGGGTTGAACGCGCAGCGCATAGATGGTATACTTTTGATAGCAAACCAAAAGGATAATTTTATAGGAGATGAGAATATGGAAAAGAAGATCGAGATCATCCCATATCTGTCGTTTAAGGGGAATTGCGAAGAGGCGATCCAAACCTACATCGCGGCCTTCGGCGGGGAAATCCACTATCTGTCCCGCTGGTCCGAGAGCACCTTTGAGGCGACGCCGGAGCAGATTGGAAAGGTCATGCACGTGGAGTTTGCGCTGGGCAGCACGCGCATGGCGGCGGGCGATTCTTTTGACGGCGCGCAGGTGAATACGGATATCAAGCTGATGATTCACATGGATTCCAAGGCGGAGGCGCTGCGCACGGTGTCCATACTGGCGCAGGGCGGAACCGTGCTCTCCCCGCTGAAGCCGCATCCCGAGCCGGACGATGGCGGCTGCGGCTCGATAACCAAGGACCGCTTTGGCTATACGTGGATCATTACCTGCCCCAATCCGGATAAGCGGTAGAGTCGCGCGCGGGTCATGGCGGGCTTGGCGATGCCTTAGGATTCGTCCTGGCGCCGCCACTTCCCGGGAGGCGCGCCGTAGCACTGCCGGTAGGCGCGAATGAAGTTGTTCAGGTCGCCAAAGCCCGAGCGCGCGGCGATTTCGTTGACGGGCAAGTCGGTGGATTCCAGCAGCTCCTTTGCGTAGGAGAGGCGCAGCAGGCGGATATACTGCTTGGGGCTGTACCCCACCTGTTCTTTAAAGCTGTGGGTCAAGTGGCAGGGACTGACGAAGAAGCGCGCCGCCAGGGCGGATACCGTCAGCTCCTGCGTGAAGTGGCTGTCGATGTACTGCTGCGCCTCCATGACCCTGCCGGCGGCCGGGCCGGGCGGCGCGGCAAAATTGCCGGGGCAGGCGCGGTAGAGCAGGACGAGAAGCTGCAAAAGCAGGCTCTCCATCATTTGCCGGGCGCCGGGAAGCGCGGCGGAGACCTCTTCCCCCATTTGGGCAAAGAGCGCGTCCGCCGCGGGCTTGGCGCCGCGCAAAGGCACGCAGTGGCAAAATCCCTGCGGCCGGTTGCGAAGCGCTGCCGTCAAATGCGTCTGGGGAAGGGCGCGCGAGAGCTCCGGCAGGGAGAGAAGGAGAAAGTACCGCTCATAGGGCGTGGAGAGCACCCGCACTTGATGCTCTTCCAGGGAGGAGATGAGCACAAGGCATCCCGGCCCGGCCGTGTAGTCCACCCCGGCGATGGTAAAGCGCGCCTTGCCGCGCCGCACATAGATTACCTCGCAGGAGAGGTGGCAGTGACGGTGCCAGGGCGCCTGCGCAACGCTGTGCTGAAAGTCGAGCAAGAGCTGGTTCATGGTCACGCCATGGTCTCCAGCATCTGCGCCGTGACCTCGTAGAGCGTGGGCTCCCCGCGCAGGTAGCGCGCGCATTCCTCGGCCATGTAGGCGCCCATGCGCTCCACCTCGCGCCCCTTGCTGCCCGCGATGTGCGGCGTCAAAAAGACGTTGGGCTGCGAAAGGAGCGGGCTGCCCTCCTGGGGCGGCTCAGGATGGGTCACGTCCAGCACGGCGGTCAGATCCGGCCGCTGGGCAAGGGCCCGGACCAGGTCCGCCTCCACCACCTGCGCGCCGCGGCCGGTGTTGAGGAACACGCCGCCCGGCGGAAGGGCGGAGAATAAATCGTAGGAGAGCATGCCCACGGTCGCGGGAAGATTGGCCACGTGGTTGGAGACGACCTGACAGGTGGAGAAGATCTCATTAAGGCCCGCGCGGCGCGCGCCCAGCCGGGCCAGCGCCTCGTCGGAGACATAGGGATCGAAGGCCAGCACTTCGTATTCGTAGGCGCGCAGGCGCTCCAGCACCATGCGGCCGATCATCCCCGCCCCGAGGATGCCCACGCGGATGCCGTAGTTGCCGGGCAGCGCGTCGGCATAGGCGGCGGACGCCTCCCGGCCCTGGCGCTCATACCGGCGCATAGCCTGGTAAAAGCCCTTTCCCGCCAGCACGATTTGCGCCACGGTGTACTCGGCCACGGGCACGGCGTTGGCCGCCCAGGCGGAGAAGACGCGCACGCGGTTTTTTAGGAAGGGACGGGCGAAATACTGCACCGAGCCGGCGCCATAGAAGACCGCCTCAAGGCGCGGCAGCGCCTGCGCGATGCGCTCTGAGGAGAGGGCGGGCATCCCCCAGGTGGAGAAAAGGATCTCGGCCTGGGAAAGCTCCACGGCCCGCGCTTCCAAGTCCCGCTCGGTCAGGAAGCCGGGCTGCAAGTCAACCAGGGAGCGCAGGCGCTCCAGCGTTTCCGGGGTGTAGACGCGGGGCAGCGCGTCGCTGTTGGACAGGAGATACGCGCGTTTGCGCATGATGGACCCCCACTTTCTTCCTGTGCGTTTCTATGCTATTATTGTAACAGAAAGGTAAAGTTTAGGATAGCCCTGACGACAGATTCTGCATATTTTTCGCGCGGTTTGTGCGACACAAGAGGCGGCGCTTTCGGTATCATGGACGAAAGAGCTGATTTGGAGGTGGACCACTTGTTTCAGGCAAAGACCTTACAGGAGGCGCGCGATGCGGCGCGGGCGGCGGGCGTGTGCCTGCCGCTTGCGGAGGATACCAGCGCCTTGAGGACACCGCTAGCCATCGGCGCGCACACCGTGCCCAACCGCATCGCCGTGCAGCCCATGGAGGGCTGCGACGGCACGCCGGATGGCGCTCCGGGGGAGCTGACCCTGCGGCGGTACGACCGTTTTGCCCGAAGCGGGGCAGGGCTGATCTGGTTTGAGGCCTGCGCCTGTTTGGAGGAGGGGCGCGCCAATCCCCGGCAGGCATGGCTGCGCCGGGAGAATGTGGATGATTACCGCCGCCTATGCGACAGCATCCGCGAAACCGCGCTGAAGGAGAACGGATGCGCGCCGCTGATCATTTTGCAGGCGACGCACTCGGGGCGCTATTCCAAGCCGCACGGCGTGCCGGAGCCCATCGCCGCCTATCGCAACCCCCTCTTTGAAAAGGAGCCGATGGACGCGGCGCGCATCATCACGGACGACGGCATTGAGCGCGTGGAGGACGCCCTGGCCGCGACGGCGCGTCTGGCCCAGCAGGCGGGCTTTGACGGCGTGGACATCAAGGCTTGCCATCGGTATCTGGGCAGCGAGCTGCTCTCCGCCTACACGCGGCCGGGGCGGTATGGCGGGGACTTTGACAACCGCACGCGCTTCCTGCGCAACGGCATTGCCAAGGCGCGCGCCGCCACGGCGGGGGACTTCCTCGTCGCCACGCGCCTCAACCTCTACGATGGGTTCCCCTACCCTTACGGCTTTGGCGTGCGCGTGGAAGGCGGCCTTGCGCCCGACATGGAGGAGCCCCTCCGGCTCGTGCGCATCCTGCATGAGCGGCTGGGCGTAAAGCTCATGGATCTGACCATCGGCAACCCTTACGTCAATCCGCACGTCAACCGGCCGGCCGACGCGCAGCCCTACCCCCTGCCCGAGGACCCCTTGGCGGGCGTGGCGCGGATGATGGCGTGCACAAGGGCGGTCAAGGCGGCGCTGCCCGGGCTGGCCATCGTGGGCTCGGCCATGACCTATCTGCGGCAGTTTTCCGCAAACCTTGCCGCCGGCGCGGTGGAGCAGGGCGTCTGCGACGTAGCGGGCTTTGGCCGGATGGCCTTTGCCTACCCGTCCTTTGCAAGGGACATCTTGCGCGGCGGCTGTTTGGATGCCGGGCAGTGCTGCGTCACCTGCGGCAAGTGCTCGCTCCTGATGCGCCTGGGCGGCACGGCGGGGTGCGTGGTGCGCGATCCCTACTATGCGCGGCACTATCGGGAGCTGACCCAGAGATAAAGGAGCGGAGGGGAACCATGGAAAGACTGACGGGAACGGGCCGCGCGGCGCTGGTGACGGGCGCGCGGCGCGGCATCGGCCTGGGCATTGCCAAGGCGTTGCTCAAAGAGGGCTACCGCGTGTTGCTGTGCGGCGTGACCAAGGGAGCGGCGGCGGTGCGGGACATCGCGCCGGAACTGGACGCCCTGGGCGACTGGGGCTATGCCGCCTGCGACGTGTCCGAGCCCCGGGAGCGCGCCGCCCTGCTGGAGGAGGCGGAGCGCCGCTTCGGCCGCCTGGACGTGCTGGTCAACAACGCGGGCGTGGCGCCCGAGGTGCGCCTGGATGTGCTGGAAACGACGGTGGAGAGCTATGAGCGGCTGATGCGCGTCAACACCGAGAGCTGCTTTTTCATGTGCCAGGCGGGGGCGAACCTCATGCTCCGCATGCGGCGGCAAGGGCTGGAAGACTTTTTTCCGCGCATTGTCAACATTTCCTCCGTCTCTGCCTATACCTCCTCCACCAGCAGGGGGGAGTACTGCGTGTCCAAGGCGGGCATTTCCATGGTCACGCAGCTCTTTGCCGACCGGCTGGCCCGGGAGGGCATCCCGGTCTTTGAGGTGCGCCCGGGCATCATCCTGACGGATATGACCGCGGGCGTCAAGGACAAATATCAGCGCATGATTCAGCAGGAGGGCGTCACGCCCATCCGCCGGTTTGGGTCGCCGCAGGACGTGGCCGACCAGGTGTTGGCCGCGTGCTCGGGCCTTCTGGACTTTGGCACGGGCACGGTGCTCAACGCGGACGGCGGCTTCCACATCCGGCGCCTGTAGCAAAGGGGGGAATGGCAATGCGGGTGATCAGGGTTCCGGCGCTGGTGGTGGGCACGGGCTGCGCGGGCTACAACGCGGCCGACTGGCTGTATGATTGCGGCGTGCGGGGCGTCGCAATCGCCACCGAGGGGCGGCGCATGGGCGCATCGCGCAACACGGGCAGCGACAAGCAGACTTATTACAAGCTGTCGCTCTGTTCGGACGATCTGGACAGCGTCTATGAAATGGCACGGGACCTGTTCGATGGCGGCGGCGTCAACGGGGATACGGCGCTTTGCGAGGCAGCGGGCTCGGTGCGCGCGTTTATGAAGCTGAACCTGCTGGGCGTGCCCTTTCCCACCAACCGCTATGGCGAGTACGTCGGTTACCGCACGGATCACGACGCGCGCAGGCGAGCCACCTCCGCAGGGCCGCTGACCTCTAAGATGATGACGGAGGCCTTGGAGCGCGCCGTGTTGGACAAGGGCATCCCCGTCTATGACCATATGCAGGCCGTGCGCCTGGTGGTAGCGGGTGGGCGCGTCCACGGCCTGTTGGCGCTGGATACGTCCAGGGTGCGGGAGCCGGAACGCGGGCTTACGCTGTATCTGACGCCCAACGTGGTGCTCTGCACAGGCGGACCGGCAATCGCCTATGAAAAGAGCGTCTATCCCGCTTCCCAGACCGGGTGCACAGGCATGGCGCTGGCCGCGGGCGCGCAGGGGTGCAATCTGCACCAATGGCAGTACGGCCTGGCGAGCGTGGGCTTCCGCTGGAACGTGTCGGGGACCTATCAACAGGCGCTGCCCCGCTACATTTCGGTGGACGCCGCGGGCGTGGAGCGCGAATTCCTGCCGGAGTACTTTGGCTCCGCGGCAAAGGCGCTGGACATGACCTTTCTCAAGGGGTATCAGTGGCCCTTTGACAGCGCAAAGATGGAGGGCTCCTCGCTGGTCGACCTGATCGTCTACCACGAGACGGAGGCAATGGGCCGGCGGGTGTTTCTCGACTTCACGCGCGATCCGGCGGGGCTGGAGGCGGGATTTGGCGCCCTGGGCGGCGAGGCGCGCGCATACCTGGAGCGCTCCGGCGCGCTGGTCAAGACGCCCGTCGAGCGCCTGCGGCGCATGAACCCCCAGGCCATCGCGCTCTATCGCGACCATGGCATTGATCTGACGCGCGAAGGGCTGGAAATACAGGTGTGCGCGCAGCACAACAACGGCGGCCTGAACGTGGACGCGGATTGGCAGTCGGCGATTGCCGGCCTCTACGTGGCGGGCGAGGCTGCGGGCACCTTTGGCGCGGCGCGGCCCGGCGGCGCCGCGCTCAATTCCACCCAGGTGGGCGCGCAGCGCGCGGCGGAGCACATCGCCTTTTTCGCAAGGCGGAAAAAGCCGGATGAGGCGGCCGCGCTTGGCGCTGCGGAGCGGTTTGCCGGGGAGTTGGAGCGCGCCATCGATCCCGCCGCGCCGGACCCCTTGGCCGTGCGGCGCGCGATGCAGGCGCGCATGAGCCGCTGCGCCGCGCAGATCCGCGTCCGGGAGGAGATGCGCGCCCTGGCGGCGGAGATCGCCGCGCTGCCCCCGGTGCGCGCCCGCGACGCGGAGGAGCTGCCCGCCGCATTGAAAACGCAGGATATGTTGGTTGTACAGGCGGCGATGCTCTCCGCCATGCAGCTTGCCGCGGAGCAATGCGGCAGTCAGGGCGCGGCGCTGGTGCTGGACCCGCAGGGAAACCCGCCCGGCCTGCCGGGTTTGGCGCCCTACGCCTTCGCCCCGGCCAAGGACCCCCAAAAGGGAATGACGCTGCGCACCGACATCGCCCAGGACGGCGCGCCGCACAGCCGCTTTGCGCCGGTGCGGCCGCTGGAAAAGACCGACGATTGGTTCGAGACCACCTGGCAGGCGTTCCAGGAGGCGCGCGGGGGGAAGCGACCATGTGGATTTGCGCGGAGAAACGCGCAGGGAAAGGATGAGGAAACATGAGGCTCATGCTTGCGGACGAGGGTTTTAAGCTCACAAAGGGTCCCGAGGGATTTTCCGCGCCGGAATACGAGGTGGAGGCGCTCTTTACCAACGCCGGCGGCCGCGCCTGCTTTCAAATTCTGCTCTCCGCGCCGGATCGGTTCGCCCTTGCCACGGCGCCGCGGCAGTGGTATTCGGAAAAGGGGCACATGGACCGCTACCGGTTGGAGGTGCTTGCCCAGGGCGCGGAGGTCCAGCTCTTCTTGGAGGGCTTGATGCAGGACGATGACGGCTGCCTGCGCGCGGACGTGCTGCTGAGCAGGGAAACCGCGGAATACGGCCCCGGCGAGACGGCGGCGGTCTTTGCGCAGGTCACGCCGCAAGCGGCGGGGCGAGCGGAGGTCGCGGTGCGCGTGTACCACGCCCTGGGAACGCATCCCGAGCAGCTGGTCGCGGAGCGCAGCCTGGAGATGGAGGTCTATCCGGCGCGCCTGCTGGAACCCAAGGACTATGCCTTTTACCTGGACCTGTGGCAGCATCCCTCCAACCTCGCGCGAAAGCACGAGACGCCGCTGTGGAGCGACGCGCACTTTGCCGTCATCGACCGCTATGCCGCGTCCATGGCGGCCTTGGGGCAGAAGTCCATCACCGTCGTGGCCGGCGACGTGCCCTGGCGCGGTCAGGGATGCATCGATAACCAACGCTTCCCCGCGGACCTGTTCGAGTATGCGATGATCCGCACCCTTCGCCGCGCGGACGGAACCTGTGTTTACGATTATACCGCCATGGACCGCTATATTGAGATCTTTGAGCGGCACGGCGTCCTGGGGGATATTGAGGTGCTGGGCCTGTGCAACATTTGGAAGAAGGACAGCTTCGACGATCACCCCATCGTGCCCGGCGACCCGGAGCCCTACGTCAGCCTGCCCTGCCTGGACGAAAGGACGGGCGCCCTGTCCTACCTGGACAAGACGCAGGAGGTGGACGCCTTCCTGGCGGCGCTGCAACAGCACTTTGAGGAGACGGGTAGGCTTGCGCGCGTGCGGCTGGCGGCCGACGAGCCGGCGGATATTCCCGCCTACCGCCGCAGCATCGAGCGCATCCTGCGCGTTGCGCCGCGTTTCCGCCTCAAGACCGCCATCAACCACGCGGAATTCATCCCCGCGTTTTCCGACTACATCGACGACTTCATCCCCTCTCTGGAGTCGGTCTGCGCGCAATTCGACGCCCTGGCGCACATCCGGGAGAACCTGAATGGGAAGCGCTTTTTGTGGTACGTGTGCTGTGCGCCCGACCACCCCAATACCTTCCTGCGCAGCAATCTGTGCGAGACGCGCTTGATCGGCATGCTGACGCGGTACATGAAGTTCGATGGCTTTCTGCGCTGGAACTACACGGTCTGGCCCGACGACCCCCGCCGCGACATTCGCTATGGCGCCTTTGCCGCGGGGGATACCAACTTTGTCTACCCCGCGGCGGATGGGCGTCCGCTCCTCACCCTGCGCTACATGGCCCTGCGGCGGGCGGTGGAGGACTTTGAACTGATGCGCCTGATGGACCGCGCGGGCAAGGGCGGCATCGCCGATGCGGCGATTCTTACCGTGCTGCGCGAGAAGGATGTGCGCGCGTACTTTGAAGACGGAGCGCCCATTCCCTTGGAGCGCATCTGCTCTGTGGATTACCGCGATTATGAAGCCGTGCGCCGCACCCTGCTCAAGAACCTTGCGTGAAAGAGCACAGCTTTGCTTGAATGAAGCGAAAAAAATGGAACGCCCGGCGCATTGCGCCGCCTGGCGTTCCTGTCGTTTAAAGCGCCGTGCGCCGCGCAATTTATTAACACAGGATGGACAAAGATGCGAAGGCGCGCACAGGCGCTTGACAGGCGGACGCTGGATTGACTATAATGTCTTCATAGAACTGTTGTTTAGTAAACACTGTGAGCGAGGGCAAGCATGAAGAAAAACGTGACCATTCGGGATGTCGCAGCGGCTGCGGGCGTTTCGCCCTCGGCGGTGACGCTGGCGATGAGCGGCCGGGAGGGCCTGGGCCGGGAAACGCGCGCACGCATTTTGGAAACGGCGGAGCGCCTGGGCTATGCGCGGCGTCCGACGGCGCCGGCCGGGGGCCGCAGCACCAACATTCACTACGTCATTCCGCGCTATCTGCTGGATGTGGACCGCGCCAACGTGCCCATCTACCACGAGTTGTTGATGCTTTCCATTGAGAAGAACTGCCGCAAAAACGGGTATTTCATGGTGGTGCACTACCTGGGCAAGGAGATGGAGGAGCTGGATGTCGTCATTCGCAGCATCAAAGAAGTGGAGGAGGACCCTCGGGTCATCGTGCAGGCGGCCGATGCATGCAGGGATACCGTGCTGCGTTGGACGCGCGAGGTGCGCAAGGTGGTCTTTCTCAACAAGAGCTTCATCAAATTGCAGGTGGATTGCGTCTCCAGCGACGGTGTGGGCGCGGTCTACGCCGCCACGGACTACCTGATCCAAAAGGGGTATACCGACATCGGGCACCTCAAGGGCCGCACATACTTTAAAAACCTGGCCGACCGGGAGCGGGGCTATCTGCGCTGCCTGGAGGATCACGGCATGGAAAGCGCGGGAACCTGGCTGGTTCACACCTCCTATGAGGAGGCTTACCGCCAGGTCAAGCAATACCTCGCCCAGGGGGAGCGCTTTTGCCGCGCGCTGATGTGCGACGGCGACCGGCAGGCCATGGGCGCCATCCGCGCCTTTAAGGAGGCGGGAATCCGCGTGCCGGAGGAGATCGCGGTGATGGGCTTTGACGATCTGCCCATGTCCGCGCGGCACGATCCGCCCCTTTCCACCTGCTCCGTCTCCTGGGAGGAGATGGCCCGCCTGGCCGTGCAGCGCGTCATAGAAAAGACCGGCGACGCCGATGAGAACGCGCTCAAGGTGTGCGTGGGCGCGATCATTCGCCCGCGCGCGACCACCTGATCGCTGAATGTTTTACTAAAACACAGCGCCTTAGCGGCGCTGTGTTTTTTACTTACAGAATTAAGACGGCACAGCAGATGGCATCTTTTGCGAGCTTGTCGTTCGTCAGCGGGTGTGAAAGTTTTCTGTTTTATACAAAATGTTAATATAATGTAAATTGTCCGGCGAAACAGGTGACAGATTTTTACGTTTATTGTATAGTATAGCTATCTCGAGGAACTGGATATTTTAGTAAACAATTTGGTGGAAGCAGCTTGATGAATGAAGTAGGAGGCATTGAACCATGGCAGTTGTCCCAACCAAACGCAAAGCGCCCCTTTCGACAAAGCTCATGGCCATTCCGCGGGAGCTGTGGCGCAATGGCGGGCTATACATCATGTTTCTCCCCGCGGTGGCCTTGCTGTTCTGTTTCAACTACCTGCCCCTGTTCGGCCTATCGATGGTGTTCAAGGAGTTTGATTACGGCCTGGGCATCTTCGGCAGCCCCTTGGCGCAGCCTTGGTACCAGAACTTTGTCTTCCTCTTCCAAAATGAGGGGACGCTTCGCGCCGTTCAGAACACGCTGATTACCAACCTGATGTTCATCGTTGGCGGCACGGTGGGCGCGGTTACGCTGGCCATCTTGCTCAATGAGGTGACGCACGCGGCCTACAAGCGGTTCGTCCAGTCCTTTTCCCTGCTGCCGTTCTTCATCTCGGTGATCATCATCAACGTCTTTGCCTACCAGATCCTCTCTTATGACAACGGCGTGCTCAACCGCTTGCTCATGGCATTGGGCGCGGAGAAGATCAATTGGTATGGCGAGCCCAAGTACTGGCGAGGCATTATGCTGATTATCAACATGTGGAAGAACGTGGGCTACAACGGCGTGATCTACCTTGCCACCATCACCTCCATCGACGTGGGCTATTACGAGGCCGCGGATATCGATGGGGCGAACCGGTGGCAGAAGATCTGGCGCATCACCATCCCCATGCTGCTGCCCACGATGCTCACCCTGTCGCTCCTGGCGCTGGGCCGCATCATGAGCTCGGACTTCGGCTTTTTCTACGCCATTATCGGCGATAACCCGCTCCTCTACCCGACGGTGGACGTGCTGGATACCTTTATCTACCGCAACCTGCGCAAGCTGGGCGACGTGAGCATGTCGTCGGCGGCATCCTTTATCCAAAGCATTATCTCGGGCATCCTGCTGGTGACGGCCAACACCTTCGCGCGCAAGTTCAACCCGGACGCGGCGCTGTTTTAAGGGAGGGAAAAGAGCATGAAAGCACGGAACAAGAAGAACCACATTCGCCGCAACTCCCTGGCTTCCACGGTGCTGATTTATCTTGTGGTGGGGTTGATTGGCTTTGTATCCATCGCGCCGTTTGTGATGATGGTGGGCTCCTCCTTCGCAACGGAGGACGAGATCCGGCAGGAGGGCTATAAGCTCATCCCGCACACCTTCACGCTGGAGGCGTATGAGACGCTGATGATCTTCCCGGAAAAGCTGGTCACGGGCTATAAAAACACCGTGATCTCCACCGTTCTGGGCACCATTTTGCACGTAATGATCTGCACGCTGGCAGCCTACCCGCTCTCAGTGCGGCAGCTCAAGTACCGCAGATTCTTCCAGACCTATATCCTCATTACCATGGTGCTCAACGGCGGCATGGTCTCCTGGTACATCATCTGCACGCGCATCCTGGGGTTGAAAAACTCCATTCTCTCCCTGATTATGCCCATGCTGGTCTCGCCCT
>CAOKIU010000023.1 GCA_948468595.1 uncultured Christensenella sp.
GCGACGTTTTCTCGGGGCGGCGGCAGTGCACTCTCGATGGACACTGCGCCGTCACCGGCTCCGACCTCTTTCCTTAAGCGCCCGCTTTCATAGGCAACCTGCGGTGTTTCTCCATCCGGACGGCCGATTGCGACGTTTTCTCGGGGCGGCGGCAGTGCACTCTCGATGGACACTGCGCCGTCACCGGCTCCGACCTCTTTCCTTAAGCGCCCGCTTTCATAGGCAACCTGCGGTGTTTCTCCATCCGGACGGCCGATTGCGACGTTTTCTCGGGGCGGCGGCAGTGCACTCTCGATGGACACTGCGCCGTCACCGGCTCCGACGCCTTTCTTTTAGCGCCCGCTTTCATCCGGGCGGCCGAATGCCGCGCTCCCCCGGGGCGGCGCTCGCGCGCAAAAAGGGCCGGGGGCGTCCATCCGACGCCTCCCGGCCCACCTGCGTTACAAAAGATTTTGGATCAGCAGCACCAAGCCCACGCCCGGGATGCCGAGGAACCCCGTCATAATCGCGGAAAAGGGATTGACCACCGCCACGACGCCCCACGCGCTGCCCACCAGGGACACCACCCACAGGATCAGCCCGCCCACCAGCGAGTTGAACAGAAACCAAAGCCCCTTCCGGAGCGGGACCAGCAGGAGCCAGCCCACGCCGTAGAGCAGAAGCATGCCCAGCGCAAAGAACAGCACGACCTCCCAGGAAACCGAAAGACCCATATCCATCTCCCCTTGTGGGACATAGATATGAGGCGACGCGCGCGTTCATGCGCGCATCGGGCAAAAAATCCCTTGCGGCGCGCGGCGGATCAGCGCGCCCCGCGGTGCAGGCGGACGTCGCCGCCGATGAAGCGCAGCACCTCGGTCTCGCTCTTGTCCACCAAGCGCGAGAAGATGCGCTCGGTGTAGCGGGCCTTGAGCTCCTGCGGGGTTAGGTTGGTGGCGACCAGGGTGGACAGGCGGTTTGCCCGGCGCTCGTTGAGGAGGGTGAAGAGGTATTCCACCGTGACGTTCTCCAGCATCGGCTCGGTGCCCAGATCGTCGATGACGAGCATTTCGGCGCGGAGCATCAGGTCCAGCCCGCTCTCGTCCTGCCCGCGGTGATAGCGCCGCATGGCCTCCAGCATCTTATAGGCCGTCAGGCGCAGCACGGGGATGCCCCGCTCCAGCACGCGCGCGGCGATGCAGTTGAGCATATAGGTCTTGCCCAGGCCCGTGGGGCCGGTGAGCAGAAGGTTGCGCTTCTTGGCCTTGGGATAGGCGTTGGCAAAGTCCACGCAATAGGTGCGGTAGACCTCCATCACCTGCCGCTGGGAGCGGCCCGCGCCCTCCTCCGGCGCGTCGGAAAACACCTCAAGGTCGAAGTTTTCAAACGTCTCATCGCCGATATTGGCCTCTTGGTAGAGCCTGCGCATCAGCGCCACCTTGATGCAGGAGCAGTACTCGTGGATGGGCGTGCCCACAAAGCCCGTGTCCTTGCAGATGGGACAGCCGTACTTTGGCTCCAGCATATCGGGCGAATACCCAGCCGCGCGCAGGGCGGCCTCGGAATCGGCGCGCAGGCAAAGCACCTGCGCCTTGGCCTCCGCGGCGATGCGCGCGGCGTTTGGGGGATCGTCCAGGGCCCGGCGGGAGGCGTCCATCAGGATCTTGGTGATGGCTCCGCTCATATCGGCATAGACCGGCACGGCCTCGGCGATGCGCAGGCGCACGCGGTCGGCCTCGGCCTCGACCCTGTCCTTGCGCGCGCGGTATTCCGCCAAAAGCTCGCGCAGGATCGCCTTTTTCGAAATAATATCCATTTTTGCTCCTTCTGTTCGCGTCGGTGTTCTTGGGCGCATGGGGCGCGTGCGGGCGTGCGTCCTTTTTGCGGGACGCCTTTCCCGAGCGGCCGCGGCGGGAGGCTCTTTTGAGGGGGAGCGCTTGCAGCCTGGGCGTGGCGCGCGGCCTTGGGGACCATTTTTGAGGAAGCGTTTCCCGCCTAGGTAAGGCCCGCGCGCCCTTTTGGGGGACGCCCTCGCGGGCGGCGGTTGCTTTGCCGCGGGGGCAGAGCGCTTTCCGCCTGGGTGTGGCGCGCGCGGCCTTGGGGACCGTCTTTGAGGAAGCGCTTATCGCCTAGGGTAGCGCGCGGTCTTGGGGGAAAGCCTTTCGCGGGCGGCGGTTGCTTTGCTGCGTGGGCAGAGCACTTTCCACCTGGGTGAGGCCCGCGCGCCCTTTGGGGGGACGCCCTCGCGGGCGGCGGTTGCTTTGCCGCGGGGGCAGAGCGCTTTCCGCCTGGGTGAGGCGCGCGCGGCCTCGGGGACCGTCTTTGAGGAAGCGCTTATCGTCTAGGGTAGCGCGCGGTCTTGGGGGAAAGCCTTTCGCAGGCGGCGATTGCTTTGCTGCGTGGGCAGAGCGCTTTCCGCCTGGGTGTGGCGCGCGCGGTCTCGGGGACCGTCTTTGAGGGAGCGCTTATCGCCTAGGGTGGCACGCGGCCTTGGGGAAAAGCCTTTTGCGGGCGGCGGTTGCTTTACTGCGGGGGGCAGAGCGCTTTCCACCTGGGTGTGGCGCGCGCATGGCCTTGGGGGCAATTTTTGAGGAAGCGCTTATCGCCTAGGGTGGCGCACGCGGCCTTGGGGACCATCTTTGAAGAAGGGCCTCCCTCCTAGGTAAGGCCCCGCGTGCCCTTTTTGGGGGGGACGCCCTCGCGGGCGGCGGTTGCTTTGCCGCGGGGGCAGAGCGCTTTCCGCCTGAGTGTGGCGCGCGCATGGCCTTGGGGACAATTTTTGAGGAAGCGCATCTCACCTAGGCGTGGCGCATGCGTCCTCAAGGGACAAGTTTTTGAGGCTGCGTCCCCCGCCCAGGCGAAGGCCGCGCGCCCTTGGGGGAAGCGCCTTTCTCAGGTTATCCTCCTGCGGGGCGGTTTGGGGGGCAGCGCTCCCCGCCTAGGCGTGGCGCGCGCGGGTTTTGCGGCATATCTTTCCCGAACGGCGGCGGGGGAGCGCTCTCCCCCCTGGCAAGCGAGCGCCGGCGCGCCTCCGGGGGAAAGGCCCAAAGGGGGCGGGCTTACGTGGCGCTGAGGTCGTCCAGATCGGTATAGAGCAGGCTGTCAAGCTCCTCGTCGGTATAGGCGCGCTGGCCGAAGCGGTGCGCGCCCACCTCCTTGGAGGGGCGGGACGGGGCGGGCGCCGTCGCGGCAGGGGACTGGGGCTTCTGCGCGTGCCTTTCCTGCTCGGCCCGCGCGTCTTCCGGCGAGAAAACGCCCTTGGCCGCCCAGCTCTCTAGCACGCGGCCCATGTAGAGCATGGGATTGTTGGCGCCCCGCGCGCTCTCGGCCGCCACCAGCAGGGCGGCAAGCCCGAACCCCTGGGCGCTCCATCCCTCCAACAGCTTGATGTCCGAGGGCGTGGGCGCGCGGGTGATGCCCGCGGCCTCGAACAGGGCGCTGAGATGCTGGATGCTCTGCCGGCGGCGGGCGAGGTGCGCGTCGATGGCCTCGGCGGTAAAGAGGGAATCCCGCGCCCAGATTTTCAGGCGCACGCTCACGTCCTCAATGCGGCCGCTGCCCATGCGCACGGTATAGCGCGCCGCGCGCAGGACGGCCTCGTGGCTAAAGCCCATCTTCAGCCACGAGGCGTAGACCATGGCCAGGTCCTCGGTGGGGGAGACGCCCTTGGCCCCCAGGGCGTCGAGCACCTCGCGCACGGGGCGCATGACGTCGGTGCGCGCCTTGGCGGCCCCGGCGATGTCCGCGCGGGTGCTCAGCTGCTGCCGGTGCAGGTTCTCCAGCACCTTGTCCAGATAGGCGAAATTGGGCTGGGAGATCTTGGTGGTCTCGCGGCAGGCATACAAAATGGCGTCCAGGGAAAAACCCCACTGCTGGGACCACTTGGCGTAGAGCGCCTCCTCGTCCACCGTGGGCGCGCGCCTGAGCCCGTACTGCCGGAGCACCCGCTGCGCGCCCTCATAATGGGCCGAGAGCGTGCGCAGGTAGTCCTCCGCCGCGGTGCGCGTGGTCGCGCCGTGCTTGGCCCAGCGCAGGGCCTCCTTTTCGATGGAGGCAAAGGTGACCTGCGTTCCCTTGCCGCTGGCGGCGATGCAGTGCTTGACCAGCAGGAGCACCACGTCCTTGCTAAAGTGGAAGTCGTCCATCCACTTATAGACGCGCTCGTATTCCTGCGCCTGCAACAGGCGGGTGCCGAACAGGTCCTGAAGGGCGGTGTTGAAGCTGCGCTCCGCGGGGGAGATCTCCTCCTGCGCGCCGTCGCGGCGGGTGAGCATCACGTCCTTGAGGTTGTAGTAGGCGTAGGTGGGGGGCTTGTCCCCGGTGCGGCGCAAAAGGCCCTGCCTCTCCCAGTAGGCAAAGGCATCCTCGACGGTCTTTTCCTCCAGCCCCAGCGCGCGGGAAACGGTGAGCACCGTCGCCTCGGCAACGGGATGGTAGCAAAGCCGCAGCCCGTAGATATAGACTTTGACAAAGTCCCCCGGCGCGCGCAGCATATACTCCTCGATAAACAGGTTTTCCAGCGGCGTTACATCGAACATGGAAAACCGCTCTGCAAACGAACACATGGCCATCGTCTTATCTTCCCTCTTATCCTCGAATGGTTCCAAAAGCCGCGTCATACCCATGAGACATAAGATTCTATCGGAGGGATGACGATGCCTGCTAAGCTATACGGGTTCCTGAAAAAATACAAGCTCCTGCTCACCGGCGCCGTCCTAATGGCCGCGCTGTGCGTGGCGCTGACCTTTGCGGGCGTTCAGAACGACCGCTACGCCATCGACGCTTCCTACGATGAGCAGACGCACACGCTGGCCGTGGAGCAGGTCATCCACATGACCAACCGCACCGGGGAGACGCTGGATCACCTCTGCCTCAACCTCTATCCCAACGCATTTTGGGAGCAGGCCCGCGCGCCGGTTATCAAGACGGAGTTCAGCCACGCCTATCCCCATGGCTTCAACGCGGGCGGGGCGCAGGTTGGCAGCGTCAAGGTCAACGACCGCGAGGCCGCCTGGGCGCTGGACGGCGCGCAGAAGACCTTCCTGCGCGTGCAGCTCCCCTTCCGCCTGCGCGCGCACGGCAGCGTGGAGCTGACGCTCTCCTACACCGTGACCCTGCCCAACAACCGGCTGCGCATGGGCTATTCGGACAAGGACGTGCGGCTTTGCAACGTCTTTGCCACCCTGAGCGTGCACGACGGCGACCACTTCCGCGCCGACGCCTACAGCGCCGTAGGCGACCCCTTCGTCTCCGATTGCGCGGATTGGGACGTGACGCTGCGCGTGCCGGACGCCTACGTGGTGGCCGGGGCGGGGCTCGTGGAGAAAAAGGAGGGCGCTTGGGTCTTCAAGGGCCGAGATATGCGCGACTTCGCCCTGGTGATGAGCAAGGATTTCCACGTCGCGCAGACCGAGCAGGACGGCGTGTCCATTCGCTCCTTCGCCTATTCCCAGGAGAGCGCCCAGGAGGCGCTTGACTATGCCGCCCAGTCCATCAAGGTCTTCTCCGACCTCTACGGCCCCTATCCCTATCCCGATTTTTCCATCTGCGCCGCGCAGTTCTACGTGGGCGGCATGGAATACCCCGCCCTGGTGATGCTGGATGAATCGCTCTACCGCACGGACGACGGCATGCTGGAGTTCGTCGCGGCGCACGAGGCCGCGCACCAGTGGTGGTATGCCGGCGTGGGCAGCGACCAGGTCAACGCCCCCTGGCAGGACGAGGCCCTGGCCGAGTACTCCACCCTCTTGTACTACGAATCGGTCTACGGCGCCCAGTCCTTTGACTCGCTGTATCAGTCCATGGTGCGCCCGGCCACCGAGAACGCCTCGCTCAAGGGCGTCGGGGTGGACCAGCGGCTGGACCGCTTTGAGAGCGCGGCCCTGTACGACGCGCTCATCTACCGCAAGGGCGCGGCCATGCTGCACGACCTGCGCGTGAGCATGGGCAACGACGCCTTTATCGCCGCGCTGCGCAAGTACTACGACGAAAACCTCTATTCCATCGCCGCGCCCTCCAATTTCCTGGAGGCGCTGGGCGACAACGCGGATCAGGCGCTGGGTTGGCTCAAGGGCGCCAAGCCCTGACCGGCTTTGGGCGCGCTCCCCTTAAGCTCACGGGTCGTCGCTGTCCGCGGCGCAGTCAAAGGGCAGAACCTGTATCCGCTGCCCGCCCATCAGGCCCATGTCCGTCAGGCTCGCAAACGCGCTTCCCGCCACCACGATGTGATCCAGGAACTCCACCTCCACCGTTTCCAGCGCATGCTTGATCTGCATGGAGACCGCCACATCTCCCTCCGAGGGCGTGGTGATGCCGCTGGGGTGGTTGTGCGCCAGCAGCACCGCCTGCGCGTGGTGGCGCAGCGCGCATTCCACCACCGTGCGCGTGTAAACCGGCGCCTCGTTTACCGTGCCCCGCATCAGCGTTTCGGTGGCCAGCACCTGCTTGTGCGCGTCCAGGCATACCAGCATCAGCTCCTCCACCCGCTGCCGCGCGAACATCGCCGTGCAAAACTCGCCAGCCTCGCGCCGGGTGGTCAGCTTTGGCTTCTCGCCCCAACGGTCCCTTTGGTAATAGGCAAACGCATCCGGCAGGCCCGTGAGGAAGGCGGCCGTCCTCTCCCCGATTCCCTTGATCTCCATCAGCTCCTCGGCCGATGCGTCCAGCACGCCCGCGTAGGAGCCGAACCGGTCGATCAGCGCATGCGCCAGGGCGTTGACGTCCCTCCTGGGAATGACGTAGCTGATCAGGATTTCCATCGCTTCGTGCGGCTCAAATCCCTTTAGCTCCGTCTTGATCGCACGCGCACGCAGTCTCTTTCTGTGCCCACGGTGTACCGTCATCTCTCTCGCCTTCCTCTCTTTGCTTGGTTTATTCAAAATTCGACAAGAATCGTCTTTTTCCCTTTTGCAAAAATTTCCTCGGGAACATGCGTTTTTACCCATTGACGCACAGGCGTTCTTGTGATATGATGATTACAAAGAAGCGAACAGGCGTGCTTTCCGCCTGGAATCAAGAAGGGATGGTTTGGGAAATGGAACCGTTGAGACGGAATCCGCACAAGGCGTTTGTCAAGGTGCGCGCGGATCATGAAATCGGCGGGCGGATCACGCCGCTCAAGTTTCGGGAGGCCAATGGCGAGCCGGTGATCATCGACCGCATTTTGGACGTGCGGCCGGCGCCCTCGCTCAAGGCGGGCGGGCAGGGCATCCGCTACACCTGCCGGGTGCGCGACAAGGAGATCTACCTCTTTCACGACCGCGACTTGTGGTTTATCGAGGTGGACTAGGCGGGCAGAGCGCAGCCCGGGCGCGCGCCCAGCAGCGCCAGGGCGTTTTGTGCGGTCACCTGCGCGCGTTCCTGGGCGTCCAGGCCGATGCGGTCCAGCAGCGCCAGCTCCCGCTCGGGCGTGGACCAGGGGCAGTCCGTGGCAAAGAGGATGCGGTCCAGGCCGTGCCCGCGCACAATGCGGGCGTACTGCGCCGCGTCGTGGAGATAGGGCGAGGTCATGGCGGTATCCAGGTAGAGGTTGCGGCGGCCCAGCAGGTGCTTTTCCACCTGGTCGTAACGCCGCATGCCGCCCAGATGCGCGGCGATCAAGGTGAGGTTGGGAAACCCGTCCAGCACGCGGGCGATGCGGGCGGGCTCGGCATGCACCAGCTCGGGCGAGAGGGGGTCCCAGCCCGCGTGCAGGAGCAGCGGCAGGCGCAGCGCCGCCATCCGCTCATACAGCGCCGCCATTTTATCGTCGTCTACAAAGAAATTTTGGTAGTCGGGGTGCATCTTGACGCCGTCTAAGCCCAGCGCCCGGATGCGGTCCAGCTCCTCCAGCGCGTCGGGCGCGTCCGGGTGTACGGAGCCAAAGCTGTAGATGCGCTCCGCGCGCACCTGCGCGGCAAAGTCGTTGACCTTGTGCATGGAGCGCGGCGAGGTGGCGATGTGCTGGGTGACGATGGCGTCAACGCCCCAGTCCTCCATCCGCCGCTTGGTGCCCTCCAACGTACCGTCGGTAAAATACGGCGCGCCGCTTCCCCCTTCCGACGCTGTTTGCGACAGCTTTTCCAGGGTCCTTCCGGCCAGCGCGTCGGGAAACAGGTGCACATGAAAGTCAATCAGCATGAAATTTCACAGCCTTTCCGCGTCATATCGTCAAATTATAGCATTTTAAGGCCGCGAAGGCAAGAACGCCGGGCGGCAGGCCGCGCGCCAGAGCGCGGGCAAAAAACAGCGCGGGAACGCTCCGCGCGTGCCGGCGAAGCCGGCACGCGGCCCAACGCCCCCCGGCCGCCAAAGCGGCCGGGGGGCGTTGGGCCCTCCCAGAGGGTCACTTTTCCACCGGGATCAGGATCTCCACCAGGCAGTCGTCCCCGGCCTCGTCCCAAAGGACGTACCGCTCGATGGTGGGCAGGTCCTTCTGCCGGTACTCGCTCTGGGGCATGAACTCGCCGTAGATGCGCTGCCAGGTCCGGCCCAGAACATTTTGCGCAATGCTGCCCTGGGCCGTAAAGACCAGAAACGCGCACGCGGGGTAGGTATAGCGGTCCAAGCCCGCCACATCCGGGCCCGCATACTCTCCGCCGCACAAGTAGTCGTTGCTGCCATCCGGCGCAAAGCCAAAGCACAGGCCCAGGTCGCAGGCCCCGCAGGTCCGCTCGATCTGCCGGATGCTGCCGTCCTGCTTGATCACGCCCCACGTTCCGCCGCCAAAGGGCGTGACGCGGCGGATGCCCAGGACGTCAAAGGTCTCTCTTTCCAACACACGATACGTCATTTCCTGTACCCCCGTAATGGATAGCGTAAAGGTGATCCTGGAATAGAAGGTCAGGTTTGCGCCGGGCAGCCGCGCCGCCTGCGGCGTGATGCCGTGCAGGCGCTTAAACGCGGCGGCAAAGGCATCGGCCGAATCGTAGCCGTACCGAAGCGCCACGTCGATGACGCGCATCTGTGTATTCCTCAGGTCCAGCGCCGCTTGGGACAGCCGCCGCCTGAGCAGGTACTCCGACAGCCGCACCCCCGTGATGGGGGCAAAGGAGCGCTGAAAGACCGCGTAGGGACAGGCCATGATGCGGGCGATCTCCTCCGGCTCCCAATCCCCCGCAAGATGCGCCTCCAGGTAGTCCATCGCGCGGTTCATCCGCTCCACCCATTCCATGCGCCCCGCGCCTCCTTTCGCGTCACCCTTCCCCTTTATCATAGCACCGATGCCGCGCGCCCGCCCCATAGCGGGCGCGCAGTTTTTCACGGGTTCGCCTGGGCCAGCTTTTCGGCGCAGCGCAGGCCGTCCACCGCGGCGGACATGATGCCGCCGGCATACCCCGCGCCCTCGCCGCAGGGGTACACGCCCCGCAGGTTGGACTGAAAGTCGCTGCCGCGCAGGATGCGCACCGGGGAGGAGGAGCGCGTCTCCACGCCGGTGAGCACCGCGTCCTCATCGGCGAACCCGCGCAGCTTGCGGTCAAAGAGGCGCACGGCGCTGCGCATGGACGATACCGCAAAGTCGGGCAGGCACCCCGCAAGGTCGCAAAGCGTCACGCCCGGCGCGTAAGAGGGCTGCACGCGCCCCAGCGCCCGGGTGGGACGCCCGCTGAGAAAGTCGCCCAGCGTCTGCGCGGGCGCGCGATAATCGCCGCCGCCCAGCGCAAAGGCCAGGCGCTCGTACCGGCGCTGGAACTCCACGCCCGCCAAAACGTCGTCCCCTGGGAAGTCCCCCGGCTCTACGCTGCACAGCAGCGCCGCATTGGCGTTTTCCCTGTCGCGCGCAAAGGCGCTCATGCCGTTGGTGACCACGCCCCCCTCCTCCGAGGCGGAGGCGACCACCTGCCCGCCGGGGCACATGCAGAAGGTGTAGACCGACCGGCCGGTAGGCAGGTGGCAGGCCAGCTTATAGTCCGCCGCGGGCAGGCGCTTCCACGCCGGGCCATACTGGGCGCGGGAGATCGCCTCCTGGCGGTGCTCGATGCGCGCGCCGATGGAAAAGGGCTTGCGCTCCATCTGCGCGCCGGCGTCCCTGAGCATGGAAAAGGTATCGCGCGCGCTGTGCCCGCAGGCGAGAATGAGGGCGCGGCAGGGCATGTCGTACGCGCCGCCGGGCGCCTCTGCGGTCAGGCCCGCAAGCCTTCCCTCCTCCAGGGCAAGGCCCGCAAGCCGCGTGCCAAAGCGCACCTCCCCGCCGAGGCGCTCCACCTCCCCGCGGATGGCGCGCACCATGCCCGCCAAGTAGTCCGTGCCGATGTGCGGCTTGGCCTGGTAGAGGATCTCCTGGGGCGCGCCGAAGGCGGCCATCGTCTCCAACACAAAGGCGCAAAGCGGGCTGGAAATGCCCGTGGTGAGCTTGCCATCGGAAAAGGCGCCCGCGCCGCCCTCGCCAAAGAGCGCGTTGCTCGCCGGGTTCAAGGCCCCGCCGCGCCAGAACGCCTGCACGTCCTGCTTGCGGCGCTCCACGTCCCATCCGCGCTCCAACACAATGGGGCGCAGGCCCGCGCGCGCCAAGTACAGCGCCGCAAACAGCCCCGCAGGGCCCAGGCCCACCACCACCGGCCGCACCGCGGGCGGGGCGAGCTTGGGCACGCTAAGGGGCTCTGTGGGCTCCACCCAGCGGATGTTTGCGTTCTTCGCCCGCTGAACCGCGGCCCTCTCCTCCCCGGCAAGGCGCAGCGTCACGGCGCAGACATAGGCGATATCCCCCTTGTCGCGCGCGTCGAGCGAGCGCTTGACCATGCGCAGGTCGCCTATCTCGCCCTCTTTTACGCGCAGCAGCGCCGCCGCCCGCGCCTTGAGGCGGTCGGGGCTTTCGTCCAGCCCCAGCCTGATGTTGTTGATCCTGATCATGCCCATCCTCCTTGCCTTGGCGGCGCGGCTCCCCGAGGGCGTCCCCGCCGGTCCTGCGCCCATCCACGCGCCGCCGCGCTTCCTCCCGGGACTGTTATCCGGCGCCCCAGTTTACCATGCACCTAGGGCGGCGCGCCGCCTCTGCGTATCTTTAAGGGGAAGCCCTCCCCCGTTGAGGCGCTCCCCTTTTCCCGTGAATCTGCCGGTTTTCGGGTGCGGCCCTCCGCGCGCCAAGTATTTGCCACGCCGGCTTGCAAGCGCTCTCCTTATTCCGTGATCTTGCTTGGTCTTTCGGGGGCTGCCCCCCGCGCGCCGAGAATATGCCCTGCCGGTTTTGGAACGCTGCCCCCGCGCATCGACAATATGCCCCGTTGGGTTGAAGCGCTTTCCTTATTCTTTGACCCTTCCGGTTTTTGAGGGCTGCCCTCCGCGCGCCGACAATACGCCCCGTTGGTTTGAAGCGCTTTTCTTATTCCTTAACCCTTCCGGTTTTTGAGGGCGGCCCCCAGCGCGCCAAGTATATGCCACGCCGGCTTGATGCGCTCTCCTTCATCGGCGCGAATCCGCGGCGCACGCGCGCGGCGAGGGCGCCGCGTCCAACGCGGACCTATTGCGCCGCCGCGCTTTCCCCGGCCACGGCGCCCGAGGCCCAGGCCCAGTTGAGGTTGTAGCCGCCGCAAGGGCCGTCCACATCCAGGATCTCCCCGGCGAGGTAGAGCCCGGGGCAGACGCGCGAGGCCATCGCGCGCTCCTCCACCTCGTCCATAGGCACGCCGCCCACCGTCACCTGGGCGCTCTCAAAGCCGGGCGTGCCCGTGACCGCGTGCCGCCAATGCTTGACAAGGCGCGCAAGCAGGGCGATGCGCTCCGCCCTCACCTCCCCCGCCAGACCCGGCCCGATGCCGGCGGCCGCAAGCAGGTTCCTCGCCAAATTCTTGTGGAACATGCCCAGCAGGAAGGCGTCGGTCTCGCGCCAGGAGAGGGTCTCCGCCCGCGCGCGCAGGAATTCCCCCGCCTCCCGCTCGGTAAAGCCCGGTAGCAGGTCCAGCGCAATGGCGTCGCCCCCCAGCCGCGCCAGCGCGCGAGAGAGCTGAAAAACGGCGATGCCCGAGAGGCCGAAGTCCTTAAAGAGCACCTCGCCCTCCTGACGCAGCACCGCCCTTTCCCCGCGGAGCAGGGTCGCCGCGCACTTGACGCGCACGCCGTTGAGCCCCTTGATGCCCGCGCCATCGGTCTTGACGGGCAGAAGGCCCGGGCGCAGGGGCGTGACGCTGTGCCCCAGCCCGCGCGCCAGGTCGTATCCGGTGACCTTGCTGGCCGCACGGCCGCCCGTGGCCAGGATGAGGCGATCGCCCGCGACCCGCTTGCCCTCCCCGTCCTCCAGGAGAAAGCGGCCGCGCGCGGCCTGGGCGCGCACGGCGCAAAATCCCGTGACCTCCTCAACGCCCAGGTGAGCCGCGGTGAGCCGAAGCGTATCGAGCACCGAGGAGGCGGCGTCCGAGGCGGGATAGACGCGCCCCTCTCCCTCCAGACGCAGTTGAAGGCCCATGCGCTCGAACTTCTCCATCACGCGCGCGGGCGGCATCCGCTCCAGCGCGCGCAGGCCGCCGGCGGGCGCGTAGCTGGCGGGCGCGGCCCCGGTGTTGGTCAGGTTACAGCGGCCGTTGCCCGTGGAGAGCAGCTTCTTGCCCACGCGCGGCCCCGCCTCCAGGATGGTCACCTTCGCCCCCGGGGCGCGCTCCTTGGCGCAGACGGCCGCCATCAGCCCCGCCGCGCCGCCGCCCACGATTAAAATCTCCATCGCCCATCCCTCCCTTGAAAGCTCAGCCCGCGCCGCCGCGCGGGCTCTCTTGGCTCAGATCAACCGAAACGTCATACGCTTTGTCCATCAAAACCGGCCGGTACCCCCTGGCGCGGCAGCGCGCGAGGTTGCGCTCATTGGCGGCGATCAGGCGCTCCGGCGTCCAGTCGTCCCCGCCGAGCCGCGTCTCAATGTCATTCGCGTGCCCGAGAATGTCCCCGTAATGCGTCCGGATATACGCCGGGGTAAAGGCCAGGCAGTAAAAGCGAATCTCCTGCAGCTGCTCCGGCGAAAAATCCCGCGCAAAGTCAAAGGGGATGGTGCAGCCCTCCACAATCAGGTTCTGCTTGTTTTCCAGGCAGGTCTTAATCATCTCCCGCGCAACCGGCCAGAGGAAGGCCGTCAGCGCGTCCTCCTCGTCGGTGGGGCGCAACGGGCACAGACCGCTGCGGATCAGGCCCATCTTCAAATGGTCCAGCGAAAAATACGGCATGCGGTGCCGCTCCATCAGCCGCTGCGCCAGCACGGTCTTGCCCGTGTGCGAGGCGCCCGTTATCAGCACAATCACGCGCTCTCTCCCCCTCCCGCGGCCCGCGCGGCCGCCTTGCTCGCTGTGGGTTTGCCCACCCTAGTTCCTTTATCCCGCGCGCAGGGGCGCTCCCAAGGGCGGCGGAATCAGTGGCGCGCCGGGGCCTAAAGCGGGGCGGACCCTCGCCCGCGCGTCAACCTGCGCCGCCGCGATTCCGCGCGCCTTATGCGGTTGGGGGCCGCAAGCGCCGCCGGACGCTTCAAGCGGAATGGCTCTCGCCCGCGCGCAGGGTTCTATCCACTTACGATAGCCTCCGCTTGTTGGGGCCGATGCGCCTGCGGACAGCCAACTCTTGTACGCGCATCTCGCCGAGGGGGTCCAGGTGATATGGCCCTCGCCCGCGCGCAGAGTTCTATTCACTTGCGACAGCCTCCGCTTGTTGGGTCCGATGCGCCTGCGGACAGCCAACTCTCGCACCGCGCATCTCGCCGGGCCGCTTCAAGCGGAATGGCCCTCGCCCGCGCGCAGGGCTCTTCTGCCCGCTACAACCTTCGCCAGCTTGGGGCCGATGCGCCTGCGGACAGCCAACTCTTGTACGCGCATCTCGCCGAGGGGGTCCAGGTGATATGGCCCTCGCCCGCGCGCAGAGTTCTATTCACTTGCGACAGCCTCCGCTTGTTGGGTCCGATGCGCCTGCGGACAGCCAACTCTCGCACCGCGCATCTCGCCGGGCCGCTTCAAGCGGAATGGCCCTCGCCCGCGCGCAGGGCTCTTCTGCCCGCTACAACCTTCGCCAGTTTGGGGCCAGTGCCTGCGGACAGCCAACTCGCGCACCGCGCGCCACGCCGGGGGCTTCAAGTGATACGGCGCTCCCTTCTGCGCAGCAACAGCCCTTGCGCACAGGCTTCAAAGCGCCACCAGCGCGGCGGCGCTTTGCGGTCAGTGCGCGCGATGGCGCAGGCCTCCTCTCTGCGCCGCGACAGATTCCACGCGCAGGTTCCGACATGCCTGCCGGCGCGGCGGCGAGGCCCGGGCCGCCGGTGTGCTTTGAGCGCGGACTCAGAGCCCGAAGAGCAGGGGCATCAGCTGCGTGCCCTCCTCCAGGCGCTCGCCGTCCTGCGCGGCGGCCGCCTCGGTATAGGGCAGGCCGCGGCCGCTGTCCTCCCGGCTGTCGTACAGAAGGCAGGGCACGGGCGTGCCGTCGTGCGTGCGCGTGCTCACGGGCGTGTAGTGGTCGGAGAGGAAGAGGATGCGGTAGTCCTCCTTGCGCGCGTCCAGCGCCGCCACAAGCGGGCGGAAGACCTCGGTGTCCAGCAGCTCGATGGCGCGCACCTTCTCCTTGGCGTCGCCCGCGTGGCCGCACTCGTCCGGCGCCTCGACGTGCAGGGCGGCAAAATCGCCCCGGTCAAGCGCCGCCAGCGCCGCCTCCACCTTGCCCTGATAGTTGGTGTCGATCTCGCCCGTCGCGCCGGGCACGGGCGTGTGCTCCAGCCCTGCCAGCTCCGCTATGCCGGCCACCAGCGGCACCGCGGTGATGGCGTCGCCGTCATGGCCGTACTTGCCCGCAAAGGAGTCCAGCTCCACCGCGCTCCCCTGGCCCCAGAACCACAGGGAGTTGGCCGGCATCTTGCCCGCGGCGCGCCGGGCGGCGTTGATGGGGTGGGCCTTGAGCACCTCCCAGGAGGCGCGCATGATGCCGCGGAGCATGTCCTGTCCCTCGCCCGTGGGCAGGTAGCCTGCGATGGGGCGGGTGAGGATGTCGTGCGGGGGCGTGGTCTCCACCCGGTCGCTGCCGGTCTCCAGCACGGCGATGTGCCGGTAGGAGGGGTTGACGGTGAAGGTCATGCCGCTCTGTGCCAGAAGCGCCGCGAAGGAGGGCGTGGCGATGAGGTCGTTCATCAGGGTCATGGCGTCCTGCCCGTCGATGGCGCCGCCGCTGTGGGAGAGCATGGTCTGTTCCTCATAGGCGCCGTCGCCCTCGGTGACGGCGGCAAGGTTGCAGCGGAAGGAGACGTTGCCCTTCTTCATCCGCACGCCCGAGCCCGCGGCCTCCAGCGGGGAGCGGCCGGTATACACCTTGCGCGGGTCGTACCCAAAGATGGACAGGATCGCCGTGTCGCTGCCCGCGGGCACGCCGTCGGGCACGGTCTTGACCAGGCGCACCCGCCCCCTGCGCGCCAGGGCGTCGATGACGGGCT
This sequence comes from uncultured Christensenella sp., assembly GCA_948468595.1. Taxonomy (GTDB): domain Bacteria; phylum Bacillota; class Clostridia; order Christensenellales; family UBA1750; genus Spyradocola. The sequence continues at coordinate 15,335 of CAOKIU010000023.1, forward strand.
TGCGCGCCGCCTCCAGGGGCGTGCGGCCGCCCAGCTGCGCAACGGGGAAATCCGCCATGCCGTCTCCGATAACCAATACGTATTTCATCACAATCATGCTCCTCTTTTATGGACGATTTACAGCACCTAAGTATACCATTTAAGGCCCCGTAACGCAACACGCCTTTGCCCGGCGCGCGGACCCTCATCGGGCAAAAACGGCCTTGATTATTCGGGCTTTTGGTGTAGAATATTCTTATACCACAGCGCTCCGCCGAAGGGCGCTTTGAAAGGATTCGTGTATGGAAAAAATCAATCTGGCCTACCGGCGCAAGGACGACCAGCTCGACGGCGTTCTTCTGGTCAAAACCGCGGACGTGCGCAAGTCCTCCAACGGCGGACTTTATCTGGATATGACGGTGATGGACTCCACGGGCGAAATGAACGCCAAGGCGTGGAACTGGCCGGAGGATGCCGCGATTCCCCCGCTCCATAGCCCGGTGCGCGTCAAGGCGCTGATTACGGAATTCAAGGGCAAGCTGCAAATGCGCGTAGACCGCATCCGCGCCGCGCACCAGGAGGAGATCGCCTGGCAGGACTTGGTGCCCACCGCGCCCCGCGCGCCCCAGGAGATGTACGACGAGCTCTACGCCTGCGCGCGCGGCCTGGAGCGGGAGGAGTTCTCCCGCCTGGCCGTGGCCCTGCTGGAGGAAAAGCGGGAAAAACTGCTCTACTGGCCCGCGGCGGTGAGCCTGCACCACGCCGAGCGGGCGGGGCTTTTGCACCACACCACCACCATGCTCAGGGCCGCGCGGGCGCTGCTGCCCATCTACCCCTACTTGGACAGCAGCCTGCTGCTGTGCGGCGTCATTGCGCACGACCTGTGCAAAATTGAGGAGCTGGGCGCGGGGGAGCTGGGCCTGGCGGCCGAATACACCCGGGACGGAAACCTGCTGGGGCACATCGTGCAGGGCGTGGCGCATGTCGCCGCCGTGGGCGAGCGCCTGGGCCTTACGGAGGAGACCATGCGGCTGATGGAGCACATGATCCTGGCCCACCACGAGTCGCCGGAGTACGGCTCGCCCAAGCCCCCGCTCTTCCCCGAGGCGCAGATGCTCTACGTGCTGGATCTGATGGACGCGCGCATGTTCGCCATGCACGAGGCGCTGCTGGTCACGCCCAAGGGCGCTTTTTCCGACCGCGTGCGCGCGCTGGACGGCCGCAAGCTCTACCACCCGAACCTTGCGCAGAATTGAAACGCAGAACGAAAGGAAGGTTCGCCCTATGCGAAGAAGCGACCGCCGCGTCACCGACCCTGCCCGCCTGCGCGCGTGGCTTGCGCGCGAAAATCACCTGCATTTGGCCATGACGGACGGCGACCAGCCCTATCTGGTGTGCATGAACTACGGCTGCGAAATGACGCCGGAGGGGAAGCTCACCCTCTACCTGCACAGCGCCGGCCAGGGCCACAAGCTGGACATTCTGGCGCGGAACCCGCGCGTTTGCTTTGAGATCTCCCATCTGGAGCGCCTGCTGCCCTCCGACATCCCCTGCCGCTGGACCGCCCGGTACTACAGCATCGTGGGTTCGGGGGAGGCGGTCTTGCTTGGCGACAGGCAGGAGAAGGCGCGCGCGCTTTCGGTGCTCCTCCGGCATTTGGGCCATACGGGAGACGTGCGCTTGGAGGACGCGGCGCTGGACCAGATCGCCGTTTTGCGCGTGGACGTCGCCCAGTACGAGGGCAAGAGCAACATGGGGGCGGAAGCGTGAACCTGCTCGTCAGCGCCTGCCTGCTGGGCGTTCCCTGCCGCTACGACGGGAGGAGCAAGGGCGTTCCCCGCCTTGCGCAGCGCCTGAACGGCTGCACGCTCTACCCCGTCTGCCCCGAGGTGCTGGGCGGCCTGCCCACGCCCCGCACGCCCGCCGAGCGCGCGGGGGATAAGGTGCTCACGCGCGACGGCAGGGACGTGACCCAGGCCTATCGCCGCGGCGCGCTGGAGGCGCTGCGCATCGCGCGGGAAAACGGCTGCACGGCGGCGCTGCTCAAGGAGCGCAGCCCGTCCTGCGGCTGCGGCCTGATCTACGACGGCTCCTTCTCCGGCGCGCTGGTCCCGGGAAACGGCGTCGCGGCCGAGCTGCTGGAGCGGTGCGGCATCCGCGTGCTGGGCGAGAGCCGCCTTGCGGAGTTGGAGGCGCCGCGCTGACGCCTCGTCTTTCGGCGGGGATGAGGGCTTGCTGGGCCGCTTCCCTCCATTTTTGCCGAAGGGGCGGGGGCTGAGCGGTTTTCTCGCGTTTTCACCGAGAGAGCGGGAGCCCTTGCCGGGTCATCCCCCCATTTTTGCCAAAGCGCCGGGGATTCTTTTACGGGCGGCCGTCCCGCTCCGCTTCTTTTTTCGCCGAAGGATCGGGGACTGTTCGGGCGGCTATCCCGCGTTTGCGCCGAGAGGGGTGGGAAACCTTTCCAGGTGGTGATCCCGCTCCGGCGATACGCTTTTTATTAAAGGGTGGGCTTGCCGGGCCGCTCTCCCCGTTTTGCCGAAGAGGCGGGGCCTCAGCGGCTCTTCCGCGTTTTTGCCGAAAAGCCGGGGATTCTTTTACGGGCGGCCGTCCCGCTCCGCTTCTTTTTACGGCGAAGGATCGGGGACTGTTCGGGCGGCTATCCCGCGTTTGCGCCGAGAGGCGTGGGAATCCTTTCCAGGTGGTGATCCCGCTCCGGCGATACGTTTTTATGGCAAGGGGGTGGGCCTGCCGGGCGGCCGGCGCTGCCCCGTTTTTTTGCATGGCGCGCAGCCGGCGAAAAAAACGGTTGAATTATTCGACTCTTTATGCTAAAATAACGGCAATTTCATACTTCAAAAGAGGCGTTCCAAAGTTACCCCTGTGGTACAGCGCGGAGGCTGTATGGTAGCTTTGCGGCGGCTTTTTTTGGTTCCTCCGGGCGGAGGCGTTTGGGGGCGGGCGCTGAGGGCGCGGGGGATTTTTGCGCGCGGGGCTTGCAACCCCGGCGGGATTTTGTTACGATGAATGGGCCGTTGATGCGTCCGTTTTGGGGCGCATAAATAGGAAAATACACATGGGATGGTACGCTGAATGAATCGCATCAAACAATTTCTTCTGGACAAGACCTTCTATCGGGGCGTGCTGACGCTGGGGCTGCCCATCGCGGCGCAGAACCTCCTCTCCTCCTCCGCGGGGCTGATTGACACCATCATGGTGGGGCAGCTGGGCGAGGTCGCTCTTTCGGCCGTGGGCATGGCGGGGCAGTGGTCGTTCTTCATGTTCCTGTTCTTCTTTGGCTTCTCCTCGGGCAGCAGCGTTTTCTTTTCGCAGTATTGGGGCGTCAAGGACCTGCCGCGCATCCGCAGCTCCTACTGCCTGGGCTTTCTCAACGTCTTCCTCATTTCGCTGATCTTCCTTGCGGTGGGGTATTGCTTCCCGGAGACGGTCATCCGCGTCTTCACCAATGACGACGCGGTGGTGGCGCAGGGCGTGGCCTACCTGCGCATCGCGGTGTTTGCCTATGTGGCCCAGTGCGTCAACACCTATGGTTGCGCGCTGCTGCGCGCCACCGAGGAGGTGCGCCTGCCCATGGTTGCCAACATCCTCTCGGTGTTGACCAACACCTTCCTCAACTGGGTCTTCATCTACGGCAACCTGGGCGCGCCCCGCATGGGCGTGCGCGGCGCGGCGCTGGCCACCGTGATCTCCTCCTGGGTGTGCACGGGCATCGTGCTCATCGTCTCCTACCGCAGGAAAAACCTGCTCGCCGTGCCGGTTGGGGAGTTCTTCCGCATCCGCCTGAGCACGGTCAAGCGCTTTTACCCCGTGGCGCTGCCGGTGGTCTTCAACGAGAGCCTTTGGGCCATGGCCACCATGTGCCTGAACATGGTCTACGGCCGGCTGGGCACGGGCAACTACTCCGCCATGACCGTCAAAAACACCATCGAAAACCTCGCCTTCACCTTCTTTGTGGGCCTCTCCTCGGCCTGCTCGGTGATGGTGGGCAAGTCCATCGGCGCGGGGGAATACGACCGCGGCTTTACCGACGCGCGGCGCTTCGGCCTGCTCTCGCCGCTGCTGGCGCTGCTGCTGGGCGCGGTGCTGGTGAGCCTGCGCGTGCCGCTGACCAACCTATTCACCCTCTCGGACGAGGTCAAGGTCACCGCCCAGTGGCTCATCATCGTCAACGCCTGCATCTACCCCATGCGCATGTTCAACCACATGAACATCGTGGGCACCTTCCGCGCGGGCGGGGATACCAAGGCCAGCCTGGTCATGGACGCGGGCTGCATCTGGCTTTTGTCGGTGCCGCTGGTGGCGCTGGCGGGGCTTGTCTGGCGCCTGCCCTTTATCGCGGTGTTCTCCATGACGGCCGTGGAGGAGCTGGTCAAGTTCACCCTGGGCCTTTGGTACCTGAATTCCGGCCGGTGGATCAAGCCCGTCACCGGCAAAAAGCCGGCGACGCCGGCCGGCGCGGAGGGCCCGGCATGATCTACTTGCGCTCCATCGCGCTCAAGGAGGCCGGCGGGGAGGGCTACCCCTTTTCCACGCCGCTGCTGCGCAGCTTCACGCACCTGAACTTTAGCGCCCCGGTGACGGTGTTCTGCGGGGACAACGGCTGCGGCAAGACCACGCTGATCGAGCTGATCGCCGCCAAGGCGCGCGCCGAGCGCATCGGCCCGCCGCGCGGGGCGCTGACGGAGGGCCAGGCGCGCATCCGGCGCGCGGTGGACGCCTTCCGCGCGGCGCGGGCGGGCACGCCCTCGCGCTGCTTCCTCTTCACCGCCGAGGGCTTTTCCAAGTATGTCGATTACGTGGTCGCGGAAAAGCGGTACGCGCGCGGGGAGCTGGAGGCGCTCAGCGGCCTTTACGGCAGCGACTACGCCCGGGACCTGGCCTCCCAGCCCTATCAGGGCACGCTGGCGGCGCTGGACGCCCTCTACGCCGCCCCGCTGGAGGAGCAGTCGCACGGCCAGGGCTTTTTGGACTTTTTTCGCTCGCGCCTGCTCCCGGGCGGGCTGTACCTGATGGACGAGCCGGAGGCCGCGCTCTCGTACATCAACCAGCTCGCCCTCATCTACCTCATCCTGGACGCGGTCAAGGCGGGCAGCCAATTCCTCATCGCCACGCACAGCCCCATCCTGGCCGCCTGCCCCCAGGCGGCGCTTTTGGAAATGGAAGAGGGGACGCTGACGCCCAAGGCGTATGACGAGCTATCCAACGTTCAGTTCCTCAAGTACTTTCTTGGCGCGCACGCGCACATTTTTGAGGAGGACTAAAGTACCCGCGCAAATTCTCCTTTACGCCGGACACGGCGCGGCGCAACGGGGCGCGTGGCTCTGCGCGGGGCCGGCTTTGAAAAGGGCTGATTCAGGCGGTTTTTTCGCCGCTCCCCCGCGGGCCGGCTTCATCGGCCCATCTTCATATTTTGCTATATGATAAAATCATAGGATTGACAAGACAGATAAATCCCCCTATAATAGCGTGCGTAGGGAATCGGGCGCTTGTTAAAATAACAACAGCCTTGGAATTCCCGCCCTTTGAAAGAGGGGCCGGTCTTCATCCAAAAGATCACACAAAAACATATGGATACATAGATATGCCGCGCGGTGGTGCAGATGGACAGCAACGCCGCGGGAAGCGGCAACGGGGGGTGCCATCAAGATAAACAAACGGTGGCCTTCGCGGCATCTTCGGGATGCCGCGTTTTTTTATTCCCCTGGCGCGCCGCTGCCACAAAGAGGAAGGCTGCGTCGTTAAAAGCAATAGAATAATTTAACAGGGACGGTTAAGACGCATGAAACGCATCCTCTCCATGATCTGCATTTGCCTGATTCTGGCCCTGGGCGGGGCGGCCGCGGTTTACAGCTTTGCGCCGGGGATCTACGCGCGCATCGGGCGGAAGCTCTCGCGGCCCACGCCGGCGCCGGAGATCACGCTGGACCCCGCGTTTTGCTACGTACAGAGCGAGGGGCTGACGCTGCTGGTGTCCAAGCAGTTCCCCTTGGAGGAGCCCTGCCGCCCGGACGACCTTGTGAACCTCTACGAGCACAAGGAGCGCTCCTTCGAACTGGCGCGGGCGGATATTGAGCTGCGCCAGCCCGCCTTTGAGGCTGCCCAGGAAATGTTCTCCGCGGCCAAGGAGGACGGGGTGACCGGCTTTATCATCAACAGCGGCTACCGCACGCGGGAGCGGCAGGAGGAGCTCTACACCCAGAGCGACACGGGGTATGTCAACGCCCCTGGGGAGAGCGAACATGAGCTGGGCCTCACCTTTGACGTGACCACCATGACCGACAAGCCCGCCTTTGACCAGACCGAGCAGTGCGCCTGGCTCTTTGCGCACGCGCACGAATACGGCTTCATCCTGCGCTATCCCCAGGGCAAGGAGGCCATCACCGGCGTGCCCTACGAATCGTGGCACTACCGCTTCGTGGGCAAGGAGGCCGCCAAGGTGATTCATGAAAACGGCTGGTGCCTGGAGGAATACGCCGCCGCGCCGTGACGCGGCGCCACCCCCATTTCCTGGTTTTTCATCAAAATAACGACGCGGGCAGCGATCCAACATGAATAACTGCCCAGGGCGAAACTCTACTCTCCTAATAAAGTTCCGCTTTCGAACCTTTGCGAATAATCCAAAATCTCTTCTTTATCAAGCAAAGGCTCGGAACTTACGCCTTCAAATATCATTTTATCATCACGATATGTGAACATAAAAAGAAGATCAGGTTCTTTCGTAAACGCTACAGATATTATCCATTCGTTATAACTCAGGATTCGGTTCAAATATGAGTGTGTTATTTTTATTTCTCTAACCTCCTGTGCGGTGTAACCTCTATTTTCAAGTTCGGTATGCGTGTACGCTTCAATGAATCTCTGCATTACAAAGACATTCAGGCCAAGGGCAAAAACAATTGCCGCTAAAACAACAGCGCTCATAATGCATGCCTTTTTCTTCACCATCTCACCTCCGCATCAAATTCCGCTCTGCCGCGCCGATTATATCATGTTCAATTTTCGGTTTCAACCTGTGGTCCGTCAAATTGCCAGTGTTTCCGGCAGACAACACGAAAGGCAAAAGGGATCGGCGCCTCCCCCTATACATCGCTTGATGTTTTTGCTATAATAAAAGAGTGTGAGAATAAAGATCAACCAACGAGGGGGCAGAACAACCATGAGAATGAACAAACTGGGCACGAGCGACCTGCTGGTTTCGGCCGTGGGCGCGGGCACCTGGGCGATGGGCGGCGACTTTTTCGGCGCCATTGACGACAAGAAGTGCATCGATTCGCTCTGCGCGTCGCTGGACCACGGGGTAAACCTGATCGACACCGCGCCCATCTACGGCAAGGGTCATTCTGAGACCCTTGTGGGCCAGGCCATCAAGGGCCGGCGGGACAAGGTGGTGCTTTGCACCAAGGTGGGCCTGCTCTTTAACGACCCCAAGGGCCGCCAGGGCAAGTGCCTTGCGCCGGACTCCATCGAGATTGAGATCGATCAGTCCCTGCGCCGCCTGGGCACCGACTACATCGACCTATACCAGATCCACTGGCCGGATGTCAACACCCCGGTGGAGGAGAGCATGGAGGCGCTGCTGCGCATCCAGAAGGCGGGCAAGATCCGCTATATCGGCGTATCCAACTTTGACGTGCCGCTGATGGAGCGCATCCTCGCCTGCGGGCAGGTGGTCAGCACCCAGCCGCAGTATTCGCTTCTGGACCGCGAGATTGAGGCGGACGTGCTGCCCTTCTGCCGCGAGAAGAACATCGGCGTGCTCAGCTACGGTTCCCTGGGCGCGGGCATCCTCACCGGCAAGTTCAAGCAGCCGCCCAAGCCCCAGGACGGCGACAAGCGCGCCAACTTCTACCCCTACTTTGAGGAGCCGTTCTGGTCCAAGACCCAGGAGCTGCTCAAGACCCTTACGGAGATTGCGCAGGCGCACGATAAGCCCGTGACCCACGTCTCCATCAACTGGGTCTCGCAGCAGCCGGGCATGACCTGCGCGCTGACGGGCAGCAAGAACGTCGAGCAGGCCATCATGAACGCCGCCGCGGGCGATTGGGACTTGACGGCGGAGGAGCTCAAGCGCATCGACAGCGCCTACGACCGCATTTTCCGCGCCTGACCGCGGGCGGTCCAGGGACGTTAAACGCCATCCTTTACCCTGTGGGGGCGCGGAAGAAACCGCGCCCCTTTGTCAAAGGGCGAGGGAACAGGGGACAAAATGACCGGGAGGGATTTTTATGTGCGTGAGCATCCGCCAGGCGACGCCCGAGGACGCGGCGGCCATTGTCGCCCTATACGCGCCCTATGTCACGGGGACCAGCGTGACCTTTGAATACGACGTGCCCACGGTGGAAGACTATCGCCATCGAATTGAAGAGATCACGCAGTTTTTTCCCTTTTTTCTGCTGCTGGAGGACGGCCAGCCCGCCGGGTATGCCTACGCGCACTTCTTTCACGAGCGCAAGGCCTATCAATGGATGTGCGAAACCAGCGTCTACGTCGGGCAGGGCCATCACCGCAAGGGCTATGCGTCGCTGCTGTACGAGCGCCTGCTGGACGCGCTGCGCCGGCAGGGGTTTTGCCAGGCCGTCGCCATCCTGGGCTGCCCGAACGAGCCGTCGGAGCGGTTCCACCAGGCGATGGGCTTTGCGCTGCTGGGCACGTTTGCGCGCGCGGGCTACAAGCTGGGGCAATGGCACGACGTAAAGTGGTATGGCTATTGTCTGCGCCCCCGGCCGGAGGAGCCGCGCGATCCCGTCCCCTACCGCGCGCTGGCGGCGGAGCCCTAGCGGGGAGGCGCTTTTTCCATGCACCTCATTCTGCGTAGACGGGGGAATCTTCATGCAAATACTCTCTCTGGATATTGGCGCGGCGAGCATCAAATACGGCCGGATGGACGAGCGGGCGGCGTTTATCGCGCGCGGCGAGGTCCCCACGCGGGCCAGGGAGGGCGCTGAGAAGGTGTTCCAGCGCCTATGCGGGCTGATTCGCCCCCACGCAGCGGCGGTAGACTGCATCAGCCTGTGCACCAAGGGGCGCATCGACCACGCAACGGGGGAGATTCTCTTTGCCACGGAGGATATTCCCGGCTGGTCGGGCTTTCCGCTTGTCGGGCGCCTGCGGGAGGCGTTCGGCCTGCCGGTCTTTGCGCTCAACGACGTAATGGCGCTGGCGCTGGGCGAGGCCTACCATGGCAGCATGTGCGGCGGGCGCCGTTTTTTATGCGTCAATTACGGCTCGGGCATAAACGGGGTGTGCGTAGCCGGCGGCCAGCCGGTGCTCTTTGCGCCGGAGCGGATGCCCGAGATGGGGCACATCCTGCTGCATCCGGACGGCCGCCGCTGCGCCTGCGGGCGTCAGGGCTGCTACGAGGCCTACGCCTCGGTACACGCGCTGACGCGGCTGGCGGCCTCCAAGCTGCGGCGGCGGATGATCACGGGCCGCGAGCTGTTCGCGCTGTTGGACCAAGGGGACCCTGTGGCGCTAAGCTGCCTGGAGAGCTGGGTGCGGGAGGTGGCGCTGGGGCTATCGAGCCTGATTCACGTGCTCAACCCCGGCGCATTGGTGCTGGGCGGCGGGGTGATGCAGCGGCGCGAGGTGGTGGACCGCGTCCGCGCGGCGCTGGAGGGCCAGCTGCTGCCCGCGATGATGCCCGACGAGGTCTGCGCCGCGGCGCTGGGGAACGCGGCAGGGCTATACGGCTGCCACGTGGCCGCGCGGAAAAAAATGGAAGCGCTGCACGCATTTCCAGAATAGCCGGGCGCGGCGCGGCCCATACTAACCTTGCAACAAAGCAAGGAGGTAACAAAGTCATGCAGAACAAATCGAACGGACATCAGTGCATCAACTGCCACGTGGATTCCTGCGCGTTCAATGACCAACAGGCGTGCGCCTGCACCCTTTCCGCCATTGACGTCAAGCCCTGCTGCGGCTGCCACAACGGCAAGGCCGAGGACGAGACCAATTGCGCCAGCTACAGAGCGAAGTAAGAGGCTCCCCAGGGAAAAGGGGCGAACCGTGGGATGGTTTTCATCCCGCCGTTCGCCCCTTTTTTTGTCGCGGTGGGCGGCGGCCGCGGGGACGGCTCTCGCCGCTTTGGCGCCCGCCCGGAAGGGCTCAGTGCGCGTGGCGCGGCGGGGTGAGTAGCCGTTGTCTCCGCCATTGGGAGGTGCCTCGCCCCTTTTTCATTGCGGCAAGTGGTGGCTGCGGGCGGACGGTTCTTGCCGCCGCTTTGGTGTTTACCCGAAAGGGATCGGCGCGCGGCGCTTGTTGAAATGGGTTGCCCACCTTTCGCTCGTTTTGCCGCAGTTGGAGGCGGTTGCGGCAGGTGACTTACTCCGCCGCTTTTACGTCCACCCGGAAGGGCTTAACGAGCGCGGCGCGGCCGGGGTGAGCTGCCGCTATCTCTGCCGCCTGCGCACGCCTCTCGCCCCTTTTTTGCGGCAAGTGGTGGCGGAAGGTTTTCGCCGACGCTTTGACGCTCGCCCGAAAGGGCTCAGTGCGCGTGACGCGGCGGGATGAGTTGCCGTTGTCTCTGCTATTGGGAGGTGCCTCACCCCTTTTCATTGCGGCAAGTGGTGGCCGCGAGCGGAATTTTCCGCCGCCGCTTCGATACCCTCCCGGAAGGGCGCGGTGTGCGGCGCTACTTGAAATGGGTTGCCCATCGCCGCATCTACTTTTAGTTTAGCCAACCCGAAAGGGCTTAGCGCGCGTGGCGCTGCCGGGGTGAATTGTCGCTCTCTCTGCCATTGGGAGGTGCCGCTATCCCCTTTTTCTTTGCGACAGGGTGGAAGGTTCTCGCCGCCGCTTTGATGTTCGCCCGGAAGGGCGCGGCGCGCGGTGATTATTGAAATGGATTGCCTGTCGCCGCATCTTATTTTTAGTTTTGTCCACCCAAAAGGACTTAGCGCGCGGCGGCCAGGGCGAGTTGCCGCTGTCTCTGCCATTGGGAGGTGCCGCTATCCCCTTTTTCTTTGCGACAGGGTGGAAGCTCCTCGCCGCCGCTTTGGTACCCGCTCGGAAGGGAGCGGCGCGCGGCGCTTATTGGACTGGGTTGCCCGCCCCAGCGCCGAATCCCAACCTTTCGATCGTTTTGCCGTGGCAGGGGGCGGCTGCGGGAGATGACTTTCGCCGCCACTTTGATGCTCGCCCGGAAGGTCTTAACGCGCGCGCCGCTGCCGGAATGGATTGCCCGCCGCCGCGCCGGACGCCGCGAACGAGAGAGGGCGTTTCCCCCGGGAGCAAAAGATGGTATAATGGTGCCAAAGGACAGGGGGGAGCGATGCGGATGGGATGGATATGCGTGCTGGCGGAGAAGCCGTCCGTGGCGCGGGACATTGCGCGCGTTGTGGGGGCCAGGACGCAGGGCCAGGGATGCCTAAAGGGCAACGGCTATGTTGTGACCTGGGCGGTGGGCCACCTGGTGACGCAGCAAAACCCCGACGAGATCGACCCGCGCTGGAAGCAATGGCGGGTGGTCTGCGCCACCGACGCCGGGCGCGAGGGGGAACTGATCTTCCGCCGCATCTACCGGATGTGCGGCTGCACAAAGCCGGTCTCCCGCCTATGGATCTCCTCCATGACGGAGGAGGCGATTGCCGAGGGCTTTGCCAACCTCAAGGACGGGGCGGCATACGACGCGCTGTACCGCTGCGCGCAGTGCCGCGCGGACGCGGACTGGCTGGTGGGCATGAACGGCTCGCGCGCCTTTACCCTTCGGTACGACAGCCTGCTGTCCATCGGCCGGGTGCAGACGCCCACGCTCTCCATCCTGGTGCGGCGCGAGCAGGAGATCCGCGCTTTCGTTCCCGAGGCGTATTGGGAGGTTGTGGCGGATTTCGGCGCCTACCAGGGCACCTACATCGATGGCAACAACAAGACGCGGCTCAGCAAAAAGGACGCGGCGCAGGCCATTGCCCAGGCCGTGCGCGGCAGGGAGGGCGAGGTGGAGCGCGTCAGCACCGAGCGCAAGAGCGTGCCCCCGCCGCTGCTGTACGACCTGACCACCCTCCAGCGCGAGGCGAACGCGCGCTACGGCCTCACCGCGCAGGCCACGCTGGAGCTAGCGCAGTCCCTCTATGAAAAGTACAAGGTGCTCACCTACCCGCGCACCGACTCCCGCCACCTGCCCAACGACATGCGGCCCAAGATCCAAAAGGTGCTCGCGGGCCTTCCAGAGCCCTATCGCGCGCTGGTTCCGCCTCCGGGGCAACTGGCCAATCCGGGCAAGCGCGTTTGGGACGACGCGAAGATCACCGACCACCACGCCATTGTGCCCACGGGCCGCGACCCGGGCGGCCTTCCGCCCGCCGAGCAGCGGATCTACGACATGGTGGCGCGCCGCCTGCTGGCGGCGTTCTACCCGCCCATGGTCTACGACGCGATGACCGCCGTGACCCTGGTTGCGGGGCATCGCTTCCTCTCCAAGGGGCGCGCGCTGGTCGACGCGGGATGGCAGGCGGTGCAGCCCCCGCCACGCAGTCCCCGCGGCAAGGACGGCAAGGACAAGGAGGAGCCGCCGCTGCCGCCGCTCGCGCGCGGGCAGGCCGTGCGCGTCAAGGAGGCCAAGGCGCTTCAAAAAAAGACCACGCCGCCCCCGCCCTACAACGAAAACACGCTGCTGGGCGCGATGGAGAACGCCGGCCGATTCGTTCAGGACGAGGAAATGCGCCTCCAGCTCAAGGAGCGCGGCCTGGGCACGCCCGCCACGCGCGCGGCCATCATCGAGCGGCTGATCGCGGTGGGCTATGTGCGCCGGGAGAAAAAGGCGCTCCTGCCCACGGATAAGGGCGTCAAGCTCATTGCCGTCGTGCCCGAGCAGATCGCCTCGCCCGAGACCACAGGGCGCTGGGAAAAGGGCCTGTCCGACATCGCCAAGGGCAAGATGGACCCGGAGAAGTTCATGGCGAGCATCCGCCGGTACTGCGCCTTTCTCTGCCAATACGCATCGGGCGCGCCGGAGCAGGAGTTTCCCAAGCGGGAGTTCAAGCCCCGGCAAAAGAAGGCGAAGAAGGCCGCCGCGCCGGCGCGGGCGCGCAAGGCCGGGCGGGGCGTCAAGTGAGGCTGGCCCGGCGCGCAAAGGGCACCGCTTATGGCCGGGCAAGTTATGGCCGGCAAGGGCGGCAGCCACCGCGATGCGCGTTAGGCGTCCTGACGCTCGGCTAAAGCACAAGCCCCCGGGCGCTTTGACGCGCACAGGACGAGCGCCGTCGTTATGCTCCTCCTGCTTTGACGCTAGCCGTCTTGATTCTAAGCCAAGCGTTTTGTTGCGCGCGGTTCAGGGCACAAGCGACCGGGTGGGGCATCTGGGTTTGCCCGGCAAAAGGTCTCGATGTATGCGCCGGGCGCTTTGGCGCTGGCCGTCTTGATTCTAAGCCAAGCGTTTTGTTGCGTGCGGTTCAGGGTACAAGCGACCGGGCGGGGCATCTGGGTTTGCCCGGCAAAAGGTCTCGACGTATGCGCCGGGCACTTTCACGCTAGCCGTCTTGATTCTAAGCCAAGCGTTTTGTTGCGTGCGGTTCAGGGCACAAGCGACCGGGCGGGCATCTGGGTTTGCTCGGCAAGAGATCTCGACGTATGCGCCGGGCGCTTTGACGCTGGCCGTCTTGATTCTAAGCCAAGCGTTTTGTTGTGTGCGGTTCAGGGCACAAGCGACCGGGCGCAGCATCCGGGTTTGCCCGGCAAGAGGATCGACGTGCGGTTGGCGCGCGGAGAACCAGCACCGCAGTGACGCGCATCGACGGCAAGGAGCAAAGAACGCCACAGCGCTGCTCGGAAACCTTGTTGTGCGGATGTCAAGCGCCGAAAGCTCGTTTTCGTTGCCTGGGGCGAGCGCCGCCGCGATGTTGCGGCGACGTTTTGACGCACCGGATCGAATAAGGTGAACAGGCCCGCAGGTTTGCGCACATGCGGGGACGAGCTTGCCGGCTGACCGCCTCGATGCTTTGCCGGGCGTCTTCACGCGCTGGCAAATGGCAAGCGGGGAGCGCACTTTCCAGGATGCTCCGCTCAGTCGCCCGGTGGAAAGCCGCCTCGACGCGCCGGGTGCTTGGCAACGCGGCAGAGGGGCACAGGCCGCAAGGTTTCGCTCCTTGTACCTGTGGGAGAACCGCTCCGATGTCTCCGCAAGCCACCAAGCGGGAAGCGCGAAGCGCACCATCCTGGACGTCGTCTCCGGCTCCCTCCGGCGAACCGCGATTCCACGGCAACGTTTTGACGACCGGCTGCGGCGCGCTGGGCGCTTGGCAACGCGGCTGAGGGGCGCAGGCCGCAAGGCGTCGCTCCATGCGCACGCCCAGCGAAAAGCCTCGCCGATTTGCAGGAAGCGCGCCATGCACTTTCCTGGGCGTCTTGCCCGGCTCTTCGGTGAATCGCGCGTCAGCGGCAGCATTTTGACGACCGGCTGAGGGGCGTGGGCCGCAAGGTCTCGCTCCATGCGCACGCCCGGCGGAAACGCGCCGATTTGCGGGAAGCGCGCCATGCACTTTCCTGGGCATCTTGCCCGGCTCTACGGTGAATCGCGCGTCAGCGGCAGCATTTTGACGCCTGGCAGAGGGGCGTGGGCCACAAGGCGTCGCTCCATGCGCACACCCGGCGAAAAGCCGCGCCGATTTGCGGGAAGCGCGCCATGCACTTTCCTGGGCTTCTTGCCCGGCTCTCTCCGACGAAACCGCGCGTCAGCGGCAGCATTTGGCCGCACGGCAGGGGGCGCAGGGGCCTAGGCACCGCGCCCGGTCCGCGCACCGGAAGGCCGCGATGCGCCCGGGTCCGCCTCGTCGCGCGCCAAGGGGCGAGGCGCCGGGGCGCGCACAGCGACAGGCGGGAAGGCCGGCGCGCCGTTTCGCGCAATTCCCTCTTCCCACCCGAAGGCAAATGTGCGATAATAGGGCATGAGGACAGAGGTCCCGCACATACACATGAGAGGCAGGAACACCTATGCTATATTCCCAGGAGGATATCAACCAAACGCGGTCCCAGTTGATCCGGCGCATCGGATGGATGGTTCTAATGGCCATTGTGCCCAACGCCGCCGCGCTGGCGGTGATGTACACCGTGCGCATGCAGTGGCTGAGCGTGCTGCTGGGCTGCCTGGGCGGGGCGCTGGCCATCTTCTATTGGGGCCTGTTCTGCTCCCCCGTGGCCGCCTATCTGCGCTTTGCGCGCGAGGTGGTCTCGGGCCGTAACCATGCGTTTTGCGGCGTGCTCCTGCGCATTGCGGAGGATTCCGTGCGCGAGGGCGTGCCCTGCAAGACCCTGTACTTTCACGACGACGCGGGCGACGATGAGAAGCTCTGCTATTTCGACCTGAACAAGCTGCCAAGGGAGGGCCTTGCCGAGGGCGCGCGCTACGCCGTCTGCGTTCACGGCCAATCCATCGTCTCCATGCAGCCCGAGTAGGCTGAGAAAGGATGAGTCCGATCCATGCAGGAGAAGGGAAGGGTGCTGGTGTGCGTCACGGGGCAGAGATCCTGTGAGCATCTCATTCATGCCGGCGCGGACATTGCCGCGCAGACGGGCGCGGCGCTATCCGTCGTGCATGTCGCCAAGATGGGCAGCAATTTTCTGGGCAGCGCCTCGGAGGCGCAGGCGCTGGAATACCTGTTTGAGATCAGCAAGAACTACGATGCGGACATGATGCTGCTGCGCAACGACGACGTGGTGGCCACCATCGCCGCGCACGCGCGCAAAACCGGCGCGCAGACCGTCGTCATCGGCGGCAGCGTGCAGAAGCGGGGCAACCGCCTCTCCCATGCGCTGGCGGCCGCCCTGCCCGAGGTGGAGGTGCGCGTGCTGCTGGGCATGGAGGAGTGAGCGGCGCGCACAGGAGGGATTTGGCCATGTTGGACCGCTCCATCCCCTATTTCAGCCTATACATGCGCCGGCCCGCGGCGCTGCCTCTGCCGCCCACGCCCACGCTGCCGGACGGCTTTTTTGCGCGCGCCTACCTGCCGGGGGACGAGCGGCACTGGGCGCGCATTGAGCACGCCGTGGGCGAGTTTCCCACCGCCGCGGAGGCGCTCTGTTACTTTTCCCAGCAGTACGCGCCCCAGGCCGCGCTCCTTGCCCAGCGCTGCGTCTTCATCGTCACGCCCGAGGGGCTGCCCGTGGCCACCGCCACGGCCTGGCAGCAGGGGGGCGTAAACGCGCTTCACTGGGTGGCCTGCGATCCCGCCCATCAGGGCCGGGGACTGGGCCGCGCCGCGGTGGCGGAGGCGCTGCGCCGCTTTCCCGGCGAGGAGTCCCCGGAAATATGGCTGCACACCCAGACCTGGAGCCACCGCGCGGTGCGGCTCTACCACCGCCTGGGCTTCCGCCTCGTGCGCCAGGGCGCCCTGCCCTATGGCAGCGCCAACGAGTACGGCGCGGGCATGGCGGCGCTGCGCGCGGTCTATCCGGCCGAGTTTTGGACGCTTCTTGCGGAAACCTCGGTATAGCTGAAACTTTCCTGCCGCCGTTTCGTTTAATCTTTGGGTGAGGAAACCACCAAAGGATGAGAGGGGCGCCGGCGCGAGAGGAATCACCACACCGCTTCCGCCATTGCGGCCAAGCGCTCTTTGGGCGCGGCCGCGGCTCCCCTCGAGCTGTAAAGCGAGGTATACGCATGAACCCCCGGTGCGGCCGAGGGGTTTTTTCTTTGCAAGGCGCGCCGGGGTCGCGCAGAGGGCTTCTTTATTAGAAAGGGCGGGCTGTGGCGCTGCGCGAGCTTTGGATGCCAGCGGCACGCAAGCCGATTCAAAGAGGTGTCGCCTCCTCACACTGCCCTGGGCTGTGTGAAGAGCTCCTTCATCTTGTATCGTACCGACGCGGTGTGCCGTGCGGCCCTCTCTGTCGCTCGGATGGACCCTTTTCCCCAAAAATAGGTGACCGGGCGAACTGTGGCGCAGACATTGGATGCCAGCGGCACGCAAGCCGATTCAAAGAGGTGTCGCCTCCCCACACTGCCCTGGGATGCGTGAAGAGCTCCTTCATCTTGTATCGTACTGGCGCGGCGTGCCGTGCGGCTCTCGGTCGCTCGGATGGGTCCCTTTACCAAAAATGGGAGACCGGGCGAACTGTGGCGCGGACTTTGGATGCCAGCGGCATGCAAACCGATTCAAAGAGGTGTTGCCTCCCCTCACTGCCCTGGGCTGCGTGAAGAGCTCCTTCATCTTGTATCGTACCGACGCGGCGTGCCGTGCGGCTCTCGGTCGCTCGGATGGACCCTTTTCCCCAAAAATAGGTGACCGGGCGAACTGTGGCGC
>CAOKIU010000024.1 GCA_948468595.1 uncultured Christensenella sp.
GGGGCCCCTTCTTCACACAGATCATCTCTTCCACTTCATGGGAAAACTGCATGTCTGTATCCTCCTTAGGTAAGTGATACTAATTTAACGCTCTCATTATAGCACAGGAGCGCCCAAAGAAGAAAGAGTTTGCGAAAATTTAAGAAAAAAAGCCGCGTTTGCGGCTTGCCGCGGGGGAATTCTTCGCCTGCCGGGCGGGCGCGCAATTTGTTTGCATAAAGGGGAAAAGGATAGTATAATGGGAAAAACAGTTGCTTTGAAGGAGGACTTTTTACCTATGTCGCGTCTTGGAGATATGATCAAGCAGGAGCGCCTTAGGGCGGGCTGGTCGCACAAGCAGCTCGCCAAGAAGAGCGGCGTATCCGAAAACTTTTTAAAGGAAGTGGAGTCGGGCACCAAGATCATCGCCGATACCCAGGCCACCCGTATTTTAAAGGTCCTGGGCAAGTCCGGCGAGGTCTTTGCCGATTTTGAGTCCAAGGCCGACGGCATGCCCGCGCCG
Organism: uncultured Christensenella sp.; assembly: GCA_948468595.1. GTDB lineage: Bacteria > Bacillota > Clostridia > Christensenellales > UBA1750 > Spyradocola. The sequence goes on from CAOKIU010000024.1 coordinate 503, forward strand.
CAGGCCGCGCCCGTGCGCGCGCCCGCCAAGCCCGCGCCCAAAAAGGAGGCCCCGGCGCAGCCCGCGGCAGCCTGGGTGGACGCGCTGGGCGGCCTGATGAAGTCCGTCCCCGTAAAGGATGCCTGGGGCAAGATTGTGGACAACCGCATCCTCCCCGTTCAGTCGGGGCGCATCGAGGGCGTGGTGGCGGAAAAGGTCTTCTACCTCTCCGTTCCCGACGACAGCATGATGGGCTACCGCATCCGCAAGGGCGACCGCGTCTTGGTGCTGCCGGCGACCATTCCCGTGGATAACGCGGTCATGGTCTTTTTGTCCGAGGGCGCGTATTTCCTGCGCAAAGTCAAATTGCAGGACGGCGGCCGCGCGCTGCTGCAATGGTATGATTACGAGCCGCGCGGCGATGTGGTTCCGCTCAAGGAGCTGACGCTGGTGGGCCGCGTGCGCCGCGTCGAATTCGACCTTTGACCTATTTTGCGGGATGCCAGCGCGCCGAGGAAAGCGAGATGATTCAGCTTTGATAAGGGCCGTCGTTTTCGACATGTACGAAACCTTGATCACCCTGTTTAACACGCCCGTCTATTGGGGCGGACAAATGGCCATGGACGCGGACGTGGATGCGGCGGCCTTTCAGCGGCTGTGGGACGCGACCGAATTGCCGCGCACCCTTGGCAAGCTCACGTTGGAAGAGGCGCTCCGCTCGGTCCTTGCGCAGCTGCATTGCGATTCGAAGGAGGTTCTAAATCTCCTCGTGCAAAAGCGCGTGGCGGCAAAGGAAGCCTGCTTTGCGCATATGCACGAGGAAATTCTCCCCCTTTTGGACCGGCTGCGGGCGCGGGGCATGCGCGTCGGCCTGATCAGCAATTGTTTTTCGGAGGAGGCTTGCGCCATTCGAGGAAGCGTGCTGTTCCCCTACTTTGACGCGGTCTGTCTCTCCTGCGAGCAGGGCGTTCAAAAGCCCGATCCCGCAATCTTTCAAATTTGCGTGGAAAAGCTGGGTGTGCGGCCTGACGAGTGCCTCTATGTGGGCGACGGCGGCAGCCGGGAATTGGAGGCCGCTAGGGCCCTGGGCATGCAGACCGCGCAGGCTGCGTGGTATTTAAAAGAGGGCGCGCCCCAGCCCACGGGCAGATTGCAGGGCTTCCGGCAGCTCGAAACCCCGCTAGACGTCTTCCGGCTCCTCTAAATGGGGCGCATCCAATGGATCAACAACACAAATAAGGAGCGTGCAGCGCATGAATATTCGCTTTGCCTCTCCCCTGTTTATCGTGCGGGAGGATTGCCAAAAGGATCTGTATTCCGTCCTCAAGCGCCTGGCTGCGCTGGGCTTTGAGGGCATTGAGTTTCTCGGTTTCTTCGGCCATGACGCCGCCGAGGTGCGCGCCATGTTGGAGGAGACGCATCTGGCGGCGCTGGGCAACCACGTGCCCCACGCGGAGCTTTGCCGCGATCCGGAGGGCGTCTTCGCCTTCCACAAGGCCGTGGGATGCGAATATCTGACGGTGGCCGACCTCCCGCTGGAGGACTTCCCCGCCCTGGTCGCCTTTTTGGATCGCTTGGCGCGCTTGGCGCGCGAATACGGCATTCGCCTGCTCTTCCACAACCACGACGGCGAATTGATCGACAAGCGGGACGGCGTGGAAGTGCTGGACTATCTCCTCTCGCACACCGCGCCCGAGACGCTGGCCTTGGAGCCGGACCTTGGATGGATTGAGATTGGCGGGGGCAGCTGCGAGCACTACTTAAAAACCTACCGCGACCGCTGCCCGGTCATTCACCTGAAGGATTATTACTGCTCCGACCTTGCCAAGGTGGGGCGCGTGCGCGATTATACCCCGGAAAAGGGCGGCGATGCGCATGGACACTTCGAGTTTCGGCCCACGGGTTACGGCGTGGTCAACCTGCCCAAGCTGATGCCCCTGTGCCTGGACTGCAAGCCCGCCTGGTTCGTCATGGATCACGACCTGGCTTACGGCCGCGACAGTTATGACGACCTCAAGCTCAGCCTCGACTACGTGCGCGCGCTCCTGTCCCTACAGCAGTGAGCCCGCGGCGCTCCTCCCCTTCCCCCTTGCGGCTGGAAGCGGGAGGTTTTTTTCACAATTGTGCAGGGTAGGGCTTACGCTCTGGCATTTTTGCCGCCTGTTTTCCAGGGCAGCTGGGCTGCGCCCCATGGCCTATGGAATTTGCGCTGGGGAACATTGCCCAGGGCGAAAGTATTCCGGATTTGGCCGTCAAGCACGAATTTGAAACGGTCACGCCCTCCCGAAGAAAGGAAGCGCGTTTGACGCTACCGCGTCTTGCCAATTTGGTTCCCTTCACCGTTGCCGAGCGCACCGTTGGTCAAGGCACTGCCCACATCGCGCGCGGCGGATACCCCCGCCCATTGGTCTTATGCGGCGATGCGCGCAAGGGCGGGCAACTCTACGCAGCGTTGGTTGCCAAATCGCGCCGCATCGCTTACACTCTACAGCAGGAGGTGAGAGCGTTGGATTGCGAAAAAATCGGACGGCTGCTGCGCAGCCTTCGCCTGGAGAAGGGCCTGACGCAAAAGCAGCTTGCCGAGCGCTTGAATCTGAGCGACCGGACGGTTTCCAAATGGGAGCGGGGTCTGGGCTGCCCGGATATCTCGCTGCTGGGCGCGCTTTCCGACCTTCTGGGCGTTCACATGGAAAAGCTGCTCCTGGGGGATTTGCAGCCCAAGAGCGCGGATGGAGGAAATATGAAGCGACTGTGTTTTTACGTTTGTCCGAGCTGCGGCAACATTCTGACCGCCACCAGCGGAGCGGAGATCTCCTGCTGCGGCCGCCGGCTGGAGGCGCTTCATCCCAAGCCCGCAGACGAGGGGCACCGCCTCAGCGTCGCGCCGGTGGAGGACGAGCTCTTGGTCACCTTTTCCCACGAGATGCGCAAAGAGCATTTCATTCGCTTTGTGGCTTGTTTGAGCTGGGATCGCTTGGTCCTGGTTCGGCTTTACCCGGAGCAGGATGGTCAGGTGCGCTTTCCGCAGATGCGCAAGGGGAGCAAGTTCTTCTTCTGCTGTAGTCAGGACGGCCTATTTGTCAATCCCTAGCGCGCCAGAGACAAAGGCAGGGGCCCAAAGTTTGGGCCCCTGCCTTTGTCTGCCTTATGCGCAAAAAACGACTTATTCTCAAGCAAGCGTAAATTCCGGCGCGACGGAGAACTTCCGATTGTCCAAATAGGCCAGGGTCGTTCCGCGCTTGAAGGAGAACTCGATGCGCGTGGCCCACAGCTGCTGCCGCGTGACCTTCCACTGCTTGTTCTTTTCCCGGTCGCCATAGCGGTCGTCGCCGCAGATGGGCAGCCCCAAATGCGCCAAATGGGCGCGGATCTGGTGGGTACGGCCGGTGATCAGCTCCACCTCGAGCAGCGAGTATTCCATGCAGGAATCCAGCATCGCATAGGCCGTCTCAATGGGCAGCGCGCCGGGCGCGGCCCAATCGTAGATCGCAACCTTGGCCGCCTGCGCGTCCTTTTTGAGGTATGCCCGGAATTTGCCGATGCCCTCCTTGGGCTGGCCCCAAACCAGGCACCGGTAGAACTTGCGCACGGTGCGGTCGCGGAAGGCGGCCTCCATCTGCTCCGCCGCCGCGTTGGTGCGGGCAAAGACCACCAGCCCGCCGGTGTTGTAGTCCAGGCGGTGGCAGGCCTTGGCCTCGGGATAACGCCTGCGCACGGCGTCTTGCAGGCTGGGCACGCCGGGGCGCTCCTCCACCACGGTAATGCCCGGCTTTTTGTTGACGATGAGCAGGTTTTTGTCGATAAAGACGATGTCCAACGGGGTTTCATCGTCCAAATACTTGTCGTCGATGTAGAGGGTGAGCTTGTCGTCCGGATAGATCAGTTCCTCGGCGTTGAGGCGCTTGCCCGCGCGCCGCACGTCGCGGTTCTCCATCGCCTTGCGCAGGATGGCCGGCGGGATGGCGGGAAAGGTGCGTCGCAAAAAATTCTGTAGGGATACGGGTTTATCCACATTGGCTACGATCTCTCTCATGGGTGCTTTCTCCTAAAACCTTCAAATACCGTTATCCCTTTCGACGCGCCGCAGCCAAAACCCTTTTTTAGAACCACCGATCGGCCAGAGCGAGCACCTCTTCCCGGCGCGCGATGATGTCCTCCCGCCCGCTTATGCCGCAGAAGTACGCGCCGTCCACCCACTTTATCCCCATGTGGCCGCACCAATGCGCCACGCTGGAGAGGATGTGCTCGCACTCCTGGGGATGGCTGCCCGTGCGCAGCGCGATGGCATATCCCCGCTTGCCCGGGGCAAGGCACACAAGCCGGTTTGGATTGGTGTCCGCATACGGCGTGCACCGATCAATCAGCGCCTTGAACTGCGCCGGCACATCGCCCCAGTAGGAGGGCGCCGCCACGAGAATCGCGTTTGCCTCCTCCATATGCGTCATGATGCGGTCCACGCCGTCTTCCTTCGCGCAATAACCAGTGCGGTAGCAGGTGAAGCAGCCCTCGCAATAGCCGATCTCATACGCCCCCAGGCAGAGCGCCTTCACGTCGTGCTTCGGCGCGAGCGCGCCGCCTAGAATGCGCAGGATCTCTCCCGTCGCCCCGCCCTGCTTGCCGCTTGCGTTGACCAGCAAAATCTTCATGTGTCCTCCTCCTCTTCTCTGTTATAGAAGAACTCCCGAAAAGAGTTCATCTTTTCGGGAGTCCAGCACTTTGTCAGATGTCCAGCTTCATGGACCAGCCCATGTCGTCCGGAACGCGGCCATATTGAATGCCGGTCAGCGTCTCGTACAGCTTCATGGAGACGCTGCCGATGCCGCCATCGCCGACGGTAACCTCCTCGCCCTCCAGGCAGAACGCGCCAACAGGGCTGATGACCGCCGCGGTGCCGCAGCCAAAGGCCTCGCTCATGCGGCCGTTCTTGGCGGTCTCCATCACTTCGTCAATGGTGATGGGCCGCTCCTCCACCTCATAGCCCAGCTTCGGCCCCAGCTTGAGCACGGAATCGCGCGTGACGCCGGGCAGAATCGAGCCGCGAAGCGGCGGGGTCACGATCTTGCCGTCGATGACAAAGACCATGTTCATCGCGCCGACTTCCTCAATGTACTTGCGCTCCACGCCGTCCAGCCACAGCACCTGGGAATAGCCCTTCTGGGCCGCGTGCTCTCCGGCAAAGATGGAGGCCGCGTAGTTTGCCGCCGCCTTGGTAAAGCCAATGCCGCCGCGCACCGCGCGCACGCACTCATCCTCGACATAGATCTTGATGGGCTTGAGGCCCTCGGCGTAATACGCGCCCACCGGAGAGAGGATGATGAAGAACAGGTAGGTGTCCGAGGCGTGCACGCCCAGGAACACGTCGGTGGCGATCATGCAGGGGCGGATATAGAGGGAGGTGCCCGGCGCGGTCGGAATCCAGTCCTTCTCCACGGCCAGCAGCTTCTTCAGACCCTCCAGGGCCAGCTCCTCGTCCAGGGCGGGCATGCACAGGCGCTCGGCCGAGCGCGTGGCGCGGGCGAAGTTGTCCTTGGGGCGGAACAGGCGCACGCCGTCCACGGCGTTATAGGCTTTCATGCCCTCAAAGAACGCCTGACCGTAGTGGATGAAGGTGGTGGCAGGGTCCAGCGACAGGTTTTGGTAGGGCTTGACCTGCGCGTTGTGCCAGCCTTCCTTGGAGCTGTATTCCATTGTGAACATGTAATCGGTGAAAATCTTGCCAAAGCCCAGCTTGCTCTGGTCCTTGGGCTTTTCCTTGAGAGACGCCGCTTTGACGAACTTGATCTCCTGCATACGTGCCATCCTTCCTTACTACAAATTTTATTCTTTATCATAGTCCTGCGCTCACCCAATGTCAACAAAAACAACCGTTTCTTTACATCTACTGCCCTTGGGGAAAAGCGTCCCTACTGCATCTTCCCACATGGGATCGCTAATTTTGAACGCACGGAACAGCCCGGCAAGCCGGAGTTTAACGTTCCTTCCAATCCGGGCACATCGACAGCATCAACCGGAATGCCTGCGTGCCCATCCCCTGATACGTTGGAACGATGCATCGGCAGCCAAGATCATAGCACCCATTTCCCTTGTTTTCGAAAGAAATCACTCCAACGGGAATACCGGCTTTTTGCCTTACCATAACCGGGACGCTCGCCATGCGGATGCGTGGACTCGTTTTCAACGGGCCTGCCTTCCCTCACTCCGACTCTTCCCAGGGCTGAAAGCCCTCCTCCAGCAGGATGGGTTCGACGCGCCCCATGGTCACCTGCGTAAGGTCCGCGAGGAACTGCGCGCTGTCCGCCTCCTTGACCAGCAGGTCGTATGTCACCTCCGCGCCGAAGGATCGCTCCACCACCCTGGCCTTTTGGGTGAGCATCCAGTGATCCAACTTGCCCACTGAGGCATAGTCGGTATCAAAGGCATAGTGATGCGTCCGGTGCATCACCACCACCTTGGCCGCGCCCAGCGCCGTCTTGCTGCCCTGCGCATAGGCGCGCACCAGGCCGCCCGCGCCCAGCAGCACGCCGCCAAAATACCGCGTCACCACCACGCAGACATCCACCACGCCCTGCGCCTTGATCACCTCGATGATGGGCATGCCCGCCGTGCCCGATGGCTCCCCGTCGTCGGAATAGCGCGCGATGCCCGCGTTTTGGCCGATGATATAGGCATAGCAGTTGTGCGAGGCATCCTTGTGCCGCTCGCGGATGGAGGCCAGGAAGGCGAGCGCCTCTTCCTCCGTCCGGCAGGGCGCGGCGTGACCAATGAAGCGCGATTTGTGAATGATGAATTCATCGCTGCCCGGGGCGGCGACGGTTTTGTAAGCGATCTTATTCATTGCCTCTGCTCCTTCATCGTCAAAACGGGTTCCCCTGTTCCGGCGCGCCGCCCTCGCAACCGGGTTATGCCGCGCCCTGTGCGCTGGCTGCGGACTGCATCGGCTGCTCGCGCACGCGCAGCAGCAGGATCAAGCCCGGCACCGTCACCAGCAGGCAGGAGAGCGCGGAGGCGCCATAGCCAATGCAGTCGATCAGCGCGCCGGTAATCAGCGAGGCGGAGGCCGTTGCGACGGTGAGCGTCATGTTGACCACGTTGTAGTAGCCGACGCGCTCTTCATAGGGGCACATGTGAAAGACCATGTTGCGCGAGCCCAAGAGGTTGGCGGAGTTCGCCAGGCCGTAAATGGCGGTCATCACATAGGTCAGGCGCGCGTCTTTGACCAAAAACGCCATCACCAGGTAGGCCGCGAAGCCCGCCTGGCCAATGATGAGGCTGACGCGGTAGCCCTTGCGGTCGGTCAGCCACCCCCAGAAGAGATAGCCCACCGTCTGGGTGACGTACATGATGGTGGTCACAACGCCCAGCTGCTGGCCGGTCAGGCCCAAAGCCTCCTTGGAATAGGCGGTCTGGAAGTTGAAAAAGGACATGCCGATGGTGATGAGGAACATCGCCACCACATAATGGGCAATATTCTTGTCCCGGCCCATCAAATCCTTCATATCCACGAAGAAATTGCGTTTTTCCGCCTGCTGCGGCGCGTCCTGCCCCATGCGAATGGCGGGCTCGACCATGGCCGCCTGGCAGGCGACCGAGATCATGTCCAGCACAAAGGCGATGAGAAACAGGATGCCAAACCGCTCCACCTTCCCGTTGGAGGCGATGATCGCGCCGCCGATCTGCGCGCCCAGAATGCCCGCCGCGGAGTTGAACGCGCCGCGCACGCCGAAGAACCTGCCCTTGACGCGGTTGGGAATGACCTTGTTCATCATCTGCGTGTAGGTCAGCGACGTGATGCCCTGGCACAAGCCGCCCACGCAGTAAATCGCGTAGAAGACGCAGACGAAATAGATTGGATGCACCCGGTTGAAGAACAGGATGAGGATGGAGATGACCAACCAGGACGTGCGGAACAGCGCCGTGCCCAGGTTGCACAGCGGCTTAAACCGCGTCCTTCCGTTCATTTTCGATCCCATCAGAATTTGCACCAGCGCGTTGCAGGCCGCCTGCAAGGTTGGCAGCAACCCGATAAGAAAGGAGTTGTTGACGTAGTCTGAGATGAAATAGGTGACAACCGTTGTCAACGGGATCATGCCCATGGCCACGGCGTCCAACACGCCCTCCAAGATGGATACCGTCATGTTGCGCGTGGCGTGCGGCTCAATTTGCCGCTGTAGTTCTTCTTCCCGGCTTAACTGGCTCATTTTGCTGTTTCCCCCACTTAAATAAACTGTCGGCCGGCGCGTTCTATCTGTATGCGCCAACCGACAGTTTACTCTATCAATGTTAAGTTATGAGGTTATATGCAGCGTTTTTCCGTTCCGCCTGCATTTTGCAGGCGCTGCTCTTGACAAAAACTCCCGCTGTTACTTGAGCAGCAGCCTGTGATACGCCTTCTTGCCCTTGCGCAGCATGAGTCCCTCATCGGTAAAGTCCGCCTTGGTCACTTCCTGCTCCGGGTCCGTTACCTTGACGTCGTTGACGTACACGCCGCCGCCGGCGATGAGGCGCCGCCCCTCGCCCAGCGACTTGCACAGGCCGGCCTTGACCATCAGGTCGATGACGCGGCGACCGCTTTCCAGCGACTCGATTTCGGTGGTGGGCACCGCGCCGGCAAGCCGGCTGCCGCCAAAGAGCGCCTCGGCGGCCTTGGCGGCAGCCTCGGCCTCCTCCTGGCCATGCACGAGCTTGGTCACCTCAAAGGCGAGCACCTTCTTGGCCTCGTTGATTTCCGCGCCCTCCAGCGCGCCCAGGCGGCGCACCTCGTCCATGGGCAGGAAGGTCAGCAGCGCCAGGCACTTTTCCACGTCCTGATCGTCCACGTTGCGCCAGTATTGGTAGAAATCGTAGGGCGAGGTCTTTTTGGGGTCAAGCCACAGCGCGCCCGCCTCGGTCTTGCCCATCTTGCGGCCGTCATGGGTGAGCAGGAGCTTAAAGGTCACGGCAAAGGCGTCCTTGCGCTCCTTGCGGCGGATGAGGTCCGCGCCGGAGAGGATGTTGCTCCACTGGTCGTCGCCGCCCATCTCCAGCCGGCAGCCGTACTGGCGCCACAGCTCCAGGAAGTCGTAGCTCTGCATGAGCATGTAGTTGAACTCCAGGAAGGTCAAGCCCTTTTCCATGCGCTGTTTGTAGCACTCGGCGGTGAGCATGCGATTGACGGAGAAGTGCACGCCCACTTCGCGCAGGAAATCGATGTAATTGAGCTTGGCCAGCCAGTCGGCGTTGTTGACGATGAGCGCCTTGCCGTCCGAAAAATCCAGGAAGCGGCTCATCTGCTTTTTGATGCACTCGACGTTGCGGTTGACATCCTCCACCGAGAGCATCTTGCGCAGCTCGCTCTTGCCCGAGGGGTCGCCCACCAGGCCCGTGCCGCCGCCCATCAGGGCGATGGGGCGATGCCCGGCGCGCTGCATGTGCGCCATGGCCATGATGGGAATGTAGTGCCCGATGTGCAGTGAATCGGCCGTGGGATCGAATCCCACGTAGAAGGTGACCTTCTCCTCGTCCAGCAGTTTGTATAAATCGTCCTCGTATACCGTCTGCGCGATAAAGCCTCTCTCGCGCAGCACGTCCATGACATTGCTCATTTTTTATCTCCTTACTTGCGTCTTATTTTTGATAGACCATCAGGGTCATGCGGTCGTTGACCTTCCATGCCTTTCCGGTGGCGCGGTAGCCCATGTCCTCGTAAAGGCGTCTCAAGGGCGCTTCCTCCTGGATGGTTACAAGCTCCCATCCGAATTCGCCGTGCCTCTCCTGGGCAAGGGCGATGGCGCGCCGGGCGATGCCCCGTTTCCGGTGCCGCGGCAGCACGAAGATGGGGCTTATGGCCTTGGGGCTGCCGTCTTTTGCGTCCCGAATGCGAATCGCGCCGGCTACCTCGCCGTTTTCCACGATGAAATAGTAGTACGTGAAGGCTTGTTGGAGCCGCTGCTGCGTCCTTTCCAGCGGCTCGCAGGCGGGATTGGTCTCCTCGTCCCGATAGCGGTCGTACAGCGCGGAAAAGGACTCCTTCTGCATCTCCCACAGCCGTTGCGCGTCCGCAAGCCCCGCTCTTACAAGTTCCGTACTCATGGTCTCCCTCCTGTATTATCGCAGTCCCTCGGAAATAAACAACTCCTTAAAGATGTTCATGCCCTTTTCAATGTTCTCCAGCGTGGCGTTGGAGAAGTTCAGGCGCATGGTGTTGTGGTGCGTGCCGGGCTGGGTATAGAAGTGGGTGCCGGGGATATAGGCCACGCCCATCTGCGTGGCGGTCTTCAATAGGTCGGTGGCGTTGAAGCCCTCGGGCAGCTCGCACCAGAGGAAGATGCCGCCGTCCGGCCGGGTGTACTTGACCGACGCGGGGAAGGTGGCCAGCATCTGCTGCATCTTGCTCATCTGCTTGCCATAGCTTTCGGAGATGATGCGGATGTGCTCCATCAAGATGCCCTCGCGCAGGTAGGCGTCCACAATCGCCTGATTGAGGTTGGGCGAGTGCACATCGGTCGACTGCTTGCCGATGACCAGCTTGCGCATCATCGTGGGATCGGTGCAGACCACCGCCGCCGTGCGCAGGCCCGGCGAGATGATCTTGGAGAAGCTGTTGCAGTAGAGCACGCGCCCGCTCTCGTCAAAGGACTTGATGGCGGGCAGCGGCTCGCCGGCATAGCGAAGATCGCGGTAGGGATCGTCCTCGATGAGCATCACCCCGTACTTTGCCACGATCTGCGCCACCTGCTTGCGGCGCTCGAGGGTGAGCGTGCGGCCGGTGGGGTTTTGGAAGGTGGGAATCAGGTAGATGAGCTTGGGGTGGTGGCGCTTGATCTTCTCCTCCAGCAGCTCGGGAATGACGCCGTCCTCGTCCGTTTCCACCGGCACCAGGTTTGCCTGGTAGAGCTTGAAGGTTTGCAGAGCGCCCAGGAAGGTGGGGCTCTCCACCAGCATCGTGTCGCCCGGGTCGATCAGCGCCTTGCAGATCAGGTCGAGCGCTTGCTGGCTGCCGGTGACGGGCAGCAGCTCCTCCGGCTTGGCGTCGACGCCGTTGTGGCGGAAGAACTCCGCCGCGGATTCCCGCAGGGGGGCGTAGCCCTCGGTCTGGCCGTATTGCAGCAATTGGGTACCGTTCTGGGCCAGCACCTTGAGGGCCAGGCGCGAGATCACGTCGCTTTCCAGCGCCGTATTCGCGGGATTTCCGCCCGCAAAGGAGATGATGGCGGGATTGGTCAGGAGTTTAAAGATGTCTCGGATGGCACTGCCCGAGATGCCGTCAAAACGCTTGGCAAACTGAATTTCCATTTTTCTTACGCCTTTCTCTTTCGTCGGTAAATTAAAAGCCGCCCTCCCCTTGGGGAAGGCGGCCATACAACCGCGGTACCACTTCCATTTACCGGGCAAACGCCCAGCCTTTCCCGGCAGAACCAACATTCCGCCGCGCCCATGGTAACGGGGGCCTCCGTCTTTTACTACTGAGCGCGCTCGCGCCTTTGGCAAAGCAGTTCGGGGATGTATTCACCATCGAAAAGCGACGCGCCCTGTTCCACCTAACCAGGGCTCTCTTTGGCGGCCTTTCGGGGTTACTTGTTCCCGTCATCACCTTATGCAGCGTATTATACCCATCTTTTCCGGGTTTGTCAACCAAACGCCCGGGAATTTTTTTCTTGACGCATTTGCGCGCCAAGACCGCGCCTTTTAAACCGATTGGTCCGTGCCGCGCTGCTCGCCTTCCGCAGCGGCTGCCTGCGGCTCGGGCTGGGTGTGGTACGGATCCTCGGGCGCGGGCTGTGCCGCCTGCGCGGGGTCCAGCGCCGCCTGCCGCTCCTGCTTTTTCAGGGCCGCCATGGCCACCACGCCGGAGATCAGCGCCCAAAGCACCCAGATGTGGAACACCACGTCCATGGCGATGGAAGCGTCAATCTCGTACAGCACGAATTTGCTCAGGAAGGCCAGGCAGTCCAGGATAAAGAGAATCAGGGCAAAGACCATGAACCCGCGGTGCCTCTTTGAGCAAAACCAGCACAGCAGGTACAGCCCGATGTTGCCCAGCGCCAGCATCAGCGCGCCAACGCGGAACAGCTCAATGCCCGTCTCCACCGTCAGGAAATCGCCTACGGCATAGGCGACGCTGGGAAACGCCGCCGAGAACAGGAACTGCGTGTTGGTGCCCAGCATCAGCATCACCACGTTGATCGCGGTAAAGATCACCACCAACATCAGGTTCCCTCTGGCTGCGTTGTAACGCTGTTCGGGCGTCTGCTGCGGCTTGGCTTTTTTCGTCGTCATCGTCAACTTCCTCCTCAAATTTTTTCTTCCTCATTATAGCATTCCGATGTACAATTGTGTAGATTCAAGATATAATCAAATGTAGAAAAACTTTACAAAGGAGAGGACAACATGGCAAAGGTATGGGCGCACCGCGGGGCGTCGGCCTACGCGCCGGAAAACACGATGGAGGCGTTTCGCCTGGCGGAAAAAATGGGCGCGGATGGGTTTGAGCTGGACGTTCATCTTTCCCTGGACGGGGAATTGGTGGTCACGCATGACGAAAACGTGCGGCGCGTGACGGGCGGCGTGGACCGCATGGTTGGCGAAATGACGCTCAAGGAGCTCAAGGCGCTGGATGTCTCCTGTGGCAAGGCGGAGTACGCGGGCGCGCGCATTCCCACCCTGGAAGAGGTCCTCGCCTTTTTAAAGACCAACGGTCTGTTTCTCAACATCGAGATCAAGTCGGGCGTGGTGCTCTACGAGGGGCTTGAGCAAAGGACGGTGGAGATGGTGCGCGCCTTCGGCCTTGCCGACCGGGTGCTCTACTCCTCCTTCAACCACTATTCGCTCATGCTCGCGCGCAAGGCCGATCCGAACGCGCGCATCGGCCTGCTCTATTCCGAGGCGATGGTGGACCCTCACGTTTACGCCCTGCACTTGGGCGCCGACGCCATTCATCCGCATGAAAGAGCGCTGCTGGTGCCCGGCGCGGCGGAAAACTGCCTGCGCAACGGCATTGCGATCAACCCCTGGACGGTGGATGACCCCGCGCGCATGGCGTCGCTTCAGGCCCTTGGCTGCGGCGCGCTGATCACCAACGTGCCGGATGTCGCCCGCCGCGTGGTGGACGCCGAATCGAGAACTTAACGATTCAAACGCTTTCCAAATGGGTATGCTATTCCCAACTCCCGTCAAAGTAAAGGAGGGGAAAGTATGAAGAAACAGGGAAACAAGATCGTCGTGGTCGGCGCGGGCCAGGTGGGCGCCACCACCGCCTATACGCTGCTGCTCTCGGGCCTGGCCTCGGAACTGGTGCTCATCGACCTGAATGAGAAGAAGGCGCAGGGCGAGGTGCTGGACCTTGCCCACGGCATTCCGCTCTGTCCGCCCGCGGAGATCAAGGTGGGCACCTATGCCGACTGCGAGCACGCGGATATTGTCATCCTCACCGCCGGCGCCAATCAAAAGCCCGGCGAAACGCGCATGGACCTGACGCGCAAGAACATCGCCGTTTTCCGCAATATCGTGCCCCAAGTGGTCAAATATGCGCCGCACGCCATCCTGCTTGTGGTCACCAACCCCTGCGACGTGCTGACCTACGTCACCTGGAAGCTCTCCGGCCTGCCCAAAAACCAGGTTCTGGGCTCGGGCACGGTGCTGGATACCTCGCGCCTGCGCTATCTGCTCTCCCAGCACACGGGCATCGACCCGCGCAACGTGCATACCTACGTTCTGGGCGAGCATGGCGATACCGAGCTTCCCGCCTGGAGCTTGACGTCCATCGCGGGCATGGACATGGACGAATACTGCGGCCTGTGTGCGGACTGCGAGGGCAGTCTTTCCGCAAACGTCAAGTCCGAATTCCACGAAAAAGTGCGCAACGCAGCCTATCAGATCATCGAGGGCAAGGGTGCGACCTATTACGCCGTGGCGCTGGCCGTCAGGCGTATCGTGGAGGCGATCTTGCGCGACGAGCAGTCCATCCTCACCGTCAGCTCCCTGCTCACCGGCCAATACGGGCTTGAGGAGGTATGCCTGAGCCTGCCCTGCATCGTGGGGGTGACGGGCGTGGAGCAGGTGCTGCCCATCCATCTGAGCGAGGAGGAGCTCGACCAGCTTCGCACCTCGGCCAAGGCCATTTCCGACGCCATCCAGATGATGAATGAATGACCCCATTCGCAATTTAAAAGGGCGGCCCCGGCAGGGCCGTCCTTTTGTCTGCTTGGCGACGCTCGCGCAGGTAGAATCCATCCGCCGCCAACATTCCGTCGCCCCCGATCTCGCATGTCGGACGAGCCGCGAATGCATCTTCGCAGGCTCTACCCCACAGACTTTGAACCCATTTTTTCAAACGCCAGATCTTCTGGCGACGAAAGGGGGCTGCCGCAGTCGGCTGCCCCCACACAGAGCCAATTTCCGTGCAGATTTAGTGTGCCAGCAATTGCCCCGCTCTTCAGTTCCACTCGCGAGACAGCAAGATCGTCTTTTCCCACTACACGCCTCCCGCCTTCAATAGGCTTCCGTTCCTTTAAGTCCTTATGAAAGGCGTCATGCTCGCCGAGTGCCCTCACACATGAACCGCGCCCTGTGCACAGAGCCAATACCCGCGCGGGTTGTTCTCCTCTTCAGTCCCACTCGCAAGACGGCGCGCTCGTCTTTTCTCGCTGCGCGCTTCCCCCCTTCAATAGGCTTCCCCATCCCTTTAAGTCCTTATGAAAGGCGTCGGGCTCGCCGGATGACCTCACACATGAACCGCGCCCTGTGCACAGAGCCAATACCCGCGCAGGTTGTTCTCCTCTTCAGTCCCCACTCGCAAGACGGCGCGCTCGTCTTTTCTCTCTGCGCGCCTCCCGCCTTCAATAGGCTTCCGTTCTTCCAAATCCTTATGAAAGGCGTCATGCCCGCCGGATGCCCTCACACTTGAACCGCGCCCTGTGCACAGAGCCAATACCCGCGCGGGTTGTTCTCCTCTTCAGTCCCACTCGCAAGACGGCGCGCTCGTCTTTTCTCGCTGCGCGCTTCCCCCCTTCAATAGGCTTCCCCATCCCTTTAAGTCCTTATGAAAGGCGTCGGGCTCGCCGGATGACCTCACACATGAACCGCGCCCTGTGCAAAGAGCCAATACCCGCGCAGGTTGTCTCCAACCGAGGCGCACACCGCGTTCTGCCCAAACGCCCCCTGAAACCGCTCCAGGATGAGCGCGCCGTGCGCGATAATGTCCGCTCGCTGCCTGGTCAGACCGGGAAACACGCGCGCTTGCGCAGGCAGATCCCACATTTCGTCTACCCAGGCACGCACAGCCGCGCGCGTCAAAACGTAGCCATGCACCCGGCGCGGGTCATAGGCGGCAAGCCGCTGCTCCATGGCGGCCAGCGTTGTAATCGTCCCGCCAACGCCCAAGCACAGCGCGCCGGCAAAGCCATCAAATTCGTCGCGCCAGGCGGCAAAAAGCTCGTCCAAAAATGCCGTGGCCGCGGCTCGGTCCTGTCCGAAGCGGTTTAAAAGGCGCACAGCGCCCACCTGCAAACTGGCCGCGCGCTCCACCTTTCCTTCGCCCGCCACCAGCTCGGTCGAGGCGCCGCCAATGTCCAAAACCAGGGCGCGACGCCCTTCCGCCGCGCCCAAATACGCAAGCTGCGCCTCCTTCTCCCCCGGCACAACTTCGACGCGAAGGCCGCATCGCGCGAGCAGCGCGTCCAACAGAACGTCGCGGTTTTCGGCGTCGCGCACGGCGGAGGTGGCAAAGGCGACGATGCGCACCGCGCCCCATTGCCGCGCCCGCGCACAGAAGCGCTCGATGGCCTCCACCGTTCGGGCAACGGCCGCCTCCTCCAGCCGGCGCTTGTCCACCCCCTGGCCCAGGCGCGTGGTCTCCAGCAATTGTTCCTCCCGCTCGCCATCCGCAAGCAACAGCCGAACCGAATTGCTTCCGATGTCCAGCACTGCGATTTTTTCCATGTACAATCTCATCCTCCTGCCTTGCGGCGAACGAAAAAAAGGGCCTTAGCCCCTTTTTCTTTTCCTTCTTATTGATCGTCCGGCTGTTGTGCGTCGGGTTGCTGCGCAATCGGCTGCGGCTCGTCCAGCCCAGCCGCGCTCTCGCCCTCAACGAATTTGATTTCGCCATTGCGCACATAGCCCAACTCCTCGCGGGCAATGCGCTCGATATAGGCGTCTGTCTTGCTGAACTCCAGGTCGCTCTCCAATGCCGAGGCCGTCAGTTGCAAGTCCGAAAGCGTTTTGTTGAGCTCGTCAATGCGCGCCTGCGCGCTGGCAATGCTCTTTTGCTGCTGCAAGAAAGTCGCGCCATATCCCACGACCAGGAGCAACAAAAACGCGCCCAGCCCCAGCCGGATGGTGCGGGCCGCCGACCGGTTGCGCTTGTTTGCCATTGCCGCCACCCATCCTTTCGCGCCTTCTTTATTGTAAAAGTATAGCGGCTACAATTTGTATTGTCAACCTTTTACGGCCTGCTTTTTCCGACCGCTTCCGCTCATTTTCGCGCCCAGCCAATGTAGAAGGCGCGAGAGCGAAACCGCATAGAGAAACCATCCCACACAGATGCCCAGCAAAACGTAGGCGCGCAGTCCGGGCATCTGCACGCGCGTCATGCCCATGAACAGCAGCACCGCCGCCGCGGATGCAAACATCGCGTCCGAAATCCATGCGCCGCGGCGGCCAAAGGCGGTTTTGGCAAGGCACAATACGTCGTAGAGCATGGAGATCACCGCCCCCACCGCGGCCATGAGCAGAAAGATGCGCGCTTGTCCAAGCGTTTCAAACAGCATATTCTCACCTTCTATTTAAACAGCCCCGACAGCATGCCCTTCTTGCCGCTCTTTTGTTCCTGTACATATTCCATGGCGACGATGTGGCCTTCCGCCACCAGCACGCCGTCATCCAAATTGAGCTTGACAATGTGCAGCCCCTCGCCCGCAAGCACAATGACCCCTAGCTCCGTCAGCAGCACAACCTCCTCCTCGTTGAACGCCTCCACATCCGTCACCCCTGTAAAGGACGCGCTTTCGCGGTTGATCAGCTCCACCGTGTGCGCCCGGCCGCGGCCGATGCGGTTCTTCTCCTCCAGTCCCTCTCGTCCGTTCATTCCAATGCCCTCCCCTTCGTTGTTAGTTAAGCATATGAACGCGCGCGGCGAATCATTCATCCCATACAAAAAAGGGGCGGGCGCTGTGAACCCACAAATCGGTTTACAGCGCCTGCCCCTTGAACGGACTAACGGGAATAAAATGCCTCCATGATGCGCGCCTGCATGTCCTGATTTACCTGATCGCCGCCGTGCGTGCGGCTGTTGAGGAAGTGGATGCAGAACTGACCGTTGAAGTTGTTGGTGGTGATCTTCTGTCCGCCGTGCGGCATGCCGTTCATGGCCGCGGCATAGGTCACGCCGTCGTAAGTCAAGAGAATCGCCCGCGCGGACCAGGTCCAGTTGTAGTCGAAGATCTCCTCCATAATGGCCGCGTCCTCCGCGGTATAGGGCTCGGAATCCAGGTGATTGGAGCCGCCATAACGCGCGCAGCGGAAGGATCTGCCGGTGGCAACATCGGTCACGGTATAGGTCTGGCCGCGCTTGATCAGGGAATCGATCTTGCCCGACCACCAATCCTCCAGCACGATGTCCCCATTGTAGCGCGTCTCCTCGACATGGGTGACGTTGCCCGCGGCGCCATCGTTGCCATCGTCCACATGACCGCCGGAAGAGGAACCGCCGGACGAGGAGCCACCCGAGGAAGATCCGCCCGAGGAGGAGCCGCCCCCGCTGGTGTTCTGGGAGGACTTCTTGAGCATCGTCATGGTCGCCTGCCCCACCACGCCATCCGCCTTCAGGTCGTGATCCTTCTGGAAGGCGCGCACCGCGGCTGCCGTCAGCGAGCCGAAAAAGCCCGTGGCCTTGGTGTTGAGATATCCCGCATCAATGAGGAGCTGCTGCATCTGCTTGACCTGGTCGTTCTCGTCCCCTTCCTTGAGCGCGCTCGAGGAGGAGGACGTATTGGACGCGCCCGTCTTTTTCTCCAGCGCCGCCACGGTCGCCTTGCCCGCAACGCCGTCCGCCGCCAAGCCGCTGTCCTTTTGGAACGCGGTCACAGCGGCCTTGGTCGCCGAGCCAAAATAGCCCGTAGCGTCGGTCTTGAGGTATCCAAGCTCGATGAGCATTTTTTGAAGGTTCGTAACCGATGCGCCCTCGTCGCCCTTTTGCATGGCGGCCGAGGAAGAGGACGTGTTCTGGCTTCCCTTATCCCCGGCGCCCTCCTCGGGAATCACCGGAATCTCCGCGGCGCCCAGCAGCGCGCTCATGGTAGAGCTGCCCACCACGCCATCCGCCGAGAGGCCCACGCTCTTTTGGAACGCCTTGACCGCCTCCTTGGTGGCCGATCCAAAGCGCCCCGTCGCGTCCGTATCGAGGAAGCCCAAGGCGATCAGCTTTTTCTGCATGGCCTTGACCGCCTCGTTTTCATCGCCCTTGCGCAGCACGCTACTCTGGCTGCTGCCGCCGGAGGACGACGAGGACGAGGAAGAGGATGAGGTGGAGGTGGATACCTTCCCCTCGATGTCCAGATAGCGCTTGGCGATGTAGCCGGTGCGCGATCCGTCCTTGACCTTAACCCAATCGCCCTCCACGCCCAGCACGGTCACGGTTTGTCCCTTTTTAATGGTGGAAAGCGCCGTGGACGAGGTTGACGCCTTTTCGCGCACCAGCACCGTGCCTGTGGCCGTGCCCGTGGCGGTGGAAGCGTAGGACGTTATCGTCATGCACGCGAGCGTGACGGCCGCAAGCGCCGTTGCCGCCGCGCTCTTCCATTTTCTCGCATTCAAATTGCATATACCCCCAAAATGGATTGATGCCGGACGCTTTTCGTCCGCCAAATTCATTATATCGGCGATATTGGCAATTTTCAACAGAATATGGAAATAGCTACAACTTCGTTACAAGTGCCGGACCTTGGCGCGCCAACCCGCGCGCGGCGATTTCTTCCGCACATAATTTTTGTTCCGGCATGCACAATAAACTGGGAAGGAGCGTTTCATTTTTTCGCCCGCCTTTGAAAGTTAGTCGATCTGAGCGCGGCTTTGTTTCAGATAATCCGCAAAAAGCCCGCTTTTCACCATATTTTTTCTTGTACCGTACTGTGGAATATGTTAGAATCAAACAGCGAGATGATTTTGGACCTGCATGCAGTTTGGAGGATGAGAAATGGAACGCATTTATAACGTCGACTGGATTAAGGACTCCATCGTGGGCAACCTCGAGCGCAGCTTCGGCTGCACCTTGGACGAAGCCACTGAAAATCAGATTTATCAAGCGGTTTCGCTCACCGTCCGGGACCAGATCATGGATAAATTCGTGGAGTCGCGCCATTTGCGCCATGCGGAAAAGAGCCGGCGGATATACTATCTGTCCGTTGAATTTTTGATGGGCCGCGCGCTGCACAACAACATACTCAATTTGGTTCGAACCGCGGATTATCAGCGGGCGCTGGCGGACTTAAATATCTCCTTGGACGCCATTGCCGAACAGGAGAACGATCCGGGCTTGGGCAACGGCGGACTTGGGCGGTTGGCGGCCTGCTTCCTGGATTCCTTGGCCACGCTGGATATGCCCGCGATGGGATGCTCCATCCGCTATGAATACGGCTTGTTCCGCCAAAAAATCGTGGACGGCAACCAGGTGGAGCTGCCGGATTCCTGGCTGGAAAACGGCAATGTTTGGGAGGTGCAGCAGGGCGATCCCTATGAAGTGCACTTCGGCGGCCGGGTGGAAGAGGAATGGGTAGGCGAGCGCAAGGTCTACAAGCATGTGGGGTATACCACTGTCCTTGCCGTGCCCTATGACCTGCCCTGCGTTGGCTACGATGTGGATAACGTCGTGCCCCTGCGCCTGTGGTCGGCCCGCGCGCCCAAGCGCATCAATATGGAGTACTTCAACAAGGGCGATTACGTGCGCGCCATGGATGAGCGCAACCTGGCCGAGGTGATTTCCAAGATCCTCTACCCCGAGGACAACCATTACGAGGGCAAGGAGCTGCGCCTCAAGCAGCACTACTTCTTCACCTCCGCAACGGTGCAGTACATCATTCAGAACTTCAAAAAGCACTATGGCAGCGACCTGACCCGCCTGCCCGAAAAGGTCTGCATCCACATCAACGACACGCACCCGGGCCTTGCCATTCCGGAATTGATGCGCATCCTCATCGACCAGGAGGAGATGTCCTGGGAGGACGCGCGCAATGTGGTGGAGCACACCTTTGCCTACACCAACCACACCATCATGGCCGAGGCGCTGGAGCGCTGGCCCGAGGACATGCTCAAAACCACGCTGCCGCGCATTTACCAGATCCTGCAAGGTCTCAACGAGGACTTCTGCCAGAAGCTGTGGAAGGCCTATCCCGGCCAGTGGGAGCGCATCGGCGGCCTGGCCATCCTCTCCTATGGTCAGGTTCACATGGCCAACCTCTGCTGCGCCTACGCCTACTCGGTCAACGGCGTCTCGCAGCTGCATGCCGAGATTCTCAAAAAGTCCACCTTCCACGACTACTACGCCATGGAGCCCGAAAAATACCTGGGCATCACCAACGGCATCACGCACCGCCGCTGGCTTCTGTGCGCGAACCCCCGGCTCTCTTCCCTGATCACCGAGGCCATCGGCGACAAGTGGATCAAGGACCCCGAACGCCTTGTCGACCTGATGCCCTTTGCCGATGACAGCGCGTTTCTGGAGAAGTTCGCCGCGATCAAGCAGGAGAACAAGCGGGATTTCGGCGCGTGGCTGGCCCGTCATCAGGACACCGCCTTTGATCCGGAAACGATGCTCGACGTTCAGGCCAAGCGCCTGCACGAGTACAAGCGCCAGCTGCTCAACATCCTGCACGTCATCTCCCTCTACAACCGCATTGTGGAGGACCCGACATTCGAAATCAAGCCGCGCACCTTCCTCTTCGGGGCCAAGGCCGCGCCCGGCTACATGCGCGCCAAGCTCATCATCAAGCTCATCAACGCCGTCGCGGCGCTGGTGGCGAAGCACCCGCGCGCCAGTCAGATGATCAAAATCATCTTCCTGGAAAACTACGGCGTCACCTGCGCCGAGCATCTGATGCCAGCGGCCAACCTCTCCGAACAGCTCTCCACCGCGGGCAAGGAGGCGTCCGGCACCGGCAACATGAAGTTTATGATGAACGGCGCCCTTACCATCGGCACGATGGACGGCGCCAACATCGAGATCTGCGACCGCGTGGGCAGGGAGAACATCTTCATCTTCGGCCTGACCAGCGACCAGGTGGACGCGCTCTACGCGGGCAACGCCTACCGCGCCGGAGAGGTCTACGAGCAGAGCCCCATCATCCGCCACATCATGGACCAAATGGTGGACGGCACTCTGGGCGGCAACCGCGTCTTCTCCGAACTGTACCATGCCCTGCTCTTCGGCGACAACGGCGGCATGGCGGACCCCTATCTTGTTCTGCGCGATTTTGACGATTACGCAAGAAAGCAGGAACTGGTGGGCAAGCTCTACAACACGCGCGCCTGGTGGCGCAGCGCGGTCATCAACGTGGCGCAGTCCGGCTACTTTTCCTCCGACCGCACCATTGGCGAATATATTGATAAAATCTGGCACCTCGAACCGATCCATGGAGGCCGATAAACGCCATGTCCACACTCAAGCACGATTCCCAGCAAGAGAAATACCGCTGGCCGCAGGGCGCAAGGCCCTGCGGCAGCTGTGTGCGCCTGCGCTTGACCGCGCCCGAGGGCGCGTCCTGTACGCTGCGCCTGTGGTCCGAGCAAGGGGAAAAGAAGCTGCCCATGCATTTGCGCGGCTATATGGACGGCGGGTATCTGTATGAGTGCATGCTCAACCTGCCCGAGGAGCCGGCGATTCTCTGGTACACCTTCCTGGTGGAGACCGGCGGCGAATCGCTCTGGTACGGCAATAACGAGCAGGGCCTGGGCGGCGAGGGCCGCGTGTCCCGGGAGCTCCCGCCCTCGTTCCAGATCACGGTCTACGACCGGGACTTTCGCGTGCCCGCCTGGATGCACGATGGGGTGATGTACCAGATCTTTGTCGACCGCTTCTGCGACGGCGGCGCGCCGCTGCTCTCCAAGAAGAGCGGCCTTGTCACGCACCTGCGCTGGGATGAGCTGCCCAATGAGTACTCCAATCAGGCCGTGGGCAGCAACCTGGGCCACGACTTTTTCGGCGGCAACCTGCACGGGGTGATGGAAAAGCTGCCCTACCTCAAAAAACTGGGGGTCACGGTGCTCTACCTCAACCCCATTTTTGAGGCGCAGTCCAATCACAAGTACGATACGGGCGACTACACGCGCGTGGACCCCACCTTTGGCGTCAACGCGGACTTTGAGCGCCTGTGCCGGGCCGCGCGGGCCTACGGCATCCGCGTGATGCTGGACGGCGTCTTCTCCCATACGGGGGACAACAGCGTGTATTTCAATCGCTACGGTCTGTATAACGCGCTGGGCGCCTATCAATCCGAGGACTCCCCCTACGCTCCCTGGTACAAGTTTCAGCGCTTCCCCGAAGAGTACGACTGCTGGTGGGGCGTCAAAACCCTGCCGGAGGTGGACGAAAACTGCCCGTCCTTCCGCGATTTCATCATCCATGATGAGAACAGCGTCGTTTCCCAATGGATTCGGCGAGGGGCGTCGGGGTGGCGGCTGGACGTGGCGGACGAACTGCCCGATGACTTTATCTGCCAGCTGCGCGCCCGCGTCAAGGAGGAGGACCCGGAAGCGGCTGTGCTGGGCGAGGTCTGGGAGGATGCTTCCAACAAAGTGGCTTACGGCCGCCTTCGGTCCTACGCGCTGGGCCGCTCCTTGGACAGTGTGATGAACTACCCTCTGCGCGCGGCGCTGCTCGATTTTTTCACCGGCAAGGGCACGAGCGATGACTTTGCGCGCCGGGTCAACTCCCTCAAGGAAAACTACCCGCCGCAAATGTTTTATGCGCTGATGAACCTGGTGGGCAGTCACGACCGCGCGCGCGTGCTCAACGTGCTGGCAGGGCGCTCGGGCGAGGACATGCCAAAGGAGGCCTGGCGCGGCCTCACCCTGGACGCCCCACGCTACGAAATGGCTAAAAAGCGGCTGATGGCGCTGTTTGCGCTGGTCTGCGCGCTGCCGGGGATGCCCTGCGTCTACTATGGGGACGAGGCGGGCATGCAGGGCGCGGGCGACCCCTACAATCGCGGCGCCTACCCTTGGGGACATGAGGATCAAGAGTTGGTGCAATACTACGAGCGGACCATCGCGCGCCGCAAGGCCGAACCGCTCTGGCGCAGAGGGGAGATGGATCTCCTCGCGCCGCACCCGGACGTGCTCTTTGTGGTGCGGCGGGTGGAAAACGGACGGGATGCGCTGGGGCGCAAGGCCAACAACGGCTGTGTTTTCTTTGCGATCAACCGCGGCCCCGCGCCGCTGACGCTGCTGACCGACTCCGCGGACCCGTGTCTTGCGCATCTGACGCGGCAAGTCGGCGAGATCACCCTGCCCCCGTTGGAGCCGGTATATTTTAAGGCTTAGGTCTTGCGCATCGCGTTTGGTTGCGCTATGATATGGGTATACTGTCTTAAGAAGACGAAGGAGGTCAAAATTCATGTTTGTTGTCAATAAGAATATGACCATCGGCGAGGTCATTCGCCAGGACCCCGAGACCGCCAAGCTGCTCAACGAATACGGCATGCACTGCACCACCTGCCCCTTCTCCCAGATGGAGTCCCTGGAGCAGGCCGGTCAGGTTCACGGCTGCGACGTGGACGCGCTGGTCGCCGCGCTGAACGATTACTTTGCCAAGAAGGCTTAAAGGACATGCAAAAGGCCCGCCATCGGCGGGCCTTTTGCATTGTTTAAAAAGAGCCGGAACAGCCATTGCGGGCTGCCCCGGCTCTTTGCGCGTTTATTCGTCGGTTTCGTCCTGCGCGTCCTCCGCTTCCGGTGTCACGGCCTGCTCCGGCGCGAGCTTTTCGTAGAGCTCCATGTACTTCTTCGCGCTGGCCTGCCAGCTGTATTCGCCGCGCATGCCGTTGCCGATGATCTTGCGCCATGCCTTCTTGTCCTCGCGGTAGGTGGTCACCGCGCGCGTGACGGCGTCGAGCATGTCGTGGGCGTTATAGGAGTAGAAGGTAAAGCCCACGCCCTCGCCCGTGACGGGGTTAAAGGGCTTGACCGTATCCTTCAGCCCGCCCGTCTCGCGCACAATGGGCACCGTGCCATAGCGCAGCGAGATCATCTGGGACAGGCCGCAGGGCTCAAAGGCCGAGGGCATGAGGAACAAATCGCATCCCGCATAGATGCGGTGCGCCAATTCGTGGTTCATCTGATTCCAAGAGGCCACCTTGCCGGGATACCGGTGTGCCGCCCAGTTGAAGAGGTTGACGAACTTCTCCTCGCCCATGCCCAGCACCACCAGCTGGGTATCCAAGTTCATAATCTCCGGCAGCACGCGCTCGACCAGGTCCAATCCCTTTTGCGAGGATAGGCGCGTCACCATGCCGATCATCGGCACGTCCGGCCGCACGTCCAGGCCCAGCTGTTCCTGCAAGGCGGCCTTGTTGACGGCCTTGCGCTTGCCCTGGGTGACCACGTTGTAGTTCTGCACAATCAGAGGATCCTTGTTGGGGTTGTATTCCTCCACGTCGATGCCGTTGAGGATTCCCGTCAAGCTCTCCCGCCGCGCGCGCAGCAAACCGTCCAACCGCTCGCCGTAGTAGGCAGTTTGCACCTCCGCGGCATAGGTGGGGCTGACGGTGGTGATTTCATCGGCATAGACCAGCCCGCCCTTCATAAAGGAGGCCGCGCCGAAGAACTCCAACTTGTCGTTGGTATAGGCATCCCAGCCAAAGCCCATCAGGTCCTCAATATAGTCCATGCCAAACACGCCCTGGTATTGCAGGTTGTGGATGGTAAAGACGGTGTGAATGCCCTGATAGAAGGGCAGCGCGGCGTATTGCCGCTTGAGCAGCACGGGGATGAGTCCCGTCTGCCAGTCATGGCAATGCAATACGTCCGGCTTATAGTCGATCAGCGGTAGGGCCTCGAGCACCGCGCGGTCAAAGAAGGCGAACCGCTCTCCCTCGTCCCCGCCCCAGCCGTAGACCGATGGCCGGTTGTAGTAAAACTCGTTGTCAATAAAGTAGAAGGTCACGCCGTCCACTTTGAGGGTCTCAATGCCGCAGTACTGCCGCCTCCAGCCGAGATTGACGTAAAAGTAAGTCAAATGCTCCATCTGCTCGCGCCACTTGGGAGCGACATCGCGGTATAGAGGCAGGATCACGCGCACTTGAGCGCCCAGCTTCTTTAGCTGCTTGGGCAGCGCGCCGGCCACGTCCGCCAAACCGCCGGTCTTGACAAAGGGTACGCATTCCGAGGTTGCAAACAGGATCTTCACGCATCTCCCGCCTTTCTGTTTTGTCCCTTAACCGGGCCTTAGATCACCGCGTTCTTCTCAATGACGACCGGATAGCTCTCCTGGCCCACGATCCGGCGGTCGCGCTTGATGAACGCATCCTTGTCCGCAATGACGTTGCTCAGCTGCGCGCCGTCCTGCACCTCCACGCCCTGCATCAGGATGCAGTCCTTGACCACCGCGCCCTTGCCCACGCGCACGCCGCGGAACAGGACGGAATTTTCCACCGTCCCTTCGATGATGCAGCCATCGGCCACCAGGGAATTGACGGCCTTGGCGCTGGCCTCGTAGCGCGCGGGGACCTCGTCCTTGACCTTAGTATACACCGGATTGGGCCGGTATAGCAAGGGGGTGCGAATCTCGCCATTGAGCATATCCATGTTGAGCTTGTAGTAGGAGGAGATGGATTCGATGCGGGAAACATACCCATCGTAGCGGTAGCCGTAGACCTTGAGCTCGGACAGCTGCTTGAGCAGTACGTCGCGCACAAAGTCGGTGCGGTAATGCGCGGCGGAGACCTCCACCAGGTAGGTCAGCAGCGCCTTGTCCATGATGTAGACATCCATGGATACGTTGGGGTAGCTGTGCAGCCGGGGCGAGACCTCGATATCCACCACGCGGCCCTCTTCATCCATCTTAAGATGCGTGCGCTCCGCGTCGCCCTTGAGCTCGTTTTCCGCAGGCACGTTGTAAAGAATCGTGATGTCCGCACCCGTCTCCAGGTGCTTTTTCATCATGTCGTCAAACTTCATGTTAAAGACGGTGGACGACCCGGAGATCAGGGCGTAGCGCTGGGCGGACCTGCGCACATAGCCCAGATTGGAGCGGATGGCGTCCAGCATTCCGGAATAGCTGCCCGTGTTGCCGCGGGTGACATAGGGCGGCAGAATGAAGAGTCCGTCCCGCTTGCGGTTGAGGTCCCATGCCTTGCCGCTCTCCAAATGGTCCATCAGCGAATGGTAATTGCGCTGGGTGATGAGCCCCACGTTGGTGATTTGGGAGTGCACCATGTTGCTCAGCAGTACATCGATGACGCGGTATCTTCCGCCAATGGGCATGGCCGCGATGGAACGGGAGCGGGTCAAATCGCGCAGACGCACATCGCTCTCGTCACTGGTATAAATCATGCCAAATACGTCTTTCATTTTGCTTCCTCCTGATCCTTGGCCATGCGCTTTAGCAGTACCTCAGCGTCCACCTGCTCGCCGGGCTTGACCACGGAGTACTCCCCAAGGACGGTCTCCTGTCCCACCACGGCGATGCGGCCGTTGCCGCCCACCACGCTATCGGGTCCCACCACGGCGTTTTCCGAGACGATGGCCCGGCGCACCCTGGCGCCTTTCTGAATGCGCGCGCCGTTCATGATGACGGAATTTTCCACCACCGCGCCCTCCTCCACCGTCGCGCCGGAGAAGAGGATGGAGTGATCCACCTTGCCCGAGACCGTGCACCCCTCCGTGACCATGGAATCGGTCACCTGCGCGGTTTCGGAAATGTAGTGCGGCGGCAGGATGGGATTTCTGGCGTAAATGCGCCAGGAGCTGTCGTAAAGGTTAAAGGCGGGCGGCGATTGCAGCAGGTCCATATTGGCCTCCCACAACGACTCGATGGTGCCCACGTCCTTCCAATAGCCCTCAAAGGAGTAGGCCACCATGTGCTTGCCCTCGGCAAGCATCCGGGGAATGATGTTCTTGCCAAAATCGTTGGAGGATTCGGGGTTTGCCTCGTCCTCAATCAGATACTGCTTCAAATCCTTCCAATTGAACACGTAAATGCCCATGGAGGCGTTGTTGGACTTGGGCTCGGCGGGCTTTTCCTCAAACTCGACAATGTCGCCCTTTTCGTCGGTGTTCATGATGCCGAAGCGGGACGCCTCGCTCCACGGCACGGAATAGACGGCGATGGTGCAATCGGCCTGCTTTTTCTCGTGCATGGCGATCATGGCCGAGTAATCCATCTTGTAAATGTGGTCGCCCGAGAGAATGAGCACGTATTCGGGGTCGTACTGCTCGATAAAGGCCAGGTTCTGGTAGATGGCGTTGGCCGTTCCCTTGTACCAGGTGCCGGACTTCCCCTTGATGTAGGGGGGCAGAACAAACACACCGCCGGTTAAGCGGTCCAAATCCCAGGGCATGCCGCTGCCCAGATAGGAGTTGAGCTCCAACGGCTGATACTGCGTCAGCACGCCGACGACGTCGATGCCGGAATTGGAGCAGTTGGACAGCGGAAAGTCGATGATGCGATACTTCCCGCCAAACGGTACGGCAGGCTTCGCCATATTCTTGGTCAAAACGCCCAAACGGCTCCCCTGCCCGCCAGCCAACAGCATGGCGACACATTTTTTACCCATGAATACACCCTCTTCTAAAAATATTGAAAAGCAAGCCCTTTTTGTGATTTTCAGGGCTTTGCGGCTTTGCGCTTTCGCGGATGCGCGCCCCTATAGGCGTCAAGCTCCAAGTAGATGCACGACAGCGGCGGCAGCGTCAATTCCACGCTGTAGCGATGGCCGTTGAAGGGGAGATCCTGCGTGCGGATGACCCGATCCCCGTTTCCCTTGCCCGACCCGCCGTATTCAAAGGAATCGGAATTAAAGACCTCGCGCAGAACGCCGGCCTTGGGCACGCCGATGCGGTACCGCTCCCAATAATTGGGCGTGAAGTTGCAGACCGCCATCACCCGGCGCCAAGCCCCGTCGCTCCTGACAAAGGAAAAGGTGGAGTTGTTCTGGTCGTCGGCGTTGCACCAGGTAAAGCCGTCCCAGGAACCGTCCTGGGCGTACAGCGCCGAATGGTCGCGGTAGACTTGGTTGAGATCGCGCACGTACTTCTTCAAATCGGGGTGCTTTTCATACAGCAGAAGGAACCAATCCAGCTGTTCCAGCTCCTTCCACTCGATGAACTGGCCGAACTCCGCGCCCATGAACATCAGCTTTTTGCCGGGGTGCGCGAACATGTAACCAAACAGCGCGCGCAGCGAGGCGAATTTCTGCCAAATGTCGCCGGGCATTTTATCGAGCATGCTCTTTTTGCCATGCACCACCTCGTCGTGCGAGAAGGGCAGGATGTAGTTTTCCGAAAAGGCGTAAAAGAGCGAAAACGTCATCTTGTCGTGGTGATACTTGCGGTAAATCGGGTCCATTTCCATGTAGTCCAGCACGTCGTGCATCCAACCCATGTTCCACTTGAACCCAAACCCCAGGCCGCCCTGGTAGGTGGGCGCCGTAACCAGGGGATAGGAGGTGGCCTCCTCCGCGCACATCATAATGCCCGGGAAATCCCGGTAGGCAATCTCGTTGATCTCGCGCAGCAGGGAGATGGCCTCCAAATTCTCGCGGCCGCCGTATTGATTGGGCAGCCACTTGCCCTCCGGCCTGCCGTAATCATGGTAGAGCATATACGAAACCGCGTCCACGCGCAAGCCGTCGGCATGGAATACATCCAGCCAGAACACCGCGCTGGACTTGAGGAAGGAGCGCACCTCGTTGCGGCCGAAATCGAACATGCAGGTGCCCCACTGCTCGTTTTCCCCGCGGCGCGGGTCCGCGTTTTCATAAAGCGGCGCGCCGTCAAAACGGCTCAGGCCGTGCGCGTCCTTGGGAAAGTGCGCCGGCACCCAGTCCAGAATCACGCCCACGCCCGCCTGGTGAAAGGCGTCGATCAGCCGCATCAGCCCCGCGGGGTCGCCAAACCTTGAGGTCGCGGCGAAATAGCCCGTCACCTGGTAGCCCCACGACCCGTCAAACGGGTGCTCCATCACGGGCAGCAGCTCCACATGCGTGTAGCCCATGTCCTTGACGTAGGGGACGATCTCATCCGCCATGCGCTCGTAGGTATACAGGCGGCCTTCCTCGTCCAGCTTCCAAGAGCCCAGATGCATTTCGTAAATGGAGATGGGGCTGGCATACGGGTTGTACGACGCGCGCGCCGCCATCCACCGCTTATCCTTCCAGCGGTACTTGGTCAAGTCAAAGGTCTTGCTCGCGGTTTTGGGCCGGGTCTCGGCATGGAAGGCATAGGGGTCCGCCTTCATCTCCCACCCCACCGGGCCCAAAATGGCGTATTTATAGGCGGCGAATTGCTTGACGCCGGGAACCACCGCCGTCCAGATGCCGCCGTCGTTCTTCATCGGGTTTTTCGTGTGGTCCCAGGCGTTGAAATCGCCCACGACGCTGACCTGCCTGGCGTTCGGCGCCCACACGGCAAACGCATATCCGCCCCTGACCGGGTGCGCCCCCATGAATTGATAGGCATAGGCGCAGTTGCCCTCGCGGAACAGATAGCTCTGCAATTCGTCCATCGCCCCTTGCCTCCTTGCCCATGCCCGGTCCCGAGCATGTAAATTATATGTTAATGCAATCATAGCATAAATTTCCTTCGTTGACTATACCTTTTTGGATAAATCCGCCAATTCTCTAAAATTTGCCGCCCTCCGCGCAAAAATCCCTTTTCATCCGGGGTGCCACATGCTACAATAACGAGGTAAGGGTTGTGTAAACATAAATAGTTTTCAGCCAAATCAACATACACAATGAAGGGGGTTCCGACATGGAAAAAATTCTACTGGGCTCCACGGGCATTTGGGCCACGCGCTCGGGCTTTGGCGCGCTGCCGGTGCAGCGCCTGGGCAAGGAGGAGGCCGCCCGCCTGCTCCGCCGCGCCTTTGATGGCGGCATCAATTTCTTCGATACCGCCAACGCCTATACCGACAGTGAGGAGAAGATCGGCATGGGTCTTGCGGACGTGCGCAAGGACCTGTTCATCGCCACCAAGACCGGCTCCACCACGCCCGATGGGTTCTGGAAGCATCTGGAGCTCTCTCTTGAGCGGATGAAGACCGATTACATCGACATTTATCAGTTCCACAATCCCTCCCAGATGCCTTCGGACGAGATGATGTCCTGCATGATCAAGGCCAAGGCGCAGGGCATGATCCGCCATATCGGCGTGACCGCTCATCGCCTGGACGTCGCCCTTGAGGAGATTAAGTCCGGCGCGTTTGAGACGATGCAGTTCCCGCTTTCCGCGCTCTCCAGCGAGCAGGATCTGGACCTGGTCAGGCTCTGCAAGGAGAAGAACATGGGCGTCATCGGCATGAAGGGACTGGCCGGCGGTCTGCTCACCAGCGCCGCGCCCTCCATGGCGTATCTGCGCCGGTTTGACAACCTGGTGCCCATTTGGGGCATTCAGCGCGACAGCGAGCTGGACGAGGTCCTGGCGTTGGAAAAGAACCCGCCGGCGCTGGACGAGGCCATGCTCGAGCGCATCGAGAAGGACCGCCGCGACCTTGCGGGCGACTTCTGCCGCGGGTGCGGCTACTGCATGCCCTGCCCCCAGGGGATTATCATCAACAACGCCGCGCGCATGCCGCAGCTGCTGCGCCGCGCGCCGTATCAGAGCTACATCACCGACGAGTGGGCCCAGGAGATGGAAAAGATCGAAACCTGCATCAACTGCCGCGCCTGCGTCAGCCGCTGCCCCTATCAGCTGGATACCCCGTTCCTGCTGCGCCAGGCCCTGGAGGACTACCGCGCCTTCCGCGCCGAGCACCTTAGCTGACCGCTTAAACGCAAAGATCCGCGCCAGGAGACTTTTCGTCTCCTGGCGCGGATCGCTTTTATGCGGGGGTTTGCGTTTCATAGCTTTCAATCAGCGCTTGCAGGTCGTCGGTGGCGTTGGGTTTTCCAAACGCCTCCTGCGCCTGACGCATGAGGCGCCGCCTCTCCTCGCAGGTGAGCAGCTGCCACACCACCACATCCACCGGCAGAGATTTGTTGACGCGCATCGCCATGCCGTGGTTGGTGAGGAAGTCCATGTTGCGGTCCTCCTGCCCGGGAATGGGATCGACGAGCACCATGGGCAGTTTCTTGGCGATGGCCTCGGAGACCGTCAGCCCGCCGGGCTTGGTCACGATCAGGTCCGCCGCGCTCATGAGCACGTCCACCACCGTGGAAAAACCCAGCACCGTCAGGCGCTTGACGGTCAACAGCGCGTCCAGCCGGTTCTTCAGCTTTTCATTGGAGCCGCAGACCACCACCATTTGAAAGTCAATGGGC